>CALBPF010000310.1 GCA_937899105.1 uncultured Flammeovirgaceae bacterium | reverse complement strand
CCCTGCTTAAAAGTCCAGTTGGTATGATTACTTCCTGGCACCATTTGTTCCCTTAATTCTGTTCTGGAGTAAGAAGAGTTCTTAGTGGTTGCTTCGGGATACGTGTAAAATACGATTGATCCATCCGTTGAATCATTATACATAAATGGCGCTAGAGTACTATTGGTCGCGTAATCCAAAATCTCAGGAGGTTCGACTTCCAGTGGGCGGCCATCAGCTCGAGGTATAGGCAGCGTGACTTTCCAATTGCTTAAATCAATATCTGCTAAATTGTAATTTATAGTTCCGCCATCAGTCTTAGGACCCGTCTCTTCCAGCACCTCAACTACAGCATTCGTTTGTGCTTGGCCTTCGTCATTATTGCACCCATGACCAATTACCAAAACGGATAAAACAAGACAGAGCCTACCTGAGTGGATCAGTAGTAGAGGTTTTTGTTGTAATGAGATATTAAACTGCACGACTTGGTTAATCAGAAATAATATATGCTTGCATAAATGACATCTATAGCTAGACAGTCCTGTTGTCAAAGCTCTGAGGCACCCTTTACCTATTTAATTGATTGTTATGTTATCGACAAACACCTCCGTCATAGTATTTTCCGCATCGAGAGATCTGATGTAGATAACTATTTTATCCGTTGACGCGGTAAACGTGAGAAAGCTTCCGGTCAGCGTATTATTCTCTGAGCTTCCACTTGAAGAATTAAAATCATTCGTGATTAACAAATACCCGTCCACTAGTGGATTATCCGTAGAGGGGTCAGCATCTATCTCATCCTCAGTGGTAATCTCCGTATTCAAGATGAATACTTCTGTGCTTATCCCTTCGGCTTCCGAACGTGTCTGAAGCGTAATACTATATTCTTCATCTGCCAGTACTTCCACCACTTGATAAAGTCTGCGGCACGGAGCGTCAAATTTGGCGCCCCTTGTTTTAAAAGCGCCATTGGATGTATTCGCAGCTTGTTCATTTGTACAATACTTAGCATCGATAAAGGCATTCAAGGCAGTATTATTCCACTGTTCAATAAATGGACTTGGAATATCGGGACCTCCGTCTAAACTAGCAATAGTGGAATTAGGTGTCATATCCCACATATCAATGTTGTCACCATTATTTATTCCCGTGTAGTCATCAAAAGTGCCATTGGCGATTATTGGCACAAACTGATCCGCTACCACGGCTTTCGTCAATGTGGTTACCCTCATGTCATCGCTAATGGCTGAAAGACTAGCTTCATATCTACCAGCAGTCTCGTAGCGATGTGCGGGATTCAAATCAGTAGAAGTATTACCATCTCCAAAATCCCAGACATAAGAAGTTGCATTTACTGATTCATTGGTAAAGAACACTGTAAGCCCCACTGTCTCAGAAGAGAAATTGGCTATTGGACGCGTAGGATCGTCTACCAAGGTTATAGTAATGGTAGTGTCTGCAAAATCCAGCAACTCATCAATTGCCCTGAGCGTAACATCAAACTCATCACCACTATTCGCCCCGGCAAAGGTATACACAGGGTTAAACTCGCTTGATGTTCCAGATCCATCTCCAAAGTCCCAGACGGCAGAATCTGCATTTTGAGATAGGTTTGAAAATGTAACCACTCTAAAATCACCATCTAATTGAGCGAAATCAAAGTTTGCCAAAGGAGGGGTTTCATCAAAAATATTGAGTGTAGTAGAGAAGGTACTTGTCACTTCGTTATTATCAAAGGCGGTAAGCGTTACTTCATAGGTTCCATCTTCACCATATTGATAGGTGGTATCCCGATTGTCAAGATTAACCTCTGCGGTATTACCATCTCCAAAGTCCCATATAAAGCCCGTAGCCTCATCGTTTGTAGTATTCGTAAATACAATCTGGCGATGGTTAGATCCAATATCAGCTGTGAACGATGCTTCTGGAAAGGTAATATCAGGTACAGCTCCCTCTTCCGGAAGATCGAATTCACATCCTGTTCCGACCAATACAATAAGTAAGGAAGCCAAAACTTGTAGTTTAATCGTTTTCATTTTCTTAGTTATTTTTTATTAGTAACCAGGGTTTTGGGGCATGTTAAAATCACCGGAGAGGTTTCTCTCATTTTGAGGTATTGGTAAAAGCAAGTCTGTATTCTGGAATTGACCACCGGTAGCGTCAGCGTGCGCAGATAATACGTTTATCGCTTCATTAAACCGTATGAGATCAAATAATCTCTGATTTTCAAAAGATAATTCCATTCTACGCTCCTCCAGCAATTTCGCTTTGGTAATGCTAAGTGACGGCAGCAAAAAACCTGCTCTACTCCTAACTGCATCATAATATGAAATTGCCGTAGCGTTATTAGTTACGCTACCTCCAGCCAGAACAGCCTCCACATACATTAATAACACATCCGCGTAACGTAGCACTATCCAATCATTCCCAGACTGTAGGGGGCCAGTAGGGTTGTTGGTACTATACTTAGTATTCATAAACTGACCATCAATAATGGATGCCAACCGAACGTCTCTGACTGTCTCTTCTCGACTATCCCAAACCGATCGTATGTTTTCGGTCGTATAGTTCAACCTTCGATCTCCGAGATCACTGGTCTCCCAACTGAAATTTTGACTGGTTAATTCATTGTTTTCAATGTAATCAATAGCAAAAATGATCTCATCATTTTTTTCAATGGTGAATATTTCCCCATAATCATCCATGAGCTCATATTCGCCGGAGCTAATGATTTCGTCGCAAAGGAGTCTTGCTTCTTCGTACAAAGCCATTTGTCCATCGGCCGCTAGGGTAAGGTACACTTTTGCTAAAAGCGCCTGTGCGGCGGCTTTAGAAGCTCTCGTTTTGAACTGGTTGTTAAGGTTCTCTACAGCTACTTGTAAATCCTCAATAATCTGAGCGTATACCACATCCGTTGCAACTCTCGTAAACGCAATCGCTGCATCGTCGTCTGGGGAAATTACCTTTAAAGGCATAGGTACCGGTCCAAAAAGCCTTACCAGTTGGAAGTAAACATAGGCCCTTACAAATTTAGCTTCGCCTTCAAATTCCCCTCTTCGCGCCTCCGACGCCGCATCCAAATTGTCTAATATGAGATTTGCTCTGAATATGACATTATACATACTCTCATAATAATTCTGGACAATAATGTTGTTGGTATTCACTTCATAAACCTCGAACTGTTGAAAATCAGAGGTTGCATCTCCACCGCCTCTGGCTCTGGCATTATCTGAGCGCATCTCGGTGAGCATATATTCAATTTGAGTAGACCTGAAGTCAACAATCTGTTGATCGTTATCTCCCTGCAACCCATCATAGATATTTAGAATACCTACGTCTAAGTCGTCATCATCAGCGAAAAAGAATTCCTGGCTTATAAAAGAAATAGGTTCGGGTTCAAGATAATCATCGCAAGATGAGATGACTATGACAGAAAATATGACGAGTGTTTTAGAAAAAATCGCTTTCATCTCCTTAAAAATTTATGTTAACACCTAAAACAACCTTCCTAACGATAGGTGATCCTCCACGATTATAGCCGTAAGTGATAGGCGTGAAGTCCCCGCCTTGCCTTATTGACTCCGGATTCCAGCCTGTGAAGTTATCCGCATGGAAGTAGAGTAAATTTGACGCCGAAGCGTAAACTCTGGCAGACTGAATTTTGAATTGCTCAAGAATATTACCTGGCAATGTATACCCAATATTTAGGTTGCGAAGTGCTAAAAAGGATGCATCCTGAATAATATCACTGGTTAGCACTCTTGGGCGTAAAAACTCTGACCTTGGCGCTTCTGCTGTAGTGGCATTCGCTCCCAGAGATAAAGAGAAACCTTCCAGATCTGCAATATTACGGGTTTCAGCGCCGTGACTCCCTTGAAACATAAAGGATACATCGAATCTACCAATAGTAAACTCGTTGGTAATGCTCCATATGAACTCGGGATATGCATTTCCCAGAATAGTACGATCATCGTCATTGATAATACCATCTCCATTCAGATCTTTGACATATACTTCTTGTGATTTAGAACCAATGATTTCAAAGGGCCTAGCACGATACTCAAGAGGTACATCCGATTCGTACACGAATCCATAAAAGTTAGAAATAGGATTACCCACACTTGCGATCCATTCTGTGTTTCTATCAGACCCATCACTTGGCGTGAAAACGGTACCATCAGCATCGCCAAAATCAGTCAAAGTATTCTCATTGGTTGATGCAATAAAGTTCGTACTCCATTTGAAATTGCTTCGATTCATGTTGAAGGTCTTGAAGTTCACTTCTATTCCTTCATTTCTTACTTCACCAATATTCAAAAATGATGTTGTAAAACCTGTAACACTTGAAATTGGCACGTCGAGAAGAAGATCATCACTTGTTCTTCTGTAGTATTCAATACTACCATTTATCCGGTTATCAAACAGACCAAAATCAATACCAGGGTTAATCTCAATGGATCGTTCCCATCTTAAATTATCATTTGCAATATTTATGGGATTAAAGGTTTGTGCCGTACCTCCCTCAACAGCCGTCGGTTCGGATCTTAAGATCGGTAAGTAAGGGTAAAATTCCTGTACTGGAATGGGGAGGTTGACATTATCATTGCCAGTAACACCATAACTGGCCCTTATTTTCAGGTTACTAATAATAGATGAACCTGAAAGGAAGCCCTCTTCGGACACACGCCATCCGAAAGAAAATGCTGGGAAAGTACCGAACTTATTGTTGCTACCAAATATTGAACTGCCGTCCCTTCTTACGCTAATAGAGGCTAAGTATCTATCTTTAAAGGCATAGTTAACGCGCCCGATGAATGAAATAAGCCTGCGCTCACGCGTGTAACCTTCCCGAACAAAAATGTTCGTCGCACCTTCAATTCTAGGAATGTCATCGTTGGTAAAACCATTTCCTTCAAACTCCGTGGTTCGATCGATTTCTTGTTCTCCCGCTATCCCAAGCACAGCATCAATTTCGTGATCCGCAAAATCTTTAGAATAGTTTAGGAAAAGGTTTTCAACAAATCTTAACCTTGACTGATTTCTTTCACGAGCAAGAGCATCTCCGGCAAAATTAGTTGATTCTGTTCCTCGATAGACTGTTTGTAAAAGGTCTTGGAAAGTAACAGTTATATTAGACTTTAGACTGAAATCGTCATTAATCTTATAGTTAGCTTTAACATTACCGTAAACCTTAAGTCTTTCATCAAAGGTCTCACGCTCTAAGATGCGCAGTAGCGGACCGGCATTACCTGTATTGCTTATACTTCCACTTTCAAACTCGTTGAACCCCGCAATGTTACCGTTATCATCAAAAAACACATCCTGAACGGTGACGTCGTCAAAATGACTTTGCCACACATAATCCCCTGGCTGCAGGTCTGGAAAATCTTCGAAATTGACAAACTGTAAGGTACGTGCCGTATGCCTTTCAGGGAGCCAGGGGGCGCTTTGGCGTACCATTTGGCGCAAGGCATCCGTGTATCTCCTTCTTTTCGTATAAGACGGATTGATATTAAAACCTAACGAGAATTTATCAGATACCTTAGTGTCAACCCTTGCCTTGAAATTGTACTTTTTAAAATCATCAACTAATAAAACACCCTCATCATGCAGGTAGCTTAATGATGTGCTATACTTAGTGCGCTGGCTGCCACCTCGAGCGGAAAGCGAATGACTAGTAACATAACCACCATTAATGACAATATCTTCCCAATCGGTATCTCCTAGCAGTTGCTTAATTCTGGTGGCGTCACTTACGAATTCATTGTTGGCAAGCTCAAGAGCTACATGATCATTAATAGATGTTTGGAAATATTCACTTTTATGGCCTTCTTGATAGCCAGCGAATCCATTATAGGTAAACTTAACGGCGCCTTCCTTTCCTTCTTTTGTGGTTATCATGATGACCCCATTTGCTCCACGAGATCCGAAAATAGCCGCTGAAGCTGCATCCTTTAAAATTTCGAAGGATTCTATATCATTCATATCAATGTTGCCAAAGAACTCCGAATCGACAGGAGCTCCATCAATAACTAAAAGCGGGCCCGAACCACCAGTAATTGACCCTACTCCTCTGACCAGAATGGTAGGATCACTTCCTACACCTTCCTCCGAAGTACTTGATATTTGGACTCCCGAAACCTGACCTACAAGTGCATCATCCACACGAGCAAAAGGAAGCTGCTCTAAGTTTTCATTGGTCAGTTTAGAGATAGCACCTGTCAGGTGTGATTTCTTTTGGGTTCCATAACCTATGACAACCACTTCAGACAGTTGTGTGATATCCTCCTCCAAAACTATGTTAAAGCTTGTACGGCCTGATATTAGAATAATTTGAGGCTTAAATCCTACATAAGAAAAAACAAGGGCCGCATCTTTTTCAACAACTTCTATGGAAAATTTCCCATCCACATCGGTTACAGTTCCGATAGTCGTGTTTTGTACCCGTATAGCCACTCCCGGTAGCGCTTCGCCATCTTCAGAGACTACAGTACCCGTGATTACCTGATTTTGAGCATGTAAATCAGGCATCGCACCGGTGAAACCAAATAGTACAATTAAGGAACTGATGGCTATACGAAGGATCTTAAACCTTGGTAAAATGTTTTTCATTCTTTAAATGATTTTGAATAAATAATTTCCTTGAGGATATGAAGGAATACCAAGGCTTGACCTTTCATTTTCAAAAAATGAGTACTTTTGAAAATGAAAGGGGTGCTTTAGTCACGCTGACAATACCGATCGCCAAATTGATATTTAGTGTGTTAGTATTCCTCGATATTAAATGGACCTGGCCCTAGGCCAGTCCATTTTTTTATCCCGAATTAAACTTTCCCATTGATGCATAGAGTTATACCCGCCCATTTCCATTCTGGGAAGGCTCTGGTTTTAATGTCTTCACATATTCGCTAATATCTTTAAGATGTTCACGCATAGCATTTCCCACCTTTTCGACATTCTGGTTCACAATGTGATCCAATATTATCTCGTGCTGCTCCACGGCTATCTCAGCTCTTCCTTCTCCACATACATCGTGCTTATTGAAATAGTGCATGATTTCAGGAGTAATAATGAGCATTAAAGAATTGAGAACTGAGTTTTGACTAGCTTCTGCGATCTTTAAATGAAATAGTAAATCCTCCTCAACTGCCGTTCTATTATTAAGAATAGCTTTTTTGTGCGCAGTTAGCGCATTGGCCAGTTTGAGTATATCATCGTCAGTTCTGCGTTCAGCAGCGCTTTCGGCAGCGCTTACTTCTAACAAGACCCTGGTCTCGACTAGTGATCGAAAATCGCGCCTCTCCAATTCCAAGACATCCGTGATCAAACCCTCCAATGCCGTAATTCCTAATCCTGCTACTACTGTACCGCTTTGGGGAAGAGTTCTAAGAATACCGTAAAACTCAAGCTTACGAATGGCGTCTCGCACGCTCGTTCTTCCTACGCCAAACCGCTCGCTTAACATCCTTTCCGATGGTAACTTGTCTCCAGGCTTCAGCTGACCTGAAGAGATCAATTCCCTGATTTGCTGAATAATTTTATCCGCTGGTTTTTCAACTACGATCTCACTGAAATTCTTTAAAAGGCTATTTTTCATCATCTAACTAGTTCACCAGCAACTGGTCGACCAATTTACTAAGGATTTTAATAAATGCAAGTGATTAAAGTAATTTTTTCGCAAACGGTTGCGGAAGTCAAGCGGCTCAAATACTTAGTTATTGTTTTTCGACATAAAGTTTGATAATCTAGATAGTTAGTGTATCAAAGTTCTAATCTCCTAACTCGATCTATTGAATCCTTTTCACCGGTGTGGCCGTTTATAGGTTTAGGTCAAAAAACTACTATGAGATTTCTTATCACCATCCTTTTATGGTTCATTTTGCTGGCGCTCTGCTGGCCGTTGGCTATTTTATTAATCTTCTTATTTCCAGTGATATGGCTCATATCACTGCCTTTTCGGCTATTAGGAATAGCTGTAGGGGGCGTTTTTAAGCTCATTGAAGCCATTTTTATGCTGCCGTTTAGGCTTTTAGGTGCAAAATAACCTGATTAAAATATCAGGTTTCGTTGGATTGATTCGAGGCGCTTGGTTAGCATAACTGTTCTGCTATCCATTATAATGTATGACGGTTTATCCCCCGGACAGAGCCTGCAGAATGTACACTTCATCCTTGGGAGTGAGTTGATCTGATAAATTGACCTTGTCTTTCACCATTTCATTACCGATAAAAATATTAACATGCTTTCTAAGTTCACCTTGTTCCGTAACTATATAATCCTTAATACCCTTGTGAGCGGCATCGATTTGATCCAGTAATTCCGCCACCGTGTCTCCACTAAATTCAGTCGTTTTGAGGTTAGGGTAAAACCGCTTTAAATTGGGTGTAAACTTGACCTGCGCCATATAGTTAAAGTTAACAGTTTTAAGTCAACCAGAAAACTCTAATAACGTAATAGTTAGCCAGCTCTTACCAAAAGAAAAACACAGTTTTTAGAAGCCAGATAGCTCTAAAGTATTGGAAATGGTTTATCTACAGAGGTTGGTATAGAGAACTTTATTAAAGCCCCTTCATCAGAATCACACACCTCAATTTCACCTTTAATCTCTTCAATTATTTTCTTAACGATGGACAGTCCTATACCTGTACTTTCCTGCTCATCTTTTGGTTTAAGGGTCTGAAATATTTTGAATACCTTTTCTCTTAATTCCGGACGTATGCCAGGGCCATTATCCTTTACATAAAAAATATGGGAATCACCATGAAGGTCATATTTAAGATGAACAAGGCGCTGACTCTTATCATTATGCTTGATGGCATTCGATATCAGGTTTTGGAATAATTGATGGATCAATACTTTGTATCCTTTGATGACCGGAAAAGTACCCGACTTTTGAATAGTTACACTTTCATTGTCAAACGACCTAACAATATCATTAATCATTATATCCAGGTCCACTTGCTCCAGGTCGAGGTTCATTCTCCCTACTCTGGAATATTCAAGCAATCCATCAATAAAATTATCAAGCCGTTCTACCCTTGATTTCAGCACATAGAAATTGGACTGTACTTCCTTAGAGCTTTCACCTATATCTTCCTGAATCCAGGTGGCTAAATTATTTATAGCACGTAGAGGCGCCTTAAGATCATGTGAAACTACATAGGCAAACTGATCGAGATCACGGTTTTTGGACTCGATCTGTCTTAGTTGTAATTCAATCTTTTCCAGATATGTACTTTTTTCTTTCTCTGCAGCAAGAAGCGTAGCATTAATCCGTTCCAGCTCTTTATTTCTTCTCTCAAGCTCAAGTTGAATGTTCTTTCGATCTTTTATGTCAATAAATAGTCCCAGCATTTTAACGATTTTACCCGATTGATCCCGAATAACCTCACCAAGTGATTGCACCCATTGGTATTCGGCTTCGTCCTTCTGTGGATCTTTAATTCTTATTTCGACATTGTATATTTTCTTATTAGAAAGGGTATCTTGAAACGCCTTAAGATGTAGTTGATGATCCTCTGGATGAATAAAATCTATAATTTTATCATCAGGGCAGACGGTGTTACCGCTTTGTAAAAAACGCTTGGTTTTGTCTGAAAACTCAAACGTTCTATCGTCAATATTCCATTTCCAAGTCCCCTGAGTAGCATTTTCTACCATGAAGTTCAGTTGTTCGGCATTTTCTTCGATATTATGGGATAGACTCCGCAGGTATGAAATGCTGGCAGCAGTCTTCCTTTTCAGATAAATTAAAGAAAGTGTTAACACCACAGTAGTTATAAAGGCATAAAGGTTAAGGTCAAAAAAGTACATTGATGTTGATAAACCTGTTCTTTCATAGCCAGCCTGAAAAAAATTATGAATTGGGTCAAATAATGCAATTATTAAAACTGATGGAAAAACATTAATCCAAAAGCTGAAGGCCGGTTTTAACGGACTGATCATTATTGGAAATATCAGTGAACAGACAAGGATGAATCTCACATCAAGAAAATTTACGGGGTCTAAATCGCCTGATGCTAGTTGAGCATGCTTGTCTACTATGGATATTGCACAAATCAGGATAGGCAGTGCATATGATATTAAAACCCGACCGATTTTTAACTGTCCTTTTTGGATGAGGTAGTAGGGTAAGATAAAAAATACAACTACACCATAAATGTAATAATGCACCCGGTATGGATTTCCCTGTATCAAGAACATACTACCTATCAATGATCCGGAAACCATAATGCACAGACAAACCCATTTGGCTATCTCCAAACCTTCAAATTCGAAGTGGGCTCCATCTATATCATTGATATATTTAGAATCTTTTCGGGGCATATTACTAATTGATTACACCGGCTGTATGTAATCTTTTATGATCTGAATTAAGATAAATCGCACAAGTAAAAACATCTAAAGATCATGCTATTCGTGGGCGCTGCCAAAAAGTTTAGCAGCATGAAGTGAAAAATAAGTGAAAAATAGGATTAGTGTATACCAGATTTTACCTAGAAAAATGGGTTAAAAGTTTGACGATGAAAACAACTATTAAAAATGTGGAATTCAAATCAAGTTTTTATATTTGCCGACCCTTGGGGAATTAGCTCAGTTGGCTAGAGCGCTACACTGGCAGTGTAGAGGTCACCGGTTCGAATCCGGTATTCTCCACCAAGCCTTCCAAACGGAAGGTTTTTTATTATGCCCATTTCGTCTCTGATTTACAGCTCTTTTAAAGATAAGTCAGACTGTAGAATATCTTGAAGATTTAATTAATGTCAGGGTTTGTTAGCTAGAATGTCCCGAACCTGACGGATGTCAAACAGGTTCGTGTATTGATTCGAGTCTAGCGTTCTCTATCTAGATTAAAACCTCACAGAAAATGTGGGACTTTTTTTGTTAATTCTAGCCTATCTTCGAATTAAGACTATATCGTTGCATCTAAGGCATTTGGCGACTACTCAGCGGCAATCGAAGATATGTCGCGTGCTATCAATATTAAAATTGACGAAGCGCTGTACTATTCTAATAGGGGTCTCTGCTACTATAATCTTGAAGTGTATGATACTGCATTACTCAATTTCAAAACGGTACTTGACTTAGATAGCGTCTATTATATAGGTTACTGGAATCTTGCTATGGCAAATTATAACTTAGAACAGTATGAGCGAGCAATAATAGCATTTAATAAATCTGAGGATATTGGTTACGTTAATGGAGAGCTTTACAATTATAGAGGCATCTGCTACTATAATCTGGAAAATTATGATTCCGCTCTAGCCGATTTCCTGAAAGCTACAAAATCTAAAAACCCCCTTTTAAATTTTTTTGGTAATTTGGGTGATACATATTTGGAATTAGGTGATTCAAAACGAGCTATTGGCGCTTTTAAGAAGGCGATTCAAATAGATTCAACATATGCCACAGGTCATAACTCTATTGGGTTGGAATACTATATGGAGGAATCATACGATGCAGCAATTACACAGTCTATCGCCATCAATGCTACGGAAGCTGTTTATTTTGATAACAGGAGAAAGGCAAAAGATGCAAAAATAGACTACCTTGGAGCAATAAAAGATTATTCACAATCCATTAGTCTTTACCCTGAAGATTCCTACATCTACTATCTTAGAGGTAATGCAAAATCAAATTTGAATAACAAATTTGATGCATGTAAAGATTTCAAAAAAGCGGCTGAAATCGGACTGGAAAAAGCCCAGAAATCATTGGAAGAATACTGTATAACATCAAATGAATAGAAAATCGTAGGCGTATATCGTTCAGAAGTCACCAGAATACATATTCAAACCAACTTCCCTTTTTAGCCAGGGACAATTTATTAATACACACCCTGCGTTAGCTTCAAAAGCTCGTTTCTTAAGATCTAAAAACATTTTGTAAGGTTAGTTTATTCCAGATAGAATCTAACTCTTGTTGATCTTTGTTCACGTAAGTCGTTTTACCATTCACTCCATTTTTTTTACAGTTCACAGGTACACACGCAACATGCCGTTTAGTTATTCAGTTTTTCTGAAAAAAAATTATGAAACCTGCTACTATTAAAAATCGGCTCTTATCGATCACTTATTTACTTTTCTTCCTAATTCAGTCTTGTGGCGACGAAAGTGATCCTTCCGCAGAAGAAGATGAGCTTTCAGCTTTATCTAACGCATTATTAAATAGAGAACAATGGAACTGGATCGATAATGAAGATATCATTTCTAGAGATGGCAGCTCGGGAGGTTATGCCGTTAATTTTACTGAAGAATCAGATAAGTTATTGATCTATCTTCCCGGAGGCAGAGCATGTTTTGATGCCTTTTCATGCGGCGGAAACGAGCCTAATTATTCAGAAGAAAAATTTTTTGCTAACGCCGATGGAAATCGCTCACTCTTTAGCAGAAGTGTAAGAGCTGCTAACGCCAACAATTTATTTAAAGATTGGCATCAGGTTTTCGTTGCTTATTCTTCAGGCGACGTCTACAGCGGGGATAACGCAGGTGTAGATGTGGGGAATGGAGGCGACAGTAACCAAACCTTTAATGGATTTTCAAATTTCAATATCATGCTAAATGATGTTATAGAGTTTTTAGCACAAAATCAAATAACAATTTCAGAGGTAGTATTAGCAGGCTCAAGTGCAGGTGGCTATGGCGTTTTAGCTAATTTCGACCAAATGGCAACTATTATTTCTGCTAAGTATGAGGATGTAAAATTCACCTTGATTAATGACGCAGGCTATCTGCTGTCAGATAAAAGTGTAGTATCAGCATGTCTGAATATAGAATGGGATAATTTGTTTAATATTCAAATTCCAAATGACTTATCACAATTTGTGCCTGAACCGGACGAATTTGAATTTCTAAGTATTTATGAATACTTAAGTAAAAAATACCCCGGCGTAGATTTTGGTTTCTACGGTTCATATTCAGACTTGACAAGCAGAACGCTGCTTAGCTTAGGACAAAATAATTGTGCGTACCAGGTGGGCCTTATTGAGGCCGAAGTCTTTAAAACGGGACTTCTTCATCAGTATAATTCTATTTTGAAAGACTTGCCCAACTGGAAAGTATTTTATGCAGAAACTGAGAGTCATACAGCATTACCCTTCGATCAGTACACGAAATTAGAGGTAAAAGGTAAAAAGTTCATTGATTGGGTGGCTGATTTACATTCAGGTAATGCGGAAGATGTTGTTGATAACTGAGTAACAATACAGTATATTATTAATTTCCATTAATGACAGCGCTTTGCAGTCACTTAACTATTAAGGCTGATCAACGAGGCATATCAGTTAAAGTAGTGGAGACTATTGTTGAAATACAGCAAATCAGTATAAGATATACGAGCCTGTTCAAAATACCCCTGTAAGGCATACGCCAAGATCATAAAATTTGGATGAGGCAAGTAGGCTTAACGCTCTAAAACCAAAGGATCAAGCACTATTTTACTTTAGAGGCACTTTACGTAACAGCCGTACCGGAATAGGCAGCAACCTTACCAGACGTGATGTAGGAGACCAATTTATGGTAGAGGTAAACATAATTCTTAAAAATAATGCCCCACAACCTACAGTTAAAAATGCTCCAAAATCGAAGAATAGGCTTTTTGTTAAAAAAAGTTAATAATCGAACAACAAAGTTTCTTGTACAGTTAATGCATAAAAAAATATCATGAAAACTATTCTTACAATTCTAATGCTAAGTGTTGGTCTTCTATCAGAAGGTCATAAGGTGTCGTTTAAAAAATCTACTGATATCAGCGACTGGAAGATCACAAATGACGGAGTGATGGGCGGCCTTTCAAAAGGAGCAATAAAAACAACCGATAGTGGTATACTTTTCTTTGGTGAAGTATCACTTAAGAATTTCGGCGGATTTACCTCTTACAAAAGCGCTTTCAAGGAATACGATTTGAGTCAATATAAGAAGGTTGAAATAAAATACCGAAGTACTGGATCGGATATGGCCATGCAACTGGAAACCAGCAAACAGTTTTTTTCTCCTTATTTTAAAGTTAACCTACCTGTTTCTAAAGATTGGATAGTTCGGTCCATTGATTTAACCAAGTTTAACCAGTACCAAATGGGTGAATCAACAGGATCTAAGATTCAGGGTAGAGACCTCAAAAGAGTCGTTAGAATTGGATTTATAACCAATGAAAAGAAAGAAGGTCCATTTCAATTTGAAGTTGAATTTATTCGCTTTGTGTAGACATCTTAAATACTTTCATCAGCAAAAAATATATTTAAACATAATTTATATATTAGGTTACGTCTAGGTAGTGTAAACTAAACTCTGTCTGTTGTTTCAACCCTTCCGGGGGCTAGCCCCCGGAAGGGTTGCGCTCCAAATCAAGGGGCAATCGATCTCCAAATTTAATGGCCAATTGCTGAACAGTCAAACTCCAGTTTTGAAGCGGTGATGTCCACTTTTTCTCGATGTTTCTGGTGGCCAGATAAACGAGCTTTTGTAAGGCCATATCAGAGGTGAAAGCCCCTTTGGTCTTGGTCACTTTCCTGATCTGTCGGTGATAGCCTTCCACGGCATTGGTGGTATAGATCAGTTTCCTGATGGGTGCGGTATACTGAAAGTAGGTTGTCAGCTTCTCCCAATTGTTTCGCCAGGATTGAAGTACAATGGGATATTTAATTTCCCATTTGCCTGAGAGGGTATCCAACGCCATGGCGGCCAACTCTTTGGTATCGGCTCGATAGACTTCCTTAAGGTCTTTCATAAAGGCCTTTTGGTCTTTGCTGGCCACATACTTGATGGAATTACGGATCTGATGGACGATACAGCTTTGCACTTCTACCTTGGGGTAGACACTTTCGATGGCCTCGCTAAACCCCTTCAGGTTATCCGTGCAGGCGATTAGGATGTCTTTTAACCCACGGTTATGCAGGTCACTAAGCACTTGTAGCCAAAAGTTGGCCCCTTCGCTCTCTGAAACATACATACCCAACACTTCCTTCATCCCTGCTGCATTAATGCCTAAAATATTGTACAAGGCTTTATGCTCAACGTTACCTTCGCTGCGTACCTTATAATGCATGGCATCTAGCCATACAATGCAGTAAACCGGCTCTAAAGGACGGTTTTGCCAGGCTTTCACTTCAGGAATGATCCGGTCAGTGATTTGGCTTAGCACGGTATGGGAAATGTTAGTATCATACATCTCTTTGATGTGGGAGCTAATATCACGCAAGCTCATTCCTAAGCCGTAGAGACCTATTATTTTATCTTGTAGGTTGTCGGCCAGGATGGTTTCCCGTTTTTTTACGATCTGAGGCTCAAAGCTGCTCTGACGATCTTGAGGAGTCTCAATCTCAAAGCTACCTGTGGAACTTTTGATCGTCTTTTTACCCTTGCCGTTCCGCTTATTACCGTGCCCGCGCTCACCCTCATCCAGATGATCTTCCATCTCTGATTCCAGGGCAGCTTCCAAAAATTGTTTCAGCAGGGGGGCAAATGCACCCTCTTTCCCAAATAAGGATTGCCCTGATTTGAATTGTTCCAGGGCCTTACTTTGTAGTTGATCTAATTCTTCTTGTGTCATAAACTCTCTAAAGTTATTCGTTTTAAAATCTCTTTAGACAGAGTTTAGTTTACAGTCTCTAATAATCCCTTAAATTCATCAGATATTGAAACTATTCTTCTTCTAATCCATCCGGATTTGCTTTCTTCACAATTGTGAAGAAGTTCT
>CALBPF010000309.1 GCA_937899105.1 uncultured Flammeovirgaceae bacterium | reverse complement strand
GTAGAGAAATAGTATCTCATTGTTAATTATTAGTATGAAGGTTTCACTATGAGATTATGTTGATCTCCTAATAACCAACCCGGTAAATTCTCCGCCGTGCAGAATCTAATTTGGCTTTATAATAATATTATATTGAGTAAAGGTGCAGCATCCAGTAGCCCGTTTTCGTTTAGCGAGAACGTTCTCCCAATTTCCTTCTAATCAAATTTGCGAACAAGCCTGTTATATAATTTGTTGTTATTTCTAAACAACTATTAATAGTTTTCTCAACCGCTTTGTAGACGATATATCTATTTCGGGCATTAAATATTTTAGTGCATTTTACATATTGATTTTCTAGGAATTCAACCAATGAACTTGCTCCGTCGTTAAAGTACATATGCAAGGACTATGGTTGTCAAAATATCGTTTGTTCCTATGCCAGGAAAAGTTTCAGCCTATTTTGCTATTTGGTATTGACAGCCAATTTTACAAGGTGAAAGGTTGTTTGCCAGACGGATCGATGTTGCTTGATCTAGGAAAAAACAGGGATCTTATTATAACAGAATACCTGATCATATCGAGCGAAGCAACAATCGTGTAAGACGGATGAATAGTCTTGTAAGAGCGCAATTATTTGGATGGTTACTAACATTGGCCTCTAAAATTACATTAGTCAACGTACTATTTTCATGTTTATTTGAGATATCAACTGGTCGGCAGAAAATTTTCACATTCTAAATGAGCTGGATCGTTTTGTCCGCTAATATCCTAGCTCAGAGTCCGAACAAGTAAAACTTGTAAATACTTTAAAATTCATCTTATAAAATAGCCATGACAATTTAGCCTGTCATCTTGCAGAAGATACTTCTGAATCAGTTTTCGGCTTGTATTTTTAATACTAGAAATGATGAACGAGCGCCTAAAAAGCGACACACTTGCCTCTTCGGCAGGCATTCGCCATTGTTTTCCCAACGCGCTGTCAGACTGTTGCATGACTTCCAGCCCAGAGCAAGAAGATTTCCAGGTAAAGATGTATTGATCTATTTTTCAAGGTTGCATGCGATTAAAGAAATAATTGACTTAGTCGGTTTTTAGATCCATTTTAAGAAAGCGATAAAATAAAAAAATCACGACTCCTTTACCCTCGCCAACAGAGGAACAGTTTTCGTGCTGCTTTATCTATCCTTAGTATTTAAAAAGAAAGTATGGCGATGGGAAGTACTTTTCTATGGAAGCCATTAATGCGGGGGAAAGATATCCCCAATGTGTATAACCATCGTCAATAGCTTGCTGCGTCAGGATCTGTAAATGTGTGTGACAAAACCAGCCGCCACTATCACTTTTTTGCCCGATTTTTGCAAATTCTTGACCAGCCTTTATTACATCGCCAGGGCTTACCCTATGCGGGGTTTTTAAATGCCCATAAAAGGAATAAAAGACAATATTATTTATATCATGTTTTAACATAATATACCCTCCGTAATTGCCAATCTGCGTTTCTTTTCCCGTCATATAAACCTCGGCATCCAAAGGAGAAAACATCGGAGTATCAAAGGGCGCTATAATATCAAGACCGAGATGGTAATACCTTTTCTCTTCGATGATATTGGGATAATCTCTTAGTAGATTTTTTCTTTCTTCTAAGTACTTGCCAATTCCCCATTTGCATGAGAATCTGCTCATTTCATCAAAAACCATATCATTGAATTGCTTGAAATCAGCTGGGTTATACTCCATTGTTTTTGAGTTTTTGGAGGAAAAATCAAAAATATAGGGTTCACCGTTTAGGAAATCACCGAATAACGGATGGATATGGACATCATTTAGGTTTAGTGGATAGTACATAGCGGAAATATAGTATGAAGAATGTTCATTCCGAAATATAAATATTGTTGCAATACACCACCTAGGATATTTTCGTTGCTGGGATAGAGTTGGTGTCGCTAAGAACTCGAACACATTTGCCTGCAATGCCTACGGTTGCTGAACCGGCGGACAGCTTATATAACAATCATCTATATAGCACAGGCTGATATATCACTTACCAGAACCAATCCAGCGCTTAAACTCTAGAGCTCTGGCCTTGCTTATGATAATGGGCTCCTTTGGTTTCGGTAATACGTTAAGAAGGAGAGACATCCATTAAAATAGTATTCTATATCTACGACTGCTTGTTTATAAAGAATAAACTCCCAATTGACTCTGAAAAGCTGAGGAGCCAAGAGCTTAATGAGTGCATCAAGGTTTTATCTATGGGAAAAGTTTATTCTGCCGGGTAATACACTTTACAACGCTATGCTCTTAATGGAAGAAGCTTATATCGCTCGCATTTACAGGCATAATGCGTACTTTGTAAAGAAGAAGAAAATTCTTCTTCTAGCTCTTTTTATTCCATAGTCTTTCAAATAGTTGTTGTATTTTTTTTGTTAAAGCCCTTGGCAGATCTATTTCAGCCTTAAATAACCTTTTGAGTTTACTTACCTAATATGATTGGATAAATAGACATAATATCACTAAGCGATGAATTAGGTTGACTCTCCCTTTCCTCGACAGGCCTCGTAGCTGTGGAAAGTATTTTGCCCATTTTAGTCGATTGCAGAAATAGATATTCCCTAAATGCGCTTAGATTTTGAATAATCATTAACATTTTTCTGATATTCAATTTTATTGATTCACAAATTAAACCTTAGCAGCAGTTGGCTTGACAATAATTTCATCTCCGACCTTTCTTTTTAAGAAGCCCCTGTGCCATTGGGGAATTAATAGATATGTCATGCAAAGCCCTATTAATTTCTTCATAGCCTACTATCCTGGGGCGTTTTTTAAGACATGTGTTATTTTCAATTTCAATCTGGGCACAAACATCACTTTACCTTCCTGGTACGGATCGTAATGCACCACTTTAAAGTTATCAATACACTTGCCCAGGTAAAGTAGCCGCCGGTCGATTTCCACAGTCTTTTTTTATTGTAGCGGTAATCCGTATTTTCAGACCGATCATCCAGGCCAGCGGCCCATTCCACGTTCCTCATAGTTTCAGACCTTTCTACTCGCCAAAGGCGATCTAACTCAGCCTTTATACCCCTTCCAATACCTCCGAAGTTATAGGTGTTCTCATAGTAGTAAAAATAAAGGGAGAACGGCAGTTTTAGTCTGAAAAGTTAAAACGGCTTTAATTAATCGGTTCAGCGACAGGTTTAGTCGACTAAGAACGTATAGCAAAAAAACTGATCGTGTCTTTGTATTAATCGTTAAATTGTGCTTTGTTAATCGTAAAATATATTTATGAAACTTGATGAGGTTTTAAATAGAATTGTTGAGCTAAGAAGTACGTTGATTGATCGCAAAATGTTAACTCTTTTTATTATCATATTTCTTGCTGTGAATGCAGTATGGTTTGCGATTATACCAATGATTATCAGATCTCCTATGAAATTGCCCTCAAGAGAATCCTATACCTTGGAGGTAATTTCTGAACTCGATAAAAATTTGATAATAGCCAATAATGATAGCCTCAAATACATTCAAGAAAGTTTAGAGAAAGTAGATTCTGTTTTCGCATCGAACTGGCATATTGAAAAAAGAATCATTTCAAAGAACTTGGAGATTAATACTTTCTCGAAAGATTCGCAAAGTACAGTACAGAGTATTGATACTGTTTACAATATTGACATAAGACCAGTTAAAACCGGAATCAAATCGTTATTAGCAACAAAGAACATCAAATATGATACGGTCCATGTTTTGTATTGTTTCGTAAATGCTGAGGCAGGAGAATATGTAAATTCACTTTCACAAATGGACAGCGCTCGCAGTTTTTTTTTAGGACAAATAGAAGATTTTGAAATTAAGAATCAGAGGATTCGTGTAAAATACTATGATGAATATGATTCAACTAAAAATGCCAGGCAACTTATTAAGCAGAGCTTATTATACAGAATAACAACCAATAAGATTTCAATAGCCTCTGTAGTTTGTTACTACATATTAATTGTTTCAACTGTTTTTGCTTTTTTATCATTTCCCATTTACATATTCGGTAGTGAAGTTGTATCCAAAAGAGCAAAATCTGTGTTCACAAAAGCCTTTATATTTATGACAGGCTCTGGCACCACATTGATTGGTACATTAGCGTTCAGCTGAATATTTAAGGTTGGTGGCGTTTTGTAACCAAACCCCATAGTGGTAATATAGGCAGCATCGTAATCAGCCGTTAGAGTCAGATTAGACCCGCGTAAAACGTAAAAGCCAACCCTTAACGGGTTGGCTTTTAGTAGTTTTATTGTTTAAAATTTTAAGTTTTAATACGTCTCAATAGGTGGAGCTCCTGCCGCTTCCATAGCTTGCTCAAGCTTAGGCATTACATTGCCTAGAATATCGTCTAATTCAGTTCGTATCGATGCAATTTGTTTACTTCCTATTTCCAGGCTGGACTTATGCGTATCCGTAGGACCATGGGTAGTACTTGCTCCCCTGGCTGCATAAAAGAAACGACTCCTGGGGGAAGGAATAGAGGTTTCGTCCGCTCCTATCGCATTCTGGGTTGTATTGCCACTCATTTGAGCGTTCAACTTTAATAACCGCTGATTCGCATCATGCAATTGCTTCATTAATTCAGTAATAGGCCTATTGGCTCGTGTCAATGCAGTTTTCATCGCTTTCGCTTTCTTCATAGAATTATCAAGGTCTACGGCTACCTGACTCATTTTCAGTCGGTAGTCCTCCAGTGAAGTAATAAATGTAGCAATCTCTTCTTTGCTGGCAGGTGGTAAAGCGGTCTCTTTCCATAATGGCTTCACTTCAAAGGACTGTGGAGAAGACAGTTCGGTCATTACGCCATCCACTACCTTATTCAGACTCACCGTGTAAGAGCCTGGAACCGCTGGAAACGTCCAGGCGCCGTTGCTTCCTTCGAGTTGGACAACACTTTGTGGCGAGACGCTCAGGTTCCAGGTAACCCGGGTGATGCCTACTTTATTCTTTCCAACCACTCGATTCACCACGTTTCCATTGTTATCCTTAACGACCAGTACTATCTGAGGCGCTTCTTGCCACGCCTCTTCCTGGAGGGTGTTCCACCCCGGAAATGGCACGTTGCTGTTCTTTTTGTTAAGCGCTTTCTCTTTTTCTTTCCGCAACGCTTTCTTCGTTTTAATGGTATCTCTGAGGTAATAGGTAAATGTGGCGCCATAAGGCGGATTCTCAGCGGAATAGATCGATCCTTGTGAGCCTACCGCCGAATACTGATCATACCAATAGGCATCTCGTACGGTGAACAATTTCGCTTCCTGGCTCAAATCGGAGGTCTGCATCTCCCGGATGGGCGAAATGTCATCCAGTACATAAAAGCTTCTACCGAAGGACGCTCCTACCAGATCATCTTCTCTTCGTTGAATGGTAAGGTCTCTGAATGAAATAGTGGGCACACCGCTTTTCAGTTCTATCCATTTAGAACCGCCATCTTTCGTGAAGAAAATACCAAACTCCGTAGCGACAAAAAGCAACTTTGGATCGACATGGTCTTGCACAAGCCGCCAGGTCAGGCGCTTATCCGGTAAGTTGCCACTCATTAATGACCAGGACTTTCCTTTGTCAGTACTCTTGATCAGGTAGGGTTTGAAATCGCCATACTTGTGATTATCCAATGCCGCATACACCGTATTGACGTCAAAGAGGTCGGCTCGAACATCATTGACGAAGGGCCTATTGGGTAATCCCTTTATTTCGCTCAGCTCAATTTTGGTCCAGTTTTGACCTCCATCTTCCGTCACGTGAATGAGCCCATCGTCTGTACCCGCATAGATAAGCCCTTTTTGCTTTGGCGACTCGGCCAATGAAGTAATGGTGCTGTAATAGGACATCGCATAAAGGTCCCAAGGATTCTCATAACTCTGTAACCTTCCCATAATAGGTAAGGAGATGCGCTCCTCCTGTCGAGTTAAGTCTTCGGAAATGGCTGTCCAGCTATCCCCTCTGTTCTCCGACATCCAAACTCGGGATGAGGCATAAAAAATGGTTGCCGGATCATGAGGGCTTACAAGAATGGGCGCATCCCAGTTGTACCGCTCCTCAGGTTCGCCTTCTCCGGGTTGGGGGGCAATGTAAACCTGTTCCCGCGTGATTTGATCGATACGATGAAGCACGCCATGTTGGCTCTGCGCATAGGTGATATTCGGGTTTCCAGGTTCTATGGCCGATTGATGTCCGTCGCCGCCGAGCGTCTTCCACCAATCCGAATTTCGGATGCCCGTGGAGTTTGGTGTTCTTGATGGTCCGCCATGTGAGCCATTGTCTTGTGTACCCCCGTAGATATAGTAAAATGGCTCAGAGTCATCCACAGCCACTTTATAGTATTGCGTGATAGGCATGTTATTGATAAAGGTCCAGTTTTGAGCTAAATCATAGGTCTGATAGAGGCCTCCATCGGTTCCCAGCAAGATGTAATTAGGATCGCTTGTAAAGCCTATGGCGTGGCTATCGGAGTGGACACCCTCTCTATCCAATACACGATACGTTTTCCCATGATCATCGGAAACTAACATGCTATTGTTGGCCAGATACAACCGGCCTTCGTGATGTGGTGAAGCATAAAGCTCCTGGTAGTAGTGTGGTCCTGTACCGCCTGATACGGCATCCGATTGTTTGGTCCAGGTCTTACCACGATTGGAGGACATATAAATTCCTCCCTTTCTCAAGTCTTCTTCGATGGCGGCATAAAGCACATCCGAGTTAAACGGTGAGATCGCCAGTCCAATTTTACCAAGGTTTGTTTTAGGGATACCGGAAGTCAATGCCTCCCATGTTTCTCCCCCATCTTTGCTACGATGCAGTCCGGATCCAGGGCCTCCACCCATATAGGCTGCTACGGTTCGGTGACGATCCCAGGTAGCAGCATACAGCCAATTTGGATCGTTATGATCAATAACAATATCCGTCACACCAGTCCATTCGCCTTTACCCAAAACTTTTCTCCATGTACTGCCACCGTCAGTACTTTTGTAGAGACCGCGCTCGCCCCCACTAGTCCACAGAGGCCCCTGGGCAGCAACCCATACAATGTCAGAGTTTTTCGGATGGACGATGATCTTAGAAATATGATTGGAATTGGGTAAACCCATGTTTTTCCAGGATTTACCGTCATCTTCACTTTTGTAGACACCATCACCAAAACCTACATGTCGTCCACCAACATTTTCCCCGGTTCCTACCCAGATGGTGTGCGGATTATTAGGGTCAATGGTGATACACCCAATACTGTAGACAGGTTGGTCATCGAAAATGGGCGCCCAGGTGACACCCCTGTTCTCTGTTTTCCATACTCCCCCAGAGCCTATCGCCACATACCAAGTACTTTCATCCGTAGGGTGAATGGCGATATCAGAGATGCGGCCTGAGGTAAAAGCAGGACCTACACTTCGAAATTCAAGGGTAGCAAACAGTTTTTCATCAAAGTCTTGCGCTTGTGACGTTACTGTAAACGCAAGCATTACCAGATAAATAAAAATCCTTTTCATAAGTTATTTAGGTTAAGATTTGAAAGTAGCAGAACAAGCTGATGAAACCAATGCCGTCGGTATGAACGGTTAATATTATATGTGCCGTGTCGCCAAAGGCAGTAGATAAGCTGGTTGCTGTCAAAACCGGATCTAAATAGCTTTTAGGAATTCACTTCCACCCTGATCAAATAAATAAGGTAGTTCTCAAACTATCTTATGGCAGCAGGAGTTTGATTTAATAATTTCGAGCCTGATTCATTTTTACCTATTCTATATGAAACGACTTTCTATTTGCTTTTTAGTTGTCATACTATGCTCAAGTCACGATATGTACCTTAAGCTCAATAGTTACTTTTTAGAGCCTGATTCTAATGTCGTTATCGAGCTATTCAACGGTACTTTTGATCGCAGTGATAATGTGATTGATAGAGACCGAATGATAGATGCGAGCGTTGTGGTGAATGGAGAAAAAATGGCAATCGATACGGCGAATTGGTTTGAGAGAGAAACGACCACTTACCTTAATTTTAAGACCCGTTCTCCTGGAACCTATGTATCCGGTGTTTCTACCAAGCCACGGTCAATAGGCATGTCGGCAGAGGATTTTAATGATTACCTGGAACATGATGGCGTATTGGATATGTTAGCCTTCCGCGAGGAGAACGGCACCCTCGCTGACACGGCTATAGAACGCTATTCAAAACATGTTAAAACGATCTTTCAGGTAGGTGATAAATTGACTGAGGCTTATAAAACAGAACTGGGGTATCCTATTGAATTTATACCTTTGGAAAACCCATACGACCTCCATCCGGGCCAGAATCTCTCGGTCAAACTTCTTTTCAATCAACAACCTTTAGCAAATCAATTGGTGTATATTGGTTCGCAAACTATCACTGTCGAACATACACATGATGGTCATACGCATACACATAACGATGAAACGGGCCATATACATGACGAATTGCGGCAATTCCGCACAGATGCAAATGGACTATTGGAAGCGCCTATCACTTCAGAAGGTGTTTGGTATTTAAGAACTATCCATTTGGTAGAAATCAATGAAGTAGGATTAACACATGAATCAAACTGGGCAACCCTTACTTTCGGGGTGAGCGGCGGGCACTCAGATGAGCGCGAACATGCAGAAGGTCTTCCTGATTACATTTATGTGATTATTAGCTTACTACTTATCGCTGTGTTGTTCTGGTTCTTCAACAGAAACAAATAGCCTGATGAGTATTAAAAAGAGTATACTGAGTTTAGCGCTATTCATTTCTCCTATCCTGGCAAATGCTCATGATGTTTCGGGCGTAGATCGCCTTTTATTAGAGAATGGCAACCTATTGACCTACATATGGGTGGGTGCAAAACATATGCTCACCGGATACGACCATTTACTGTTTCTCGTTGGAGTTATATTCTTCCTCATAGAATTTAAACAGATAGTAAAGTTTATTACTGCCTTTACTTTAGGCCATAGTATTACACTTATTACGGCAACGTATCTTGAGGTTTCAGTTAATGAATATTTAATCGACGCAATAATTGGGCTAAGTGTTTTTTACAAAGGTTTTGAGAATTTGGGCCTTTTTCAGAAATATCTAAAAATCAGCCCTCCTCACCTATTGAATATGGTTTTCATATTTGGACTTATCCATGGATTAGGCTTATCTGCGCGTCTTCAATCTTTTACTGCCGATCAAGAAGGGATATTTTTAAAGATACTGAGTTTTAATTTAGGGGTTGAACTAGGTCAGGTATTGGCTCTTGTTCCTATTGTATATCTGATCAATCTATGGCGAAAAAGGAACAGTTTTGGAGCCTTCTTCAAGGCCGCTAATACCTATTTACTTATAGCCGGGATTGCTTTGGCAACTTATCAGATATGGCAATTTTTAGGTCATTCTTAATTGCAAAAGTGCGTCGTTCTTTTCCTCCTGCAGGGTTGGATTGCCGGTCCTACTAGAGTTGACCTTCGTTGGAAGCCTCTTAGCTGCTCGGCAAAGGCACATTATTCAGACCGGTGTTTCGGTAATAAAACTGGTCTGAGCCTTGTAGCCAGCGCTGTTACTGGTCTATTTCGATTATTAAGTAATTAAGTTCAATAGAATTCACTAGATTAATACTTCTAACATAATATCAATGAAATCCATTCTAACCATCATTATTGCCCTCTTTTGTTCCTTTGTTGCCGAGTCACAAGTCATGACGCCTGAGCTATTGTGGCAATTGAAAAGAGTATCACCTATTGGCCTATCTGATGACGGACAATCTGTCCTATTCCGCGTCAGTCAGTACAGTATTGAAGCCAATTCAAGATCTTCCAAAACGTATCAAATCCCCATCTCCGGTGGGGATGTCGTTGAAATAAGTGATTATGACGATATCTATACGAATCCTGCGCTTTCACCCAATGGCGACTTTGAACTGATCACCAAAGAGGTAAAAATTCAATCCATTTTGGGATCTGAACACTATCCTGAAATGGAGCAATCCAATGTGTATATCTACGATAATCTCAATTACCGTCATTGGGATAAATGGGAAGACGGAAATTTCAGTCACCTGTTTATCAAAGACGTAGAGGGTGGAGCAGAAACTGATCTAAATGAAGGAGAAGCATTCGACGTACCCCAACAGCCGTTTGGGGGCGCTGAAGACTACACCTGGAATCATGATGGATCTAAGATCTACTATATCTGCAAAAAGGAATATGGAACGGCCTATGCGCAAAGTACCAACACAGACATTTACCAATATGACCTGGAAACTAAACAGACAATAAATCTTACCGAATCTAACAAGGGATATGATACTCATCCTGTGGTCTCCGGAGACGGTACACTGGCCTGGCTGCAAATGGATGAGCCCGGATATGAATCAGATAAAAATGACATCATACTGCTAAAGGACCGTGAGCCTGTCAATCTAACCGCGCATTGGGATGGTACGGTTTTTTCCTTCATTTTTTCCAAAGATGGTAAGACAATCTACTTCACCGCTCCTGTCAGTGGTACCAGACAACTTTTCGAACTACCCATTCCTAAAAAAGGAAATGCGGAAATCAAGCAAGTCACAGATGGTCAGTTTGACGTAAATGGACTAGTAGGCCTATCAGGGAATACCCTCGTGGTAACCCGGACGGATATGAACCATGCGTCAGAAATCTACACGGTAAACCTGAAGAATGGCGAGATGAGTCAATTGACACATCAAAATGATGATACCTATAATGAGATCAGTTTGAGTAAGATTGAAAAGCGGATGGTCACCACAACAGATGGCAAAGAAATGGTCACCTGGGTGATCTACCCACCGAATTTTGACCCTAACAAAAAATATCCCACGCTACTTTACTGCCAGGGAGGTCCGCAAGGCGCCCTATCCCAGTTCTATTCTTATCGTTGGAACTTTCAATTGATGGCCGCACAGGGATATATTGTGGTCGCTCCCAATCGTAGAGGAATGCCAGGGTATGGTGTGGAATGGAACGAGCAGATCAGCGGTGACTGGGGTGGTCAAAATATGCAGGATTATCTCGCTGCCATTGACGATGTGGCCAAGGAAGATTATGTAGATAACGAAAGACTGGGTTGTGTTGGAGCGAGCTATGGAGGCTATTCTGCCTTCTACCTCGCGGGCATTCACGAAGGAAGGTTTAAATCGTTCATCGCGCACGATGGTGTTTTCAATTTGCGAAGTATGTATGGCACCACGGAGGAATTATTTTTCGTCAACAAAGATTTTGGGGGAGCCTATTGGGAAGAGAAAGCTTCGAAATCATACAATGAATTCAATCCCGTCAATAGGGTTGAGAAGTGGGACACTCCTATACTGATCATCCAGGGCGGTAGAGACTACCGGGTTCCTATAGGTCAGGGTTTGGAAGCTTTTCAAGCTGCCCAGCTACAGGGTATCAAAAGCAAGCTCCTCTACTTTCCCGATGAAAATCACTGGGTACTAAGCGCTCAAAATGGTGTCATCTGGCAGCGGGAGTTCTATAAATGGCTGGATGAAACGCTGAAATGATGGATTTCGACTCATCAGGGTGATAGGTGATAAAGAAGACAATGAGATCACAGTTGATAACACCGGAGGGCATGGAACGCCTGAAAGACGAGCTCAATCACTTATGGCGTGTGGAGCGACCTGAAATCACCAATAAAGTTTCATGGGCCGCCAGCCTCGGAGATCGCTCTGAAAATGCTGATTACCATTTCAACAAAAAACGCCTCCGTGAAATCGATAGAAGGCTACTTTATCTACGGAAATGTATAGATGGTTTTAAAGTGATCGACTATCACCCTAATATGGAGGACACCGTCAATTTTGGAGCGTGGGTTGAAATTGAAAATGTGGAAAAGAAGCTAAAAAAGCGATTACGTATCGTGGGGTATGAAGAGTTGATTGGCAATAAAGATTACATCTCCATGGACTCTCCTATGGCACAGGCCCTGCTACATAAAAAGGTAGGTGATGAAGCGATCGTTGAAACCAAGATCGCAAGTTTCATATGGCTCATTCGTAAGATTGAGTATGAGAAGGGGTAGTTTGGTTGCCTATAAAGCAACCGTCATTCGGGCGGAACAAAGCGAAAGGCCGTAATCTCTTTTATTCTAATCTGATGAATCAATGGGTACTAAGGGCTAAAGAATGATGTCATCTCGCATAAGGTGGAGGATGCAGATTTTGATTACTCCATATCTGATGGAAAGGTACGTATCCAACATGATGATTTTCAATATTACAAGATCGGTCTTGAGATTCACTCAGGACTATTTGAGTTGTTAGATGAGCCTTTGCTGAGAGATCAGTTCGGCCAGCTGAGATTGAATTTCAAGTTTTACGCCACATATTTCCATGAATTTGTTGTGAAATTATTTCCTTTTAAGGGAAAATCAGGTAAAAGCAGAGAGCAGTAGTTGATTGGGACGATTGGAGAGCGCTTTAGGTTTGGAGCTGAAGCGCGGATCATAATCAAACCCATGGAAGATGCAGGTCAGGACTATTATAATATTTATTTCAAGGACAGCTATTTTCTTGCGAGGTTTGGTTTTGCCGCAGGCAATAGTTTCTTCTCCAGTAGATCCAACTGATCGTTATCCAATGCTGCTGATTACTGTTCTCCATAGGGTAGATCTGCCAACAAAGAGCCTAATGCATTCATTAGCAATACCTTTTCACCTTTACATTCTGTTCCCAAACACAAATTCGATTTGATGCAGTTACCATTGTTAACAAAGTCGGCCATACCTTCGGTAAGTACGCCAATAACTTTGTGGCTATCCCTTGCAAAAACAGGAGATCCGGAATTACCCTGGTAGGTATCTAAAGTGGTGTAGGCGTAGATGCTGTTCAACTCCCGAATACTTGCGTTAATGGTCAGTTTCAATGGTAGGCCTGCCGGGTGTCCCATTGCATAAACACGATCTTTGACATTCAATGACGTGGAAATATCTAACTCTAATGATGGTCTTCCTTCGACTGGTCGGTCCAATTGTATTAAAGCAACATCGAAGGGAACAAGCTCTTCCTCGGTAATCAGACCAATTGCCCGATAGACCTCACTTTTTAATATCATGGTATTGAATCCCGCAGACTGACAGTCCTGCTCGAAACCTATCACAAAGCGGTAATCTTCCAGTGAAGCATATTCAAGGTTGTGATAGGCGGTGAGCAATACATCTGGTCGTATCAAAAAGGCGGTGCCCAAGCTTCCGAGAGGTTGATCCCAATAAGGCTCCTCTTTACATAGGCCATATACCTCACCGAATATCCTGGTATCATCCAATTGATAATGCTCGTCATCAATATCGAGGAGACTTTCCGTGACGGTTACACCAAAGACGCTCAGGCTATTCTTTAAAATATATTGATGTTCAATGTTAAAGGCACCTAACTCACAGATCTCCAGCCTACTATCATATTTTCTTGACGGATCTACGTATACACGAAAATCATCTTCAGTATCTTCATCAGGGTTGTCAATAATTGCCTCAAGCTGTAGTTGCATTTGAGATTTAAACATTGCATTCTGCAGTGGTCCTAACATTTTCTTGTCGAAGTTTGCCTTAAGCTTTTGGTCCTTTAGTAACTCAAGGTGCAGCATAGGTGCAATCATTTTGACAGTATCACTTTTCTGTATTTGTTTTTCCTCTATCTGACCCGTGGCCGATGAACTTGTTATAATAAGTAGTATATAAAAAAATAGATACCTCATCTTACTTTAGTAAAAAGGTTGATTAGAGGAATATCAATTAAAAAGCTTACGTCAAAGCGAAATGCGCTGCCTTCTGTGGCATCATTATTTTCATCCTGTATTGTTCTTGTCAATGGCCCGTATTGCGTACCCAGACCTATGGATATGGGTGAATCTTTTATACCATAAACAATTTTGGCACCTGGCGCCAGGATGTTTTTTAATTCTATTTCTGGTAATTGCTCATCGTTGGAGTTTAACCTCACGCTGGTAAATGCACCTATGTCAATTACTGACAGGAACAAAGACCATGAATTCCCCTTTTTAGTTCCTATACTAAAGGCTGGGCCAATTGGAACAGTAAATCCAGTGCTCCATGCCCATTCATTGGCAATGTCGTCAGTAAAGCTTACATTCTCATAACCGACATACAGCCCTGGATAGGCATTGATGGCAACATTGAATTTAGCATTGCGCTTAATGGATGAACTTCCAGGAGGTAATACCAACGCCTCGATGGCTTTTTCAGCATCTTCAGCAGATTTGGCTTTGGCAATGGCAGCCGTAAAGTTGACAACTTTGATTATGTTAGCTCGTGTTTTTTCATCAAAGCCTTGACCATATCGATTAATTAGTTCGGCATAGTCTTCATTCGCGAGATCATCTATAGCGGATTCGATCCCTTCTAATTTATCATCTGCTGAATTAATAAATTTAATGACCTCAGATTCAAAATTGGTGACGCATAGATTTAGTTTGTTCTTTTTCTTCTCCCGTATCCCAATTTTTAATAATTTAGATTTCAGATCTATTTGAAGTGCCAGGAATTCGAATAGGTCCTTGTAAGCTGTATTGTTATCGACATAAGCATAGAATGCTTTCTGGATGAGATCAAAACGTTTGGGGTAATTAATGAGATTTTCTAAATTTACTGCTAGCGGATTTGCTTTGAATTCGGCTTCAAATTTATCTAAAGCTTGCATGATCAAATCTAATTTGATTGGATCTTTACCATCCATGACTCCCTGGGGAATGGCAAGGTCTGTGAGCACAAGTTTAATTGCCTTTAACAGATCTTGGGCTGTTTTATATTTGGCAGCATCTGAAGTTGGAATATTAGCCTGATATGCCTGAAGTTGGTTCATGAAATCCCTGTAATTTTTCGGATTAAATTTGATCAGACCGTTATACAAAGCCAACAAGGCTTTATAATCTTCATGATCCTTGCCAATACTTATTTCGGATCCATCATACTTCAAAAATAGGTCCTTCATGGCCACTAACTGTTTGAGCACGCCTTTTTTATCTTTAACTGATTCCAGCCCTGCTTTTATTTTTGTCGTCAGAGCAATGATATCCACTTTTTCTGAACCCGAGTGATCGGCAATCAGATCAATCCCTGCCATAATGGCGTTAGCATAGTTCTTTGTGGCAAGATCAAGATAGACGTCAGCTCCTTTTTTAGAGGAGGTAATATACAATTCGGTTTTATCCATCCATTTCATAGGATTGTCATCGGTTTTGAATATTAAAACGATGTCCAACGCCTTTTCTATCAACTCAATTGATCCTATGATGTAATCATGGATTAACTTGGAATCGGCATCATTACCTTTGCGTTTGATCCTCTTGATTTCCTCCATCTTATCATTGACGTATTGTGCCTGGTACAAGAACTCCTTTATTGGTGGTTCATAATTATCAATGACGGATTTGATGGTAGTGAAATTTGCATGCATATTTTTCAATAGCCGATTCAGTGATTTTCCGGAGAATTCGATCTCATAGTATTTCCGGTCTTGCTGCATAAGAAAGCCAAAATACAGCTTGTAGAAAGTCACATCACCGGCGTATTTTTGCCAGGTGTCCAACTTAACCCAGGATCTTGCTCCACCCGTTTCTTCAATAGTAAAGCTATGGGCCAGGAGGTTGACCAGTGAGAAGCTATGGGCGATGTTCTTTAACACCTTATTGTTCCCTTGCTTCCAGGATCGCACTAAATTGGACGATTCCAGTTTGTTAATG
>CALBPF010000308.1 GCA_937899105.1 uncultured Flammeovirgaceae bacterium | reverse complement strand
CGGGACGCGAAGATACAAAGACCTAAACCATTCCCAAGATTTATTGAGAAGAAAAACTATTTCTTTTTTGGCGCCTTGTAAACAGGAACCGTGCTACAAGGCTCACCGTACATCAAACTGCTCACGAAAGGAGCGAGTAAGTGAGTAATCTGAACATAGGCTGCATCGGGTACCGGTAAATCTCCACAGCCCTTTACTACCACCTTTGCATCTTTCAAGGCGTTAAGATCTATTTTATTTAGCGCGTCCTGAAAAAGAGATACCTCAAGCTGCTGTAAATCTCCCAACACCACTGTATTTGCTTCAATAAGTTTTGTGGCAATTAGCATGTAGGCCCAAGCAGGTATAATCGCATCGACCGAACACATTAAGGCTACATTCTTCCCACGATATTGAGACCAATCATTCTCTCTAACATAAGCACGGAAATCCTTCTCCTTCAGGATCATCTCTTGAAAAAGCCAATCCTTTATATCAAAAACGACGCGTTCGCCTTGATGGTAATAGTCTTCGAGGTCAACAGTGACCAATGAACTTGAAGCTACTCTATTTACAATTTCCATAACTTTTAAATACGAGCTTTAGGTACAGTAGCCCGGAATTCCTTTAAATAAAAAGGTTCAAAATAAGCCACATCCTCAAAAGTTGATTTCTGAAACTTAGTATATGCCAGATAACCTATTTCTTCTGCAGAAGGTTCTACATCTTCAATAAATATGGCATTCCTATGTGTGATTGCTTCCCTACACTTATTAGCTCCATTACCAAAGAAAGCGACTTTGCCTCCATCCAGCTCCTTTTTAAAACTAGTATCATCAATAATGGCAGGGTGAACATCTTTTACTACACTGAGGTCATTATCCAGTATACAGGTGTATACCTCCATTCTACGAGCATCCAACATTGGGCACAGTCTCACATCTAAATCAAGAAACGGAGCCGCTTGCCTGGCCAGCCCTTCTAACGTTCCCACAGCAATGAGCGGGATGTCTAATGCGAAACACAGACCTTTTGCTGTGGATGTACCTATTCTCAGACCTGTATATGACCCAGGGCCCTTCGATAATGCAACTGCCGAAAGATTCGTCTTGTCATAACCAGATCTCGAGATCAGCGTATCTATTGTAGGAATCAAAACCGTGGAGTGGGACTTGTCTATATAATAGGTACTGGAAGCTTTGATTTTTCCACCCTCATGTATTGCCACTGAGCAGACTGTGGTAGAGGTTTCAATGCTTAAAATTAAAGCCATGCTATTGGCGAGACAGATACTGGCTATATCTGCTCTTATCTCTAAGAAGCTCTACTGAAGTCTCTATAGATTCGTCTGACTTGAATGAGGCCTGGATACTTCCTTTCTCAAAGAACTCACGAGAAATGATTTCCTCTCTTACTATTTGTTCGATCTCCATTTTAAAAGTTTCCAAATCCGACTCCTTGTTGTGTAAAACTTGGGCTTTTAATTTTTTTAGCTCCTCACTAATATCGTCATAATACTTTTCTTCTTTTGCCGACTTCTCTAATGTTTCAAGAGTACGCTCAACAGATGTTGTATAATCATAATCCTTATCTTTCAACCAACTTTTGAAGTTATTAAAATCAGATTCAGTTAACTCGAAGGATGTGGAAGTAATTCGATCCTTGTTCTTATAATAAAACTCTGTAGCGTAGTTAAATACAAGGCCTTTTGAAACCAAGCTAATAGTTATTGGAGATAAAAATGCTCTTTTCACCGATAAATCAGGGTCCAGACCCGCTCCATCATACACCAGACGCCCTTTTTTTGTCTTGAATTCTGATTTTAATGAATCTGCAAATTTATCAACCGAGCCGTCCTCATTTCTATGGGCGTAGTCCAAAGCCTGGATGCACCTACCGCTAGGGATGTAGTATTTGGCGGTAGTCACCTTCAGCTGTGAATTATAGGTCAGCGGACGGGTAGTTTGTACTAAGCCCTTGCCAAATGTTTTTGAGCCTACCAAAAGACCTCTATCATAATCCTGAACGACGCCAGAAACGATCTCAGAAGCTGAGGCGCTTCCTCCATTGATTAGAACTACAAGAGGGATCTGGGTGTCAACAGGGTTGTTTAATGTCTTATACGTTTTGTTCCACTCCACTACTTTACCCTTTGTAGATACTACCTCTTTGTTTTTGGGTATAAAGACATTTGAAACATTTACAGCCTCGCTTAAGAGGCCTCCCGGATTACTTCTTAAATCAAGAATGACACTTTCCGCCCCAACAGATTTGAGCTCTTTTAATGCCGTTGCTACTTCCTTACCCGCTCCTGGAGTGAAGTCCTCTAACTTGATATACCCAATACCTTCGTCAACCATTCCAAAATAGGGCACATTACTTAGACTGATCTTTTCCCTTGCAAACTCAAATGTAAGTGGCTCAGGCTCCGAAAAACGTTTGATTTGAACTTTTACTTTGGTTCTGGCCTGACCTTTAAGCAGCGCGCTTATTTCAGGTACTGACTTCCCCTGAACATTAATATCATTTACAAAAATAAGCTCATCTCCTATTTTCAATCCTGCTCGGTTAGCTGCAAACTTCTCATAGGGCATAGTTATAACCACCTTACCATTTAGGTTACCTATCAAAGCTCCAATGCCAGCATATTGCCCTGTTGTGAGGGTACGAAATGATTCAATCTCATCTTCAGGTATATAGTTCGTGTAAGGATCAAGAGAACCCAACATAGCATCAATACCCGTTCTTATCAAACGATCTGGCTCAATCTCATCTACATAATAGGCATTGACTTCTTTAAACAGTGTGGCGAATATGTCCAGATTTTTGGCTATTTCGAAGTACCGCTCGGCAGGAGCAGTAAACGAAAGCGCTACAGCGCTTGCCAGTGAGATGAGTACAACAACTATAAGTTTTCTTTTCCTATCCATTACTTGAACCCTTAGCCGATAATTTTACCAACCCAGCAACGAGTTTTTTTTCAATCTCGGCGTAGGCTAGAATTTCCTTTGAAATATAAATATAAGCAATCAACAACTTTTCACTATCTCCAAGGATACTCTTATTTAAACGATACGCTTCCCTGATCCTTCTCTTCAACAGGTTTCTGTCCACCGCTTTTTTAAAATATCGTTTAGGAACAGAAATCAATACTTGGTGAAACTCGGGTTTAGGGTTGAGTTCTTTTGATGGTAAAAAAAAGGTTTTAAAAGGGTATGAATAAAAAGAGGAACCCTTGTCAAAGAGTTCCTGTATATGCTTTTTTTTACTTAGCCTCTCAGCTTTTTTGAAGGTGTTCTTCATGACATTATTGAAAAGTACGCCATTCGAAAAACCCCTTACCCCAGGCCATTTTAGGCCGTCTCACAAATTACTTGTGAGTTTTCTCGTCAGAGACGGTAAGCTTTTTTCTGCCTTTAGCGCGTCTTCTAGCCAAAACAGCTCTGCCTGAAACAGATTCCATTCTCGCCTTGAAACCATGTTTGTTTTTTCTTTTGCGCTGTGAAGGTTGAAATGTTCTCTTCATGATCTTATTTATTTAACCTTGCAACCAAGGTTTATTACCAGATTAACAAATGGCCTGCAAAGATAAATAGCTTTTTATTAATTACAAGCCTGGGATTTATTTTTACTGAAAGTCGATGAAATATTTTATAACCTACGACAATCCACTCCAACGATTATTAGATATCACACTTACCATCGATACCCGACAATTGTCTACACTTGAGTTAAAACTGCCCATTTGGCGCCCAGGCCGGTATGAAGCTGCCAATTATGCCAAGAACATTCAGAAGATAACCGCTACATCTGGCCAGGGGCATGAATTACCTATTCGTAAACCTAAACCGAGCTATTGGGAAATTGAATGTAAAGAGGCGAATGAAGTATCTATTCACTACATCTACTACGCTCATGAAATGGATGCTGGGAATTCTCTTCTGGATGAAGGGATGGTTTACATTAATTTTATCAATTGTCTTTTGTATTTAGAGGATAGAATGGAAGAACCACATGAGGTTATGCTAGATCTTCCAGATAGCTACTCCATTGCATGTAGCTTAAAACAAGATGGACATCTGTTAAGGGCCAATTCCTATTTTGAGCTTGCCGACAGCCCAATGATTGCCAGCAACTCATTGGACTATCGTACCTACGAGGTGGATAGCTATAAATTCCACATCTGGATACAGGGTAAACATAGTCTAGACATGAAAGCCCTACTCGATCAGTTTGAACAATTTACCAAGCTGCAAATCGAAGTAATGGGTGGTTTTCCAGTGTCGGAGTATCATTTCTTATTTCACATTTTACCCTACAAACATTATCATGGCGTTGAACACGGATCGTCTACAGTAATTACTTTGGGTCCTTCGGAAGAAGTAAGTAAGAAACCCTTTTACAATGAGTTGCTTGGGGTAAGTTCGCACGAGCTGTTCCATACTTGGAATATTCTGAAGATCCGCCCCAAGGAGATGACGCCTTATGATTTTGGTCAACCTTCTGTTTTTCCTACCGGTTTTGTAGCCGAAGGGTTTACCACCTATTATGGAGATCTTTTTTTGAAGCGCAGTGGAGTTTTTAGTACGGAAGAATACCTGAATGAACTTGAAAAGCTATTTAAACGACACTTTCTAAACTATGGGCGATTGAATAATTCCGTCTACGATTCATCTATTGACCTTTGGTTTGACGGGTATCAGCACAGCGCTCCACACAAGAAAAGTTCTATTTATGTTGAAGGAGCCGTGATAGCCTTATTATTAGATTTACAAATAAGGCTCAATTCGGATCATGACCGGTCTCTTGATGATGTCATGAGGATTTTGTGGAAACGATTTGGCAAGACTCAAAGAGGTTATACTTACAATGACATCGTTCGGGCTTGCGAGGAAGTAATGGGTGATTCGCTTGGTGATTTTTTCGATTCTTATGTAAAAGGAACAAAAGACACCAAAGTCCTATTAGTTAAGTTGCTTGCTAAGTTTGGATTGGAATTATCTTTTAAGGACCGACCCAATATTCTTGAAAAAACCTTAGGTATTCTATTCGTTAAAAAAGAAGATAGCAACACTATAGTTTCCATAGAGCCAGAATCTGTAGGAGAACAGTATTTTTCAGTACGTGATCAGATTAAATCTATTAATAACAAGTCTGTTTCAAAGTGGGTCGAAGAAGGTAAATATGAAGGTGAATTACTATTTGAGGCGCTTAGGCATGGCAACCCGGTAGAAATGAAGGTTACACTGGATTTTAGTAATTCTTACTTTCTGGTGCCTAAGGTTACGGAATTAAAGTCGTTGAATAAAGAAAATGAAAAGGCCTGGCATTCTTGATTAGACAGGTTTTCATTTTCAGCTTGAATCGCAGAACCGTACTTTAGGTCTTTTGAGATCCACTTAATTCCCTGGCACAAAATAAAATTCACCTTTCAACGAAGTCGATTCCCAAGGCACCTGTGTTTTGCCAGATCGTTCTTCGACTTCGGATCTCACTCTTTTAAACATTTGCTCTATCGTGAGGCCTGGAGTTTTCATATATTTCAGTAGGGCAGAGGTGTACAAACCATTCGATCCTTCTCCATCAGAGGCGGTGGTGCCCGGAGAAGTCGCATAAGCTATTAATGACCCGGTTGGGGCATTCATGAAGGCCAGCCCATTACCATTGGCTGCTCGTCTCCAACTTCTTTCAAAAGGATTATTTCTACAAGCATCCAGTACTACTATATTTACCTTGCTTTCTGCATAGTCCATAAAAGCCAACACACGATCAGCCGCAATGCAATCGTATTCCACTTGCTGCTCATTCTTCAAATCGGCTTCCACCGGGATCATATAATTTCTTCCCTTGGCCTGGATACCGTGGCCGGCATAGTAAAACAACCCCACCTCATAGGAACGTAGCTTTTGGCCAAACTCATCGATTACTTTTTTCATAGCCGACTGACTCAGGTCAAAGTGTGTCATTACATCGAACCCCAGATTTCTCAACTCAGCCCCCATGGCTCTTGCATCGTTCACCGGATTTTTAAGTGAGCCCCCATTCTTATAATTTGAATTACCAATTAAAAGCGCAATCTTTTTTGTGTAAGCCCCTTCAGAGGTATTAGCAGGACGGGTAACGTTGTTTATCAGAGGGCGATTTACTACGGCATTTTCATCGTTGGTTCTTAAAGTATTGGATGATGCATTTGCCGGCACAAAGGAGGTCTGCTCCTTTTCTAAATTAATCTGTGTGACCTTGGCTTGAATTTGATCGCCAGTAGCATAGACGATCTCTAATCCATAAGGAAACAAATATCCTTGATAGGGCCGATAATCATTATAATTAGTGTAGCTACCATCGGCCGAAACCTCTTGGGCCAGCAGTCCTGTTTCAACGCTATAGTATGTATATGTAGACTGACCGTTGGGATAGACCTTCTGAATTTGATGGTAGTATTGGTAGTTATAGGAATTTTGGATCTGACCAATGTAATTCATTTGAATACCATGATCCCTATAATACAGCTCGGTCAGAAAAATATTATTGAATTTTTGATTCTGCACTTCCAGAGGAGTAAGCTGGGTAGTCACACCCTGAACACGGTTGTATCCACTGGTTCCTGTAAACTCACTAACGGCAAACTCCTGGCCGCCCACATATATGGCCAATTTTGATGTATTAGGATAACTTGCCTCAAATTGCATCTGAATAGGGGTCCCTGAATAATTGCCCGTTAAGGAATAAGAAACCTTTCGCAACTGGCGTAATTGCTCCGTACCACCAATCTTGCTCAGGTAGTTATTGATAATGCTTTCAGCAGTCTGAGCCTGACTATCAAGTACAAAGAAAAGCGCCAAGATGTAGAAGATAATTTTCCTCGCTGTCATGACGCTCAAGTTATTAAAATAATTATGGAATGCCTAGTTCAAATTCAGATCTCAAAAAGATGATTGAGTACATCTTTAGCTTCATGCCACTCAAGGCGTGGACCGAACTTGCCAACAACCCTTGAAGAAGCTAAACTGGCAATTTTACCCGCCTCTGCGTAGCTATGATCATGAGTGATTCCATAAAGGAATGCACCAGCAAAAAGATCTCCTGCTCCATTTGTGTCAATTGCCTCTACCGAATAAGGTTCAATGTCAATAAATGTATCTCCATCGAAAATCATAGCCCCATTGGATCCCTGGGTAATAGCAAATCGCTTCGCTACTTTTTTCAACTTTTCTCGCGCAGCATCAACAGTTTCGGTTTCGGTGAACAGCATGGCTTCTTCTTCATTGCAAAAAAGAAGATCTACACTAGCGCCAACGATCTCTTCCATTTCAGCACGAAAGTATTTTACCATACTCGGGTCCGAAAAAGTAAGGGCAACTTTCACCCCATTATCTTCTGCCAATTTTTTTACATGTTTCATGGCTTTTCTCCCCGCTTCGGATGTGACCAGGTAACCCTCAATGTAGACGTATTCAGAATCTCTGAGCGCCGATTCGACAACTTCATCTGTCGAAAAGGTAGAGGTAATTCCTAGAAAGGTATTCATGGTGCGGTTTGCATCGGGAGTGGTCATTACCAGGCATTTACCGGTAATCCCGCTTGGACTTGTTTCTTCGGTTAGATTGGTATCTACGCCATTCCCCTTAAGATCAGTTAGGTAGAATTTTCCTAGTTCATCATTAGCCACCTTACAACTGTAAAAGGAGCTCCCACCAAATTGACTGACCGCAATAATTGTATTGGCAGCTGAACCCCCACATTGCATGTCGCTGCCCGCAAGGTCTATGACCTCTGTTAGCTCATGTTGGCGTTGCTCATCTACGAGCGTCATCAGCCCTTTTTCTACTCCATTTGCCTCTAAAAAGATGTCGTCTACTTCGGTTACTATATCTACTAGGGCATTGCCAATGCCGTAAACATCATATTTTTTTCTCATTGTCCGTTCTTAAAATCGACCGCTAAATTAGGTGGGGTCGGGTAGAATAAAAAATCTTGTAAAGAATAGTCTAAATGGCAAAGATGTCTCCATTGTATTACGACATGACTTCTTTGCATTGATCAATGTTCAAACTCAAGGGTAAAGCCAAGCTCCTTGGCGCGATTAGGATAGTCAGTGATCAGCCCATCTACCTTCCAGCTAATGAGTTGCTTCATTACAGTTGTATCGTTGACCGTCCAGGGGATGACTTTGATACCTCTTGATCTTAGATTAGCAACTTTAGCCTTCGATAGCAGAGTATAATCAGGGCTGTAGACGGTGGGTTTGAATCCAAGATTAGCAAGATTTGTGTCAATGGACTTTTGGTTTTCTACCAATGCCGCCAGCCTTACTTTAGGGTATTTCTTGTGCCAGTATTTTAGCACTCTAAAGTCAAAGCTTTGAATTACGATCCTCTCCATAGGCAGGTATTGGTCGATTAATTCATACACTAGATCAGAAAATTCTTCGGGATCCGGATGATACTTCCCATCTCCCTGCGGATGGCTTTTTATTTCAATGTTATAGTCTACTTCATATCGGGTATAGCTTTTAAGATGTCTTTCAGAAGCTTTTATAACATCACTTAGTAGTGGTTTGTACGCTTCTACTTTTTCCTGGGTAGGAAAGCGTTTATGAATTTTAGATCCGCAATCGTAAGACTTTACTTGCCCATAAGTCATGTCGTAGATGTTTAAGTCACGCCCATCTGGCAGTTCGTTCTTATTGGCATCCAGGCTGATTTCTGCAGATATCCAGGGTTCGTGTGATACTACCACTAGTTTGTCTTTAGTGATCGCTAAGTCCAGCTCTAACGTGGTCACCCCCTGGTCTAATGCATAGATAAAAGCGGGTATGGTATTCTCCGGTAATACACCTCTTGCACCACGGTGTCCCTGAACGTCTATTTTTTGTGCCATCCCCTGGCAAGTTAACATCATTATGACCGGAGCCAGAAAAAATCTTTGCATTGCATTTAAACCTTTGACCTTCGCTGTTATCTAAGGTAGGAATTTCAACAGTTAATTATTAAGGAACAAGATTAAGTGATTATGAAGAAGTTTTTGATTTTGATTATGCTGGTGACCGGAGGAGTGGCAGGACCAGGGAACGTTGAAGAAACCAAAGCGCAGACGGAACGCAGTGTTGTAAAAAAGAAGAAAAGAAAAGTAAGACGCAGAACGCGAAGAAGAACCAAACGAAGAGTTCGTAGAAGAGTGACACGCAGAGCACATTATGCTTACAGAACTTTACCAAGATATAGAGCTACCGTAACTGTAGTCCCCAGAGGTGCGGTGGTCGTTAGACGTGGAGGAGTAAGTTATCGTTATTATGAGGGTATTTACTACCGACCTAGGGGATCTGCTTTTGTTATAGCACGACCCGCCGTCGGTATAAGAGTTAGGGCGCTCCCTCCAGCGAGAATAAGGGTAGTCGTGGTTAACCAGCCTTACTTCTATTATTATGGTACTTTCTACAAACAGGTAGACAGCGAGTATGAAGTTGTGGAAGCGCCAGAGGGTGCACTCGTTGACGCATTACCTGAAGGTTATGGAGTAGAAGATATCGATGGAACAGAATACTATGCTTTGGACGATGTATACTATCAAGAAGTTGAGACGGACGAGTTGGAATCAGGTGTAGGTTATGAAGTCGTAAAAATATAGGTTTTTGTTGATTGGGTTAGTTAGACGAGAAGGCAGCTGAGTGATTGGCTGCCTTTTTTTGGCTCCGGTGCATAGTAGTAAGGGCCACTTAAAGCCGTCAGAAGACTCTCCCAAAGAATAATAATATTTTCAAGTCATTCTGTAGTGCAGCGAAGGGGTCTTTTTCAGCGAACCAAGTCTGCCTATCTCCGTGTTGGCAAGGATTTCTACGCTACGCTCCGAAATGACTTATTGGAGAGGTTCGGTCTCCACACTTTCGCAATTTTTGGGTTTCTTTCTCGCGAGAGACTAACAAAAGCTGTTTATAGATATTAAGTAAGATTTTTGCATTACATGATTTAATCTCGGCTAGTAGAAATAATGAGAAGTTGAATTGATTTCTATCGAGAAATTGTCCCCCGCTGGCGGGGGTAAGGGGGTGGAAAAAGACACCAATTACATGAGTAACGAAAACAACAAATATTACAACAAGAAACTTCAACCATTTGCCAAGGCCTTAAGGTCAGATATGACGAAAGCTGAAGCTTGTTTGTGGAAGTACGTGTTGAAAGCAAGGATGATGAAGGGATATCAATTCCGCAGACAGAGGCCGGTTCTAAACTATATTGCTGATTTTATGTGCAAGGAGTTAAATCTCATTATAGAAGTTGACGGAATTACACATACCTACGAGGTTGTAGCTCAAAACGATGAGAAGAGAACCTCAGATCTCGAAAAACATGGTTTTACCGTTTTGAGGTTTACTGATGAAGAGGTGTTACAGCAGATAGATCGAGTTTTTAATAGTATTGCGAATTGGATTGAAACTAATGCAACAGTTCCACCCCCTGGCCCCCGCCAGCGGGGGAAAAGAAAAGGAAAAATTCCGGAATGACGGTCAACTGGTTTTAAACCGCCTCAACTGATACGTAAACGAGAACATGAAGTATTGCTCCAATACCAGCGAACGGGTTTCTTCCAAATAGGCGGGGGTCACTTGCTGGGTGATGCTTTGGTTTTGCTTCAGCAAATCGAATACACGGATGGTGAATTCACCACGATCATTTTTCAGGAATTTCTTGGCTACGCTCACGTTCCATAAGGCATAATCGGTGTCAAACTCATCGGAAATACCGCGATAGATCTGGTAGTTAAGATCACTTCTCAAAACAAAACCCTTTGGAAAAATGAAATTAACTCTGCCGGCAATGTTTTGAATGTTGTAGCGATTGTCGTTATCATCCAGTACTGTATTATTCACCCAGTTCTGGTTATAGCTGTACGATAGGTTAAAATCCACATTCTTGCTGATGTTACTAGCCAGGTTCACCCGGGTGCTGCCATTCAACGTTTCCGAAATGTTCTCTAGCCCATTGACCACCCCCGGATTACGGGTAAAACCCAGACCGGCCATAGTACTGACGTTCAGTTTTAGCGGACTGATCACAAAGCTGTAAGTAGTGCTATTGCGGATATTCCAATACCCATCAACGTTCAACGGTTGCGAGATCTGGGCTCCTCTGGACAGTACAATATCACCAGTAATCGTAGAGTCGGACTGTGCCGTATAGGTAGCGTTGGTAATGAAATCAGTAGTGGTGCGCACCAAAGTGAAATTCGAGATCGAAGTGTTTTTATCTACGTTTGACTTTCTGAAGCGGGCGAGCAACTGATGACTATAGCTTTGCTCTAAAGCTGAATTTCCAATAGAATAAAACAACGGGTTGCTGTTGTCTACCACTTCCTGGAGCTGTGTGGCCGTAGGTGTTCCGACCTGCGTATTGTACCTCACAAACAAACTGCCCCGTTCGCCCAGTTGAAACCTCCCCGCTAGTGAAGGCAAAACTTTAAGAAAGGAGTTGGAATTCGCTTGAAGCGTCGGAAACGACTGCTCATTATCCAGGGTAGCGTATTGTACGGCTACTTCAGCCGAATAAAACTGTCCAAATGATCGCTTACTTAGACTCACGGCAGGACGATGTGCAGTGAAGAGACTATTAAATACATTGGATAAGTCATCGCGTTGTTCGAAAGCGTCTCCTACCCCGGTCGACTCACTGGTGAGTACATCTGAATCACGGTCACTGCGTTCAATCTGGTAGCTGAACTGTAGCTGAGAGCTAGTTCCCACCGGCTCGATGTAGGTAAGTTCAGACCGAAAAGCGCGTTCATCCTGCTGGGTCAGGTACACGAAAGAAGAATCCGATAACAGGTCATCAAAAGTGCTTTCCCGATCCGAGTTATTCAGGGTAGACCCGACGTTAACAAGCAGCGACCTGCCCCGCTTTTTGAATTTATGTCGGAATAACAGATCGCCATTGAGCCGATACCCATCATTATCTCCAGAAAAATTGTTTTGCGTTTGGTTGATCAATTGATCTCCTAAAAAAGTTTGCCCATCCGTAAAATCAAATGACTCGTTATTTTGAATGACGGCAGAAGGTGTGAAAACGATGGAGTTATTGTCATCAAAGGTATATTCCAAGCGCATGTTGGCCCTGTGATTTTTATTGACCGAGTTGGAAATACGATCTTCCTCATACAACTGGCTGCCTTGTCCCAGAAAAGTCTCACGCCCGCTTTCGCTTTCGTTATCTAGTTCGGCCCGATCAAAGAAATAGCTTGACTCGATCCGCCACTTTCCCTCCTTCTCATTGGAATAATTTAGACCAATACTTTCTGTTTGTGTGATCCCGACCGGTACTTGTACACCTCCACCCCCTAAAGCCCTACGGCCGCCACGCCTTCCGGACCGCACTCAGGTAATATCGCTGTCCGAGAAGTTCTTTTTGTTGATGTTGTTCGACATTCCCAGGATGCTGAGCTGCCGGTTTTTCTTGATCTCGGTGACGTTGCCTTCCAGCAAATAACGATCATCGGTGCCGATACCCGAATAAAATTTGCCGAACTGTCCCGACCTCCGGTCTTCTTTGGTCACCAGGTTCATGGTGCGGGTGGTGTTGCCATCAT
>CALBPF010000307.1 GCA_937899105.1 uncultured Flammeovirgaceae bacterium | reverse complement strand
GTATTCGCACATGCCGTAACAGGGGTAACAAAGCGAAACACGATTAGGGACGTCAATGTGTTTGGGGAAGTCAGAAGAAACTGGTTTGTCTTGGACTACTGGACTGCTGATAACCCAATCAACACGTTTCATAGGAATAACATCAATGCAAATATCAATAATGTTAGATTTTATGAGGATGCTGATTTTATCCGAATTAAAGACGTTACTCTGTCTTATACATTTAACGATAAGCTTTTCGGTTCTACCGGCTTTAAAAATGCCAGGGTATACTTTACAGCAAGAAACTTATTCACAATAACTGATTGGGAAGGATTAGATCCTGAATTGGACAATCAGAATGCTGTACCACTTCAAAGAGAATTTATTTTAGGGTTAAACATCGGTTTACAATGAGACTAACCATGAAAACTATACTACGTACATGTAGCCTTCTTGCTCTTCTAATGTTTTCTTTTTCATGTGAAGACAGCTTTCTGGATCAGGAAGTTCCTCACCGAGTGTCTGCAGATGATTTATATGTTGATGAAACAGGGTTTGAAATAGGCTTAAACGGGTTATACGCTTTAGCAAGAACAGAACGGTCAGGAATTACCAGTAATAACAATCCTACCGGAAGTTCAAATAATTTGATGAGTTCAATGATGATGGGAGGAACAGATCTTATTTATGCGAACAGACCCTGGAATGCGGAAAGATTTCTCAATGATTGGGGTGCTCAGGTGGTCGGCGGGGATGCGGCAATCTATTTTAGGGAAGTTTGGGAATGGTTGTATGAAACCATCAATGCCGCCAACACCATTATAACAAGAGGCGAAGATTTTGTGGAAGATATTCCAAGTGATCAACAGGATGAGCTCGCTACATTTAACCGAATTTTGGCAGAAGCCCGAACTATCAGAGCATGGGCATATCGGCATTTGACCTTTCTGTGGGGAGATGTACCCATGCCACTTGAGGAATCTACCGGACTCAATTTTAGGGTTGACTGGCAAAGAATTTCAATTACTGACGTGAGAGCCCAAATGAAACAGGACTTGGAATTCGGTGTCATTCATTTACCTCAAAATCATATTGATGATGGAAAAATAGTTCGTGCTGTTGCACAACATTACCTAACCGAACTTCTGATCATTGAAGGTGACTTCGACGAAGCAATTAATACTGCACTCGCTGCAATCAACGGTCCGAAACAGTTAGTGACTGCACGTTACGGAGAAAATGAAGGTGATGCAGGAACACCTTTTACAGATATGTTTTTAGACGGGAATTCTAACCCAAGCCAGGGTAACACAGAGGCACTATGGGTTTTTCAAAACGGATTCGAAATAGAAGGAGGTCAAGGGCATAATATCATGAGAAGATGGCTAATGAGCGAGTACAGCAGTACCAGCGGTGGCTCACCAGGTTTGGAAGTAACAGTAGAAAGGGGTGGCAGAGGACAGACCAGACTATCTGCAAGCACATTTATGTTGGATTTGTATGGTGCCCGTGATGTATCTAATAATTTGCTTGTAAATGATGATCGCGGCGGAGAATTTGCGTGGCGAACTTCTTTTACGATTGGTGAAGGGGACCCAAGCTCAGCAGGAGCAGTTGGAAGTGATATCTTCCTTGATTTCTCATCGATTGACCCTCTAGGAGATCGGTTCAGACCCTACACAAGAAAGTGGGACTGGTCTCATGCTATCAATGTAAGAGAAAGTAGATCATTCAATGACCAGATTTATTTAAGATTAGCCGATACCTACCTTCTATTGGCTGAGGCATACTTCAAAAATGGGGATCCTGGAAATGCTGCTTTTTATATAAACGCGCTAAGGGATAGGGCCAATGCTACCAACATAACCGCCGGAGATATTACGCTCGACTTTATCCTGGATGAGAGAGCCCGCGAGCTGTTTTCTGAAGAACACAGGAGATACACATTACTTAGGAATGATAAATGGATGGAAAGAACCAACTTGTATAACACCGTGGCAGCTGGAGCCTTGACCGAAAGAGATGAATTGTATCCTATCCCTCAGTCATTTATTGATGCTAACATTGATAACAAGGTGGACAACAATCCTGGTTACGAATAATCACAGGCCAAAAGGACTTGAGTAAAACTTTAGAAATTATGAAAAACAAAATAAAAACATCCAGCTGGAAAGTAGCGGGGGAATGGACACCGTTGAGGTGACCTTTGCACCGGTAGAAGAAGGTGGTGCCAGATCATTTGAGGGCTCGATTGATTTTTTTGCTGGCGGAGTAAGGCAATCCGTTCCTGTAACAGCCAATGTTACTTCAACACCCATTTTGACTGTTGATCCTACTTCGATTGATTTTGGAGAAGTTGAACCTGGATCAACGCAGTCAAGAGAATTTATTTTGACCGGCTCGAGATTAACTTCAGGAGTTACACTTTTAACGACAGGT
>CALBPF010000306.1 GCA_937899105.1 uncultured Flammeovirgaceae bacterium | reverse complement strand
GGGATAAATATAATGGAGACTTTAAAGATTCTCCGTTAGAATTTGTCAAAGAAAAAATGGGCAGAACTTATGCTCAATTACATGCAAAAGGTAGCTTGATTGGTTCTTACAGTGTGGGGGATGTGAAAAAGTGGAGAGATGAAGATGGAAAAGTTGTTGAACTCATAGAAATGGATACAATCAATAAAACAAGTCCTGATAAAGTTAAGAGATGGTTGTATGAAGCAGTAACAGGGCGACCGATAGCTAATGATTTCGAACCTTGGTGGTCTAGTCTTTTTAATTGGTTTAAGTAATTAATGTAGTGTACCCCAAAAATCGAACAACAGATTAAGGTCCTAAAAACCTTAAATTTGTATATGGCAAATCGTAAAACGTATACCACTAAATTCAAAAAGCAAGTGGCTTTGGAAGCAATCAAGGAACATCTGACGATTCCACAAATTGCTCAAAAGTTCAATGTTCATCCTTCCCAGATCAAAGCCTGGAAGCGTATTTTAACCGAAGACAGTGATCCCTTATTCGAGCATGGTAACCGTCAAAAAAATAAACCACAGGACGGTGAAAAAGAAAAAGATAATTTATTGCGTATCATCGGCAAGCTCCAAGTAGAAATCGATTTTCTAAAAAAAACGCTCGAATGACCGCCTTGTCGGCTCGTTTAGCTGCCCTCACTAAGCGGAAAGATTTGAGTCTTTCTCGCCAGTGTGAATTACTCCAGGTTAATCGTGGACGTTTGTATTACCGACCGCTCCCAGAAAGCGATTTGAACTTGAAGATTTTACACTTGATGGATCAACATTACCTAGATTACCCCGACAAAGGTCCACGTAGAATGCGTCAGTGGCTAGCCAGAAAGCACGGTATACGAGTTAACCTCAAACGGATTAATCGCTTGTATTACAGTGTTTTGCAACTAAAATCCTTGCTGCCAGGGCCTCATACCTCAAAGCCAACAAAGGGACATAAAGTGTTCCCTTATTTGCTTCGAGGAATGCAGATTGAACAGCCTAATCAAGTGTGGCAAACGGATATTACCTACATCGGAATGACCAGCGGTTATCTTTATTTAACCGCTTGGATTGACGTAGCTACGCGTTTTGTATTATCTTGGTCATTGAGTAATACCATGACCAGTGAATGGTGTACCGAACTTTATCAGCAGACCATCGCCCGTTGGGGAAACCCACAAATTGTCAATACCGATCAAGGTAGTCAGTATACCTCCGAAGAATTTGCTCAGGCCATTATTGCCGGTGGAAAAACCAAACTGAGCATGGATGGTAAAGGTAGAGCCACTGACAATGCTTTCATTGAGCGGCTTTGGCGAACAGTAAAATACGAACACATTTACCTGAATGACTATGCGGATGGCATGGCGCTTCGCAATGGCTTAGACACCTACTTCCGCTACTATAATTTTGAACGGGATCATTCGGCTTTAGAGCCTTCACTCCCATGTCAACATTTTCTAATATAAGACCTTAATCTCAGCTCGATTCTGTCGAAAAATGGGGTACACCTCATTCAAAATAGCATCAATCTATGTCAAATAAAATAATTGGATACTCCTACTTTGGGCGTTCAAGGGGATTACAAACAGTAAACGGAGGAGGTATTCCTTCTAATTACCCTGTAGAAAATATTGTTGATTTAGATATGCAGATTTTTGAAGTACAGCCAAATACCAGACTGTATAGAGTAAGTAGAATTTTACAAGGCAACAAGATGAAACAGTTTTTTTCTATATACGAATATGCAGAAGAAAAAGACTCTCACAGAACGGGCACTTTCTTGGGTGCAACTATTGGATTAGACCATTCCATTGTCTCACCTGAAATGATTACCACTTGTTTAGTTGGAATGATTGAATATTTATCAAAGTATTTGAATAGTGACGCAAATAGAAAATTTATCATTTCAGAACTTAAAGAGCAAGATTTAAAGTCACCAAGAGATTTTCAATCACTTAATAATGTTGCTAAAAATATAGAATTTCCTGTAGGTAAACCTAAAAATAAAAGCTCACTAACAAGCTTAAGGAAGAGCCATGAATTATTAGATGCTAATGCTTTTTTTTATCATGCTCTCAATCAAAGTGAATTATATGATTATGGTGAACTATATGCTACTGCGGATGAAAAAATAATTCTTAAATCTGGTGCTCTATATTCTCTTAATATAGATTTACATTTTGATTCTGCTATTGGACAGAAGCTAACACTATTAGAAGGTATTGAGCAGAAAAGAAATTCGATAACTCAAGAAATATTGAAGAAAGAAAAGGCTTACAAAGAAAAGGAAGAGTCCCAAATATTGAAACTAAATGAAATTGAGGAACTAAAAGATAAGATTAATAGTGAGGTAGATTCGTTGGAGAAAGAAAAAGAAAGAATAGAAAACACACTTCAAACTCGAAATGCTAGATTAGAAGGTCTTCCCGAAAGTATTGATAACCTAAAGGAGGAAATCAAGGATTTAGAAATTAAAAAAGGAGAAGCTGAAACTTTATGGTTAGACAAATCAAAAAAAGCTGATGAGGTAAGTAAGGTAATAGAGAAGAAAGAAACTTATTTAGATAGTTTAACAAAGGATTTAAATAAGGCTGATGAGGATTATAAAGAAAAACTTAAAAAAATTGAAAAGCTTCAAGATGAGATAACGAAATGTGAGGCTGTAGTAAAGCAAAAGAGAGAAGAGTTTGATAGAATTGATGAAGCTACAGATGTTATAATAAAAGATAAGGGATAGAAAATAAAACAAACAAACCTTAC
>CALBPF010000305.1 GCA_937899105.1 uncultured Flammeovirgaceae bacterium | reverse complement strand
GGGTGGAGAGATCATAGATAAAAAACGAACTCACTTTTTTTGATTTAGCTTTCCCTTTGCTTGATCAAATTCAAGGCAGATCCGGCTTTAAACCATTCAATTTGAGAGGTATTATAAGTATGGTTAGCAGCTATTACATCTCTACTTCCATCAGCATGAACCAATTCTGCATGTAGTGGTTTGCCTGGAGTAAACTCAGTTAGATCAAGGAAGTTGATAGTATCATCCTCCTGTACCTTGTCATAGTCATTTTCATCAGCAAACGTTAAACCCAGCATACCTTGCTTTTTAAGGTTAGTTTCGTGTATTCTGGCAAAGGATTTAACGAGTACGGCTTTCACTCCCAGGTGTCTGGGTTCCATGGCGGCATGCTCACGTGATGATCCTTCGCCATAGTTATGATCACCTACCACAATTGTGGGTACTCCATGAGCTTTGTAATCTCGTTGAGTAGCCGGTACAGATCCGTAGTCTTGCGTTAGCTGATTTTTAACCATATTAGTCTCTTTATTAAAGGCATTAATGGCGCCAATCAGACAGTTGTCAGAAATATTATCCAGGTGACCTCTGAATCTCAACCATGGTCCGGCCATGGAGATGTGATCTGTAGTACACTTTCCGAAAGCTTTGATCAAAAGCTTTGCCCCGGTAATATTTTTGCCATCCCAGGGAGCAAAAGGCTCAAGAAGTTGTAAACGTTTTGAATCAGGTTTTACCACTACTTCCACACCGCTGCCATCAGCGGCCGGGGCTTGGTATCCGTTGTCCTCCACATCAAATCCTTTATCAGGAAGCTCATCACCTATAGGAGGATCGAGTTTTACTTGTTCCCCTTTGTCATTTGTAAGCGTATCTGTTATAGGGTTGAAACCCAGATTCCCTGATATGGCAATAGCGGCTACCATCTCTGGCGAGGTAACAAATGCGTGTGTATTTGGATTTCCATCGGCTCGTTTCGAAAAGTTTCTGTTAAAAGAATGAACGATGGTATTGATCCGCTCATTATTACCAGCTCTTTCCCATTGTCCAATACATGGTCCGCAGGCATTGGTAAAAATGGTGGCATCCAAGTCTTCAAATATTTGAAGCAGGCCATCTCGCTCGGCTGTATACCGCACCTGCTCAGAACCCGGGTTAATGCCAAAGTCTGCCTTTGTTTTCAAACCTTTATCGACAGCCTGCTTTGCTATTGAAGAGGCTCTGGACAGATCTTCATAAGATGAATTGGTACATGAACCGATCAGCCCCCACTCGACGTCCATGGGCCATCCGTTAGCTTCAGCTTCAGCTCTCATCTGCGAAACGGGAGTGGCCTTGTCAGGTGTAAATGGTCCGTTTACATGGGGCTCCAATTTATCCAGATCGATCTCAATTACCTGATCGAAATATTTTTCCGGACTTGCATATACTTCATCGTCACCGGTTAGGTGCTCACTGATGTCATTGGCAAGGTCTGCAACATCAGCCCGGTCAGTGGTTCTTAAATAACGCTCCATTGAATCATCATAGCCGAATGTTGATGTAGTGGCTCCAATCTCCGCTCCCATATTACATATTGTACCTTTGCCGGTCGCAGATATAGACTTAGCGCCTTCTCCAAAATATTCTACGATACAACCGGTTCCACCTTTCACGGTAAGTATGCCGGCCACTTTAAGAATTACATCTTTTGGGGCGGTCCAACCATTCATTTTGCCGGTTAACTTCACACCGATGAGTTTGGGGAATTTGAGCTCCCAGGGCATCCCTGCCATAACGTCAACGGCATCAGCTCCACCTACACCAATCGCCACCATGCCTAAACCTCCAGCATTAACCGTGTGTGAATCTGTTCCGATCATCATTCCGCCGGGGAAAGCGTAATTTTCAAGCACTACCTGATGAATAATTCCTGCCCCAGGTTTCCAAAACCCAATACCATATTTGTTAGATACTGATTCCAGGAAATTAAATACTTCACCGGAAGCAGTTAAAGAGTTCCTAAGATCTTGTTCAGCGCCTTGCTTTGCCAGAATGAGGTGATCGCAATGCACGGTAGAAGGTACGGCCGCTTTACTTTTTCCAGCCTGCATAAACTGTAACAATGCCATCTGTGCAGTGGCGTCCTGCATGGCCACGCGGTCTGGCGCGAAATCGACATACGACTTTCCACGTTCAAACGCCTCAGAAGCCTCACCATCCCATAAGTGAGAATAAAGGATCTTCTCGGAAAGTGTTAAAGGTTTTCCAACAATATTTCTGGCGGTTTCTGTGCGTTGCTGAATACGCTTATAAACAGCCCTAATCATGTCTATATCAAATGCCATATAATACGAATTTATAGTTATAATAAGACAATGCTAAGCTACGCATTAAATATAAAAAGGCTTAGCAGATGGTGTCAAGCATGTTTTTGCTCTCTCAACTTATCTAACAGTACATTCAACTGCTTTGCTTCAGTATCGCTGAGATTATTTGTAAGATTTATGAAGTTTTTGACTTCGTTATCAGTATCTTCTAAAAGCTTAAGCCCGTTCTGAGAGATGGTGATTTCCACTGACCGTCGGTCATCAAACGATACTTTACGAACTATTAAATCTTTATCGAGGAGTCGTTTAACAATGCGGGAAGCATCTGACATTTTATCGAGCATTCGTTCCTTGATCAAATTGATTGATGCGGGTTTTGGATGTTGGCCTCTCAGAATGCGCAGTACGTTATACTGTTGTCGCGTAATTCCATGTGATTTGAAAAATATATTCATTTTGCTCACCACATGATTGTATGTATACAAAAGATTGATCAGCGCTTTCTGATATTCACTTTCGAACTTCTTTTGTTTAATATCTTCGGCCAAGCTCATTCACTATTTCATTGGTTAAACAACGAAATTACAAAATTATAGATGTGGAGGCTATTGACTATTAATATAATTCAAGAACTCGTTCTTGGTTTGGAGTTCCTCAAATTTACCGGAGAAAAAAGCTGTGCCTGTTTTACTGTTTGTGTCGCCAACACCCCGTGATGCTACGCACATATGATTAGCATCTACCACGATTGCCACGTGCTCGGTGTTAAGTGATTTTTTTAATTCTTCACCAATTTGAACTGTTAAACGCTCCTGGACTTGGGGTCTTTTGGCATAGTACTGAACGATTCTGTTGATTTTAGAAAGACCAATCACTTTTCCAGTTGAAATATAAGCTACGTGTACCTTTCCGTAAATAGGTACGAAATGATGCTCGCAATTAGAATAAAAAGTAATGTCTTTCTCCACAAGCATCTGATCGTATTTGTACTTATTATCAAAGAGGGTAACTTTCGGATGGTTATCAGGATCTAAACCACTAAAAATCTCTTGAACATACATTTTTGCTACTCTACGAGGAGTTCCTTTTAATGAATCATCCGTTAGGTCCAGGCCCAGGATATTCATGATTTCTTCAAAGTGAGTTTCGATCTTCTCTATCTTCTCCAGATCGCTCATTTCAAACGCATCGTCACGGAGCGGTGTGTTGTATGATGCTGCTACATGATCATCCCCTAAATCGTCATTTATATCTCTTTTAAACTGGGTATTCAACATAATTTCTTTCGGTTTCATAAAGTGTGATTTTTAAATCAATGCTATCTTCAATTTCGCTCCTTAAGAGATTGTAAATAACAATTACAATATTTTCTGCTGTGGGATTTAAATTTTTAAATTCTTCAGTATCCAGGTTAAGGTTTTTATGATCGAATCTATCGGTTACCCTTCGTTTAATGAGATCACTCAATAGTTTCATATCGTAAACATAGCCGGTTCTAGGATTTATTTCTCCAACTAATTTGACGATCAATTCATAGTTATGACCATGATAGTTAGGATTATTACATTTACCAAAAACCTTCGTGTTTTTAGCTTGGTCCCAATCAGGATTATGAAGTCTGTGCGCTGCGTTAAAGTGCTCCTTTCTGAATACTGCTGCTTTCATACACAGCATTTAACATAAAGCCATATAAATGGTTCAATTAAAAAGTAATTTAGAAGTACCTGCGATTCAAATTGTGGAAATCAAAAATTTCCAGGTCCAGCATCAAGGTAATCTCATGCGAGTTAAAGTCTGAACCTACAGATTGATCTGAAGGGATCTCAAAGATGTATCCTAATCTTAATTTGTCACTCAGATTCATTTGTGGAAGCAGGCCATAGGTGTTAAAGTTTCTTGTCAATAATCCTGCGGTGTATTTATCATGGATTATAATACTACCGCTAATATCAATAGAGGCTGGTGCATCTCCAACAGCTCTTAAGATGGCCGTTGGGCGTAAGGCCACCACAGAGTTAAGTTCATAAACGTAACCCGCGACCAAGTAGATATGCCGGTTATAAAGCTCGGTTTCTATTCCTTCTATTTCTTCAGTATTGTTTATTAACCTTGGAACGGACAGGCCTATATAAAAATTATCACCTTTTAGTGCTGCGCCGGCGCCTATATTAAATTTAGAAAACGTATTGTCTTCGTTGAAAACAGGATCTGTAGGATCAAATGCGTTAAGTTCTGAGGCGTCTTCGTCGAATCTCACAACGCCCGCTTGCATGCCGAAGGAGAAAATAGCGTC
>CALBPF010000304.1 GCA_937899105.1 uncultured Flammeovirgaceae bacterium | reverse complement strand
GGTACTGGTTCCGTGTAATGGGAAAAATGGCTGAAATGCCTACAGAGCAAGGATTTTAGCGATCTTCTTCGAAAATGGCTGTATCCCTTGCCTACAAGCGTTTTGGTCGAATCATCCCATCAGGCGGAACCAGTGCCCTCTCTGCACTTATCCAAAATATTCAAAACCGCCTAGACATATACGCTAGGCGGCTAAGGTTTGACGACCACCTTTAATATACCGTCGAGCTGAAGGCTTGTATTTTTAAGTACTTACTGCATTACTGCAGTAAGTACTTAATCACTTATTTGAGGGAGAACTGCATCAAGTATTGCTCTAACAATATCCACTTTACGTTTGCCGCTGGTAGCCGCCGCCATAGTTAGGCGTCTATGCAATGACTCAGGCAGGTCAGCTGTAAATCTAATGTTGCGTTCCGGCGCATCAGTCGGCGCTAGGATGTCTGCCAAAATTTCCGAGTCAGGTTGAGCCTGGGACTTTGATTCAGGAGTATCTTTTGATTTAGCCTTAGGAGTTTTAGATTTTTCCTTCTTAGTTGTTGGGGGTTTGCTTTGTGCTGCTGTAAACACATCATCCAAGTTCATCGCTCAGTTCCTCCCAGATAGCTTTCCAATCATTTTGAGCAGGCCCTTTCACCGTGTGACCATTACTCGCTGCATGGATATATGCTTTATAGCGTCGAACCGCACGCTGAAATATTGGATACCCATGGCGCTCCAATGCCGCCTTAGCATCAGCCCCATCTTTTTGCGGCGGTGGCGGAACCAATGTGATCAGGCATTTATAGTTAGTGTCTTCGGGTAGACTCCCTGCCATTTGAATCAGCGCGGAAATCGATAACGGATCGGGAGTCGTTGGCAGGATTAAGAGATCCGTACCGTTGGCGATGCTTTCTACTTCATCAGATGAGGGTCGAGCAGGAGTATCGATAACAGTATGGGTATAGTTGCCTTTCATCAGCCGCTTTGGGGCTTCGGCTTCCAGGCATACGTCAAACGGTAATAGTCCTTTTCTTGCCCATAGGGAGGCTGACTTATTCGGGTCTGAATCGATCAGAAGCGTGGGTGCTTTCGCTTGAAGTAGCGCCGCAAAGTGAATAGCGCTGGTGGTCTTGCCCACGCCCCCTTTGAATTGACAGAGGGTGACAATCATTACTTGATGCAGTAAGGCAGTATTGCAGTAATAGTTTTAGCATGTTGCTTTGAAGAGTCAAGGGTGTGAGGAATACGTTAGGCGAAGCGGTTGGGATCGTAACCGTTATCGTTTGTACGTAGAGTTGGAGATTTTTTGGATGTAAGGCTAAAAAATACTAATAGAGTTGCCAGAGGATTAGTTGCGTCGCCGGGCAACTGTTCAACAAAATTACTACCTTTGAAATCCTCATTAAGAGGTAGCTCCAGGTAAAACCGAAGGTTTCTGTTCAAATGTCCCTGCTGGCCCTGGCACCAAAAAAATTGTCGTCTAACATCTCACTATTATGAAACTCAATTTCATTGTGTCTTCAAGGCCATTCTTGATGATCTATGTTTTCAATGGTGGCATGGCTTGAAATGTGAATATTGCTATTTTTTTTATTGATTATTCCTAAAGTCTACTTGTGTTTCTAGTGTTTCACAGCTCATAATAATGAGCTCCTGATGATAGAAAAGTGGATGAAGTTGAGGTCTATAAGATCTAAGCCTGGGATGCAGTAACTGTGTGCACAACTTCTAGATGTATTTCGTGTAGACTTTTGTGTGGAGTATATAAAATATTCCTAGTTTTTTACATATATGGCCTTGAATTGACTGGTACTTAAAAGATGCTTGAAATCATGTATTTTGTTTGAGCGAGAAGAAGCGAAGCTTCAGTGCTAATTGAAGATCATTGGCGGAATAAATTCATTGTCTGAGGTAGACTATGGTTGCTAATGGCAGAAAAATGAAGTTTTTTAGCAAATTTAACTCTGTACCCATTGTCTGATAGATGTTTAGTTTCCAGAAAATTTATAGCGTTTAAGTATTGGCAAATCTATTTTTATATGCATAGCTTTCTCCAGCATAAATTTTATGCTGGTTTATGTAAGTAGCTGGCCATAAGTAAACATAGCTCTGAATCACTAGGATGCTTACTTGGCAGTCTTCGGAATATTGAATAGTTCTGGCCACCTACTTAGGCTTTGTTGATTGAAGTAAGTTCATTTGGGTTTGTTGTGGCTAAATCCAAATTCAAAAGCCTTGCTGAGTAAGCTTCTTCCTCGTTTATTGGGGCTCGAAAGCAATAAGGCTTGTTGGTGTCCTGAATATTGAGCTTATCAAGCTTAGGACTTTGAATAAGCAGCCAATATAAGCGCCATTGCACGATTTGTAGTTTCGTATCTTTGATGAGTACAGAAGTTCGTTTATTGTTTTTTAGGTGGTGAGCATTAGGTGTTATAACTACATGGCATTTTTCTTTTCCATTGTTTTCTTGT
>CALBPF010000303.1 GCA_937899105.1 uncultured Flammeovirgaceae bacterium | reverse complement strand
GACATTTACTGCCCCATTCACTGAGGTTCTGATTTGATTGACGGTGACTACTCCGCCTTCAACAATGATGGAACCATTATCCCTGGTTGTAATACCGCTTGAAACAGGAGCATCCAAGGTACCATCGGATACCTGAATAATGCCGTAAGGTACTATGGCAGCCCCACCAGTTTTGGTAGTAGAACCTCCATTTACCCATAACCTGGCTGATTCAAAAATACTGTAGACGCCCGTATTATTTAAAAAGGGAACGTCCACATTCGTATTTAGCCTCACGGTTCCTCTTATCAGACCTAAGGCGTTGTCATTTTCATCCAATTGAGCGCTATTAGTACTGTAATTAACAGGACCAAATAAATTAAAATTAGCTGCAGAAAGTGAATTAATATCTAGTATGTAGGTTTCATCAGCCCCTTTATCAATTTCAATTCTATAGAAATTAGTAACGCCATTACAATCAATAGACTGATCTGCAACACTATTTAAAAAATTTGCATCCACTATACCATCTGTAGCTTCATTGTTATTGTCAGCAGCAACTCTGTTCGTAAATTCGGCCGTCCCATTATTCACCAGATTACCGTAAAAGTTGAACTGATGACGCGCATTGGCGGACCCAGTATTTATCTCCCCATTGGCATCCACCTGAACATCACCAAACACATTTATATTCAGTGAGGTGGTACTGGCGTTGTCATTAATTTGGAATATACCACTTTGAATGGTGAGATCACCATTAATAGTATAGTCGGCCAATAACGTTGCCACATTCGTGGTTGAGGTTAAATCAATAACCACATCATTATAAGTTCTAGCGGTATTAAGATTAAGCCCTCCACCTTCAATTAGCAGTGTGCCTCCAACAATAGGATCGGCAAAATCAGAGTTGGATCCCGTAGGAAAGTTATCTACTACGTTAGTAGGTACATCATCATCTCCTTCAATAGAAATAACTCCGTTACCAGCTATAGAGAAAAAGTTATGATCCCTGGTGTCCGCAATGTTTAATTGACCATTTACGGTAAGGTTAACGCCATCGTTATCATCGGTAGCCATGGTAACCGTACGCCCAGATAAGACAACTAAATTATCTCCGGATGTCGGGATATTTCCTGAAGCCGGAACTCTCAAATTTCCTGACGGATCCGTAGTCCATGTTAAGGCATCTTCCCATAGCCCTGTCTGAAATGAGTAATAAGTTGTTGTCGTAAGTTGCGTTCCTCTACCTATTGTATAGTAACCAGTGGCAAGGTCTATGTTAGACAAATCAACAACCACTTGGTCCGTATTTTCAATTGTATAAGAATTGGCGGCAACGCGAGTAAAATTACTAGAAGTATTGGCTCGGTATAATAACACGTAATCACCAGCCGCACTGGGAGTACCTAAACCCGCTATTCCAAAATCAAATCTCAATGAAGTAGCCACACTTCCGGTTGACTCCACAAACCAACTTCGCGCCCATCTATCTGTTATTTCTACCTCGCCTAAATCTGAGGTATTGTTACTGGCATGAGCAGTATTGTCATGTGCAAGAAATACAAACTCATTTGTACTATTCAAACTACTACTAAGCTCTTGAATCTGCAGAGCATCGGAAAAACCGGAATCAGAACTCTTATTTGTTCCGTCAGCAGTTCCTATACCAACCAGATCGTTAGTGTAAGATGCATCTCCCAAACTAAAGAAATCATTAGATCCAATTGCAATCCCATACTTCTCACTTAAGTAGTTTTCAACAATAACCTTCTCCCCGCCATTCAGAGCATCTTGGTAGATGATTACCTCGGCTATATCACCCGGGAAACTTCTGTTGTCGCCTAAATTGAAATTACCTATATAAAGCGGAGAAGCCTCATTAGGTAGCGTAGTTGGCACACCAGCGCCGTTTTCCGTTGTTGAGTTAGAATAAAAGGTGTATTGATCACCAATCACGGACTGATCATATACACTTGAAAGAATGTAATTAGTATTATTGGCAGCCGCCACAGAAGCCGATGTACCATCGCTTATATCGCTTATGAAATTACCGGAATTTCTAAAAAATCTATAGGACTGATTAGCCGTAAAACCTGTTCTTTTATTCAAGAACGCATGCAAACCCGAGGCGCCCGAAGTTCTAAGTACAACAAAAAATGACATGCCCGGTGAAGCGTCTAACAAATCATTATCAGGTATAGCCAAGTGAAAATTAGTTGTACCTGTAGGCCCGAAGCTTATAGATGGTAGCCCATTTAAATTAGCATTAGAAGCTGTATATGCAGGTTGCAGACCACCAGTAGCCTGAACAGCGTTTAGACCATTTCCCGATTGATCCGCCCAGGCAGAAACTGTGCCCGATTGTGTAATACCTATATCAGACCTTAGCCATAAAACATTTCTGGGACCTGAAGATCCATCTCCTGTCCCAACTCCTCCCGGACCCGTTTGAGCATAACCAAAACTTACTAAAATGAATCCTAAAAATGTAAATACCCTTTTCATATTTAAACGGGAACCTAAAATCATACTATAATTTATTATTGCACTAAAAACACTGATAATCAACAGCTTATACTTTTAAACTAATTTTTAGCATTCCCATATTGGGAATTTTATTAAAAATATTTCTTATTTTGAAAATCGTAATCTTAATGCTTCTTATTACTGTAGATCGCTATTTTTTCTAATCTTCAAAAATATTGAAATCAATTATTCTTAAAGCCTTTAATCTATAAAAATTAAGAGAGGTAACAACTAAATAATGCATATAAATCAAAAAATCTTACATGATCAATTGTCCTAAAATGATTACTTAACTGTAAAATGATTATTTAAATTACATCTTGAACTTAAACAAGACAATTACTCGTTAATCAAATTTTTAAATTTTTAAATATTATTTTACTTATGCATTTTTACGAAAATGGTACTTAATTATATTTGGATAGGCTTTTTCCTTATAGCATTCCTAGTTGCACTGGCAAAACTTATCTTCTTAGGAGATACTGAAGTTTTTCCAGCCATCGTCAACTCCACCTTCGACATGTCAAAAACAGGTTTTGAAATCGCTTTGTACCTGACAGGTGTGATGTCGCTATGGCTCGGATTAATGAAAATAGGAGAAGAAGGGGGTATGATCAAAATCTTATCGAGAATTATCGGTCCATTTTTTTCAAAGTTGTTCCCTGAGATACCAAGAGATCATCCAGCTTCCGGGTCAATTATCATGAATTTCTCGGCCAACCTACTCGGCCTGGATAATGCCGCCACCCCGTTAGGATTAAAGGCCATGAAAGAAATGCAATCTCTGAATCCAAATCCGAATACCGCTTCAAACGCTCAGATAATGTTTCTGGTATTAAATACATCCGGCCTGACTATAATACCGATTTCTATAATGCTGGATCGATCTATTTTAGGAGCTGCTAATCCTACCGATGTATTTATTCCGCTATTACTCGCTACTTTTTGTTCCAGTTTTGTGGGCTTAATCACTGTGGCAATTTATCAAAGAATTAATTTATTAGACAAAACCATTTTAGCTTATTTGGGTGGAATTACACTGACTATTGGACTTTTAGTTTATTACTTTACCACGCTGGGTCAAGCTGAACTTGAGGTAGTTTCAACCGTGGCAAGTACCTTCATTATTTTTTCATTAATTATCTCTTTCATAATTCTGGGTTTAACAAAAGGCATAAACATCTATGAGACTTTTGTAAATGGCGCTAAAGAAGGGTTTGAAATAGCGGTTAAAATAATTCCTTTCCTAATCGCCATTCTAGTGGGAATAGGTGTATTCAGAGCTTCAGGAGCTTTGGATTATTTGATTTCAGGAATTGAATGGATTGTTCTGCAGGCTGGATTAAATACTGACTTTGTCGAAGCTCTTCCTACCGCGGTTATGAAACCATTAAGTGGTGGAGCAGCGAAAGGTATGATGATAGAAACTATGAAAACTCACGGCGCTGATTCTTTTACAGGACGTTTATCCAGCATATTTAGAGGAGCTACAGAAACAACTTTCTACATTTTGGCCGTTTATTTCGGGTCGGTTAATATCAAAAGAACCCGCTATGCGGTTACTGCGGGACTAATTGCAGATGCTGCCGGTATTATAGCGGCAATAGTTTTTGGATATATGTTTTTCCATTAGTGACTGAATGCCTATATTAACGTTTGTCGAAAAAAACACATATGACAACAGACAAGAAAACCGAAATCCAAAAAACCATATATGATAATGCTAAAACGCATTTTCTAGGAAATTTCCCGGATAATTTGCCTATTGAACAGGCCTATGTGCATATTGGAATGTATTTGGGGTGGATCATTGATAATGACCTTTATTCCGAATACTTTGAAGATGAAGCCGATGTACAAATTTTCCGTTTTAAGCGAAGAGAAATATCATGTACTATTCTTAGCGAAATATGGGATGGCTATCTTGGCTATGAGCTGTTTAATAAAACGGGTAATATGTTCACCTATTATTACTACGGCGGTGGTATATATCGATCCGATTACGATGATGAGCTTGTGAAAAAATTACCCTCAATTTATCATGTGAAAGATACCTGGGGAAATTATCAGCACATGAAAAATAGAATTGACCTAAGGTTTAAAGATTGGAAAAAGCTTATTTCATAGCTGTGCCAAGCTAGGATAAATAAAAAAGGATTTGTATTCACAAATCCTTTTTTTATTTCTTTATTGAAAAACAGATTATCCGTTCTTCTTATTTTGAACTTCAATTCTAATTTCTTGCGCAACATTCTTTAACTCTTGCATGCCCTTTCGTACACGAGTTCCCGCTGCGTTATTTCCCTTGTCGTAGAATTTGTCGAAATCAGCTTCTAGAGAATCAACTAGATCTTTAAGTTCACTAAATCTGCTCATACTTGATAAAATTTTAAGGTTATTGAATAAATTTCGGTTATTAAAATGAGTCGGCAATATACTCAAAATGTTTATAATTCATCTTGAAACCGACTTTTTTTTACTTTGTAATGGCTATTATCTCCTCCCTCTTATAGGTTCCTGCATCTAATTTTTCCTTGACCGCAGCAAAGGCTTCTATAGTTTCATGAACATCTTCCAGGGTATGAACGGCTGTCGGAATTAACCTCAACATAATTACATCTTTCGGCACCACCGGGTAGATTACCATCGAGCAAAATATGTTATAATTCTCTCTTAAATCCATGGCCATATTACCGGCCTCGCCTAACCCGCCTTTAAAGAGCACTGGGGTTACAGGTGATTTTGTAGTTCCCAAATCGAACCCATGCTCTCTTAGACCAGATTGCAATGCATTAACCACTTTCCACAGGTTTCCTTTTAACTCGGGCTGAGTTTGAAGTAGTTCTAAGCGCTTGATAGCCCCAATAACTAAAGGCATTGGAAGGGTCTTAGCAAATATTTGCGATCTTACGGTATATCGCATATAATCAATCACCTGCTTATTTCCACCAACAAAGGCTCCGATACTGGCCATAGATTTAGCAAAAGTCGAAAAGTAGATATCGATATCATCTTGTACGCCAAGCTCTTCTCCAGTACCTGCCCCTGTTTCACCCATAGTTCCGAAACCATGCGCATCATCAACAAGTAACCGGAACTCATATCTCTCTTTAAGTGCGGCAATTTCTCTAAGTTTACCCATATTACCGGACATTCCGAAAACGCCTTCAGTGATTACTAAAATTCCGCCACCGGTTTCGGCTACAATTTTCTCAGCTCTTTGAAGTTGCTTTTCTAAATTCTCAATGTTGTTATGAGGAAAAACAAAACGTTTCCCCATATGAAGGCGAACGCCATCTACAATACATGCATGTGATTCCGCATCATACACGATAACGTCTTTTCTGTCCACAACAGCATCAATTATAGACAGCACGCCTTGATAGCCATAATTCAATAGCATTACTGATTCTTTATCTATAAATTCTGCCAGCTTTTCTTCAAGCTCAATGTGATATACTGAGTTGCCAGACATCATTCTTGCCCCCATAGGATAAGCAAGTCCCCACTCGGCAGCAGCATCTGCATCTGCCTTTCTCACTTCCGGATGGTTCCCCAAACCTAAGTAATTGTTCAAACTCCAGGTTAGCACCTCTTTACCATTGAACTGCATTCGAGGAGCAAGCTCCCCTTCTAACTTAGGGAACATAAAATAATCCTTCGGTAAATGAGCGTGTTGTCCTAAATCACCTTGCTCAACTTTCAGTTTCTCAAAAATATCCACTACGTAATTCCTTTATATTGTTGATTTAAAAAAACACACAAAGCTAACACTATTAAATTTTATGTCAAAGGTCATATGCAGTTTGAATACAATAGGTTAAGATTGTGAATTGTAAGTTACCCAAGTCCAATCAACTCCTACTTATGAAAAAAATAAAAAAAGTATTGGTAGCCAATCGGGGAGAGATAGCCATGCGTGTTATGCGATCTTGTCGAGAGGCAGGAATCAAGACAGTTGCAATTTACAGTGAAGCCGATCGGGAAGCCTTACATGTCAGGTATGCCGATGAAGCTGTTTGCGTAGGGCCACCGGCATCGGCTGAATCTTATCTCAGAGGAGATAAAATCATAGATGTATGCAAAAGACTAGAGGTAGATGCGGTCCATCCAGGCTATGGTTTCCTATCTGAAAATGCCGATTTTGGCGAACTGACAGAAAAGAGTGGAATTAAATTCATAGGCCCCAGCCCTGAAGCCATTAGAACCATGGGGGATAAGCTTGCTGCTAAAGCCGCAGTAGCCAAATTTGATGTCCCCCTGGTTCCAGGTGTTGATCATGCAATCACTGATATTACAGAATCGAAGAAAGTAGCTGAAGAAATTGGCTATCCCATATTAATAAAGGCCAGTGCAGGCGGGGGTGGAAAGGGGATGCGTATAGTCAATAATACTGAAGAGTTTGAAGAACAGATGGATCGTGCCATTAGCGAAGCAAAATCGGCTTTTGGAGACGGATCAGTATTTATCGAAAAGTTTGTCACTTCTCCCCGACATATAGAGTTTCAAATACTAGGTGATGAACATGGAAACATTGTTCACCTTTTTGAAAGAGAATGCTCAATTCAAAGAAGACATCAAAAAGTAGTGGAAGAAGCCCCTTCATCTATTCTAACTCCCGAGGTACGCAAGGCCATGGGTGATGCTGCAGTTGGTGTAGCCAAGGCTTGTAACTACTATGGCGCAGGAACTGTAGAATTTATTGTAGACGATAAACTGAATTTTTATTTCCTGGAAATGAATACAAGGTTGCAGGTGGAGCATCCTGTTACAGAAGAAATTACAGGTATTGATCTGGTAAAAGAACAAATCAAAATCGCTGAAGGGCAAGAGTTATCATTCAGGCAAGAGGACCTGTCAATAAACGGGCATGCATTTGAACTAAGAGTATACGCAGAAGACCCGAAGAACAACTTTTTGCCTGATATTGGCCGGTTGAATAGATACGAAAGACCCCAGGGACCAGGTGTCCGTGTGGATGATGGCTTTGAAGAAGGTATGGAGATTCCCATTTATTATGATCCGATGATTGCCAAGTTAGTCACCTACGCAGAGGATCGTGAACAGGCTATAGGTAGAATGATTAGGGCCATTGAAGAATATAACATTTCTGGTGTTGCCACTACTCTTGACTTTGGAGCCTATGTTTTCAATCATGATGCCTTCACATCCGGCCAGTTCAACACCAAGTTTGTGGAGAAGTATTTTACCCCTGATGTTTTAGCGCATACCACAGCTGAGGTCGAAAAAGAAATAGCCGCTGTTCTCACAGCCGCTTTGGTTGAAAAAAATAAACCTGATCAGAATGGAAATCATAAGGTGGAGAATAGTAGTTGGCAAAAAAGACGCTGGGCTTAAATTACGAAATTTATAAATGGCTGAAATTAGACCATTCCGTGCGTGGCGTTTTAACGAAGAACTGTCAAAAGACATAGAAGCTATTACCTCTCCGCTCTTTGACGTTGTTTCTGAAAAACAACGCTCAAACTTATACAAAAATCCTTATAACAGTATCCACCTTTCTGTTCCTTCAAGTGTAGATGATGCTGCCGAAATAGCGAAAAAATGGAAGGAAGAATCGATCATTCTCCAAGATCAGATCCCTGGTATATATGTATATTACCAGTACTTTTCCTTGGCCGGGCAAACTAAAGAGTATTGTCGTAAAGGATTCATTTGTAACATAAGGGCTTATGACTGGGATGAAGGTGTGTTACTTAGGCATGAAAATACAATGCCTCACTCTGTAAATGATCGCATAGATATTCTCACTAAAACACAATTCAACGTAAGTCCAACCCATGGACTTTACACCGATCCCGAGTTTGAGTTAGAACACTTCATGGATGAAAGTATGGCTAATCCTATTTATGAAACCGAGGATTATCAAGGCGTAAGAGATGCACTCAGTGTCATTCATGATAAGAAGGTCATCGAGCATTTCTTGACAGTATTAGAAGATAAGAGGATAATACTGGCTGACGGTCATCATCGGTATGAAGGTTCATTGCTATATCGCAAAAAAATGCAAGAATCGAATCCTAACCACACAGGAGACGAGGGTTATAATTTCCATATGATGTTTCTGACTAACACAGAAGCTGAAGATCTGCGTATTCTGCCAACACATCGTTTAATTAAGGGATTACCTGATCTAGATGAAAAGGATTTGCTTGAAAGACTGAGCGAAGATTTCATCATTAAGAATATCGAGGACGCCTATATGATAAATGAAATTATTCTAGGTAAGCTTTGGGCATTTGGGCTCTTATTTAAGAATAGCGCTTATAAAATTCGGTTGAAACCAGAGCGCATTGAGCATCTCAAATGGAAATTTCCCGATGAAATAAAAGAGCTGGATCTCACGGTACTGCATTATTTTGTAATAGAAAAGGCGTTAGGCATACCTGGTAGAGAACAGAGAAGTTCAAATTCAATAGAATTTGATCGCAGCTTTAGTGACTGTCTGGCAAAGGTTATAAAAGAAGAGGTGCAGCTTGCGTTAATTACTAAAGATATTTCAATGGAACAGGTCAAAACTGTTTGCTATAGTGGGTATACCATGCCGCAAAAATCAACCTATTTCTATCCTAAAGTAATATGTGGTTTCCTTTTTGGATCAATACTAGAAGATGAATTTCAAGAACCCCATTATTCTTGGCTCTAAATCTCCACGAAGGAGACAGCTCCTGAAGCTCATTACCAGTGATTTTCAAGCTGAGTCCATTGAGGTAGAAGAGGATTTTTCAATGGAATTACCATGCTCTCAGGTAGCCTCATACCTAGCAGAAAAGAAAGCCAATGCTTACAAAAAGGTGTTCAAAAACAGAATCATAATAACGTCGGATACTACGGTTATCCTAGATGAAACGATATTAGGAAAGCCAGAATCTTTTGAAGATGGCATTGAAATGCTAAAATCTCTTTCAGGCAGGGTACATAAGGTGAATACAGCGGTGAATATTACTTACGGAGATAAGAATCAAACATTAAGTCAATTTACGACTGTTCATTTCCCAAGTCTGAGTAATGAAACCATTACCGACTACATGAAGCGATTCAATCCTGTAGATAAAGCGGGCGCCTATGGTATTCAAGAATGTGTCGGCAATGCATCAGACCTATACGCTTTGAAGGAACGAGAATTCCTAAATTCTGGTAAGTATAAGTTGCTTAATGAGCAGCACAGATTAGCTCCTAGTTTTATCATTGAGAAAATAGAAGGTTCCTTTTTCAATGTGGTAGGTTTACCAATTGTAGAAGTGGCGAAAGCCTTAAAAGGCTATACATGAAATCCATTCTCAAATATCTTAAGCAATATATAAAAGATGATTTTTCAATTGCTTACTATGGGGCTGTACTAGGTTTTCTCGCTCTCTCGATTGGCGTCAATTATTATCTCGATTTTGAGGACTCTATCATTGATAGCTACTATGGAAAGGGAATCAGAATATTTTACTTCTTCCTATTTTATGCTTTCGCCTATTACGGTACCTGCCTGATTATGATGGTATTTAAAAGCCAAAGTACTCTCTTTGGCAACAAGTGGTTTTGGATTAAAAGTCTTTTCATTTTATCCGTTCTCGCGCTAGATGCAGGCTTTCACTATCATGATAACTTCGTAAGGGCAGAGTTTCCACCTGCTATGCAATACTTTGCTAGAAAAGTGAGTAAAAACCTTATTAACATAGGTACTATGATAGTACCTATGCTGGTATTTTATCACCTCCTTGACAAGGAAAAAAACAAATTTTATGGTCTCACATGGCATAATTTCAACTACAAACCATATCTGTTTATGTTAGGAGTTATGATCCCAGTCATTTTGCTGGCATCCTTCATTGATAACTTCAGTAACTTCTACCCCATTTATAAAAGTAATCCTGCCCATACCTTTTTGGGCACAGACGAGTGGTTCCCGGCAATACTATATGAATTGGCTTATGGTTGGAATTTTCTGACTATTGAGCTTGCTTTTAGAGGATTCATGATACTTGGCCTAACAAGCATTATGGGAAGAAATGTGGTTCTTCCCATGGTGGCGACTTATTGTTTTTATCACTTCGGTAAGCCGGCAGGCGAAGCTATAAGCTCTATTGTAGGTGGTTATATTCTAGGCGTTATAGCATTGGAAAGCAGGAGTATTTTCGGTGGCGTACTCATTCATGTGGGCGTGGCTTGGTTGATGGAATTATTTGCCTGGCTGCAAAAAGAAGTCTATTAACCGCTGGTATTTAAGATCTCATAATAAATGTCTAGGGTTCTTTTTGCCGTTTTTTCCTTGGTGAATTCCAACAGCTTAGAAGATGCATTTGATACTAACTCCTGGGCTAGCTGAACATTAGCTTTCAGTCTTTCAACGTTCTTTGCGAGAGTATCAACATCTCCAACATCGGCAATTAATCCGGTAGACTCATGAATTACCATTTCAGGAATGCCACCCGCCTTGGTAGCAACCACAGGAACTCGCGAGGCAAACGCATCTAAGATTGATGTCCCAAGGCCTTCAGTTTTAGAAGTCATTAAAAACACATTTAAATCGCCAAGTACTTCTGGAATGGTATTAAGAAACCCCGTGAATGTAACACGATCCATTAGGTTCAGATCTCTTGCGAAGCTTTTAACCTCATTTGCCATAGGCCCATCACCCATAATTACAAAGTGATATGCAGCATCTTTATTACTTAGTACTTCAGCGACTTTCAAAAAACTGAAATAATCTTTATGATCGGCCAAAGCGGATGTATTTCCCAATAGAAAACAGCCTTTAGGTAATTCAAGTATCGACCTTAATGATTTCTTTTGTATATCAGAAAATCTTCTTAAGTCTATACCGCTATGGATGGTTATACATCTCTCCCTTTTTTTAGTCAAATAAGACCTCATAATTTCAGTAATGGCATTTGAAACACCAATGATTCGTTTGATGCCTAAATGATTATACTTCCATTGTGTGAAAAAATTCTTTTTAGGGACGAAATCCACCCTTCGCGACAGCACAACTGGTGTGCGCATTCCTGCAAGTAGCGCCAAAAATGTTAGGGTATGAGATTTGCCGCTATGGGCGTGAACTATATCGTACTTTGAAGATATCTTCTTAAGTAAGAAAGCTGTTTTGATCAATCCCACTCCGGAATAGCTCACGCCATGAAACCGTAAATTCTCCTTTCTGGCATAATGCTCAAAAGCGGAGTTATCACGTCCCAGAATTTCACAAGTATGTCCGGCGCTTACTAATTCCTCAATGAGATAGGCAATCTGTTGCTCACCACCGCGCCAGCTTACCTCGGAGCTCAAATGCAGTATCTTGAGTGGTTTCATCCTTTTCGAGCCACCAATCTAAATCCTGATTTAAACAGCCATTTGTCTAATACCGTATTTTGCACCTTGCCATTAGTGATACTCTTGACATCATTACTTAAATGCAACACTTCAAACCCAAACTTCTTCTCAAGTACCCGGCTAAAATACCTAGGGTTATAATATGTCAGGTGCTGCCAGGTATCATAGTAGCTGGCCTTTTTTTTTCTTAAGCCAAAAAAGTCCAGCAACTTTTTTAGTCTTATGGAAAATGAATGAATATTTGGGGTGGCTAAGTATAAAATACCGCCATTTTTTAATAAAGCGGTTATTTTTTCCAGATATTGCCCCGGATTCTTAGGGTGCTCAATAACATGATTTAGATAAACACAATCATAAGTCTTATTCTTCAAATCAAGGGTAACGAAATTACCTGTATGCATAGGTAGTTTAAGGCTTTCACTTAAGATCTTTGTGAATTCTTCATCTACTTCATAACCTTCTACAGCCCAACCTCTACCACTAGCCACCTCCATATCTATTCCGTTACCAGAGCCTACGGATAAGAACTTACCTGGCCTTACAAAGTTTTCTATCAGTCTTAAATTATCGTCATGCTTGGCAAATCGTGGTGTTTTATCGTCACCATATCTATGATGTTTGAAATCCTTGATCTGATATTGTGCATAAAAATCCGATAAGTACCTATCAGAGTATTGAGGATTCATGAACTGCGTTCTACACGAATTACAGATGAATATCTGGATACCTTTATAGTCTTTGAGGTAAAACTTAATGTTACCAGAATTGCAGATGGTACATGACGAAAGCATTTCGTCATATTCAATTTTAGTTTTTTGTTTTTCCAAGAATATAAAGTTTTGTGTACTTCTGGTACTTATAAAATGCACCATTTATACAAATAATGAATCCGAAATACCCATCTAAAAACCCACGCTTGAGAATGTAGTTCTTCAGAAACAACCAGAAAGGATATAAAACAATGTGCAGCAAAAAATTAGTCTTTTTTCCTCGGTTGTAACTTTCTTGGGCGGCAATGGTGGTAAACTTATTAATCTGTTGCAGGTGCTGTCCTACTGTATAAAAAGAATAATGCAATAGATCACCCTTTAATTTTTTTACTTCTACACTTGGTTGAATAATAACCGAATCATGAGGATTAACGCCCCCCCACTTACCTATTTGCTTGTTCCACAATCTTAACTTGGTATCAGGATACCAACCACAATGCCGTATCCAACTACCACAATAATTACTCAGCCGATTAAACTTATATGCGCCTAAATCCGGGTTCTGCCCTTTTATTTTTTTTATTTCGGCAATAAGTTCATCAGACAAGCGCTCGTCCGCATCTAAAGAAAGTACCCAGTCAAACTTTGCCTGATCAACAGCATAATTTTTCTGTTGGATATGCCCCTCAAATCTATTTTGAATAAATCTGGCTCCAAAACGTTTAGCAATTTCCTCAGTATTATCCGCTGAGAATGAGTCAACCACTACAATCTCGTCTACCACAGGTTTAAGTGATTTCAAGCAATCCTCAAGATTGCTCTCTTCATTATAAGTAATTACAAGCCCCGAAATTTTTAACATCAAAATGAAGTCAATAATTTATTAACTGATATATCCATTGCGCACTTAAAATGACCCTGAGGACAGGACCTGTGTCCATGAAGACCGCAAGGTCTGCATGCTAAAGGTTGTTCCACTTCCACAACAGCGCTATCATCTGATAAAGGGCCAAATCCAAAATTCTTTATAGTGGAACAAAATACTGCTCTAACCGGCGCATTTACAGAGGAAGCAAAATGTAGCGGAGCAGAGTCGTTCACAAAATTCATTTTGGCATTTTCCATGAGCGCTACAGATGCCAATGGGCCTAATTCCCCTGCTAAATTAATAATATTAGTTCCGCTGCATGCTTTTAATATTGTATCGCAAAGTTCCTTATCTCCGGGCGCCCCTAATAGGTAGATATTAAGTGTGCGGTCAAGACGATTAATTAATTCGATCCACTTCGTCTTGGGCCATTGTTTAGTATACCAAACGGAAGCAGGTGCAATAGTGAAGTATTCGTTATGCTTAAATTTCTGTACGCTGGAATAATCTACCTCAGAGGGATAGAGCACAGGCCGCATTGGCGTTGAATCGGTTAAATCTTGAATGAGTTGGTGATTGCGTTCAATTTCATGCCCCTCGCTATCGGGTGATATTTGATGATCAAATTTTTTATCAAAAAAAGGAGAAAGAGGATTTTTTCGGAAGCCACGGGTTTCTTTAGCGCCGGCAAACACGGTAAATGAGCCTGACGAAAAAAAGCGATGCAGGTTAATAATCACATCATATCGCTCATTCCTCAGCGCTTTCACAATCTTTAAAAGACTCGTATACTTCTTTTTTTTGTTCCAAATCCATAGCTTTTTTAAGTGAGGATGTCCCTTCAAAATATGCTCATTGCCTGCCCTAAGTAAAAAGTGAAGTTCACTATCAGGATAGAATTTGATCAGCTTCTCAATTAAGGATGTTGCCAATACAACGTCACCTAAAAAAGCTGTTTGTATAACTAATATTTTATTCACAAGTAATGCAAAAATTGCCTTGAAACTAGTTGGAATACTGTTAACCAACAAATAATCAGTAGGCGCCCCGTTGAATTGAACAAAAAAAGTCGCCCTGAACTCAAGGCGACGTTGGTAATCTCAAGCGTTATAACTATTCTCCGGTTTCCTCTTCTTGCTCTTCCCTATCTTTCTTGTTATCTTTTTCTTCATCGTCCACTAAATCACCGTCCTCTAAGCGCTTTGAAACAACAAGGAATGGTCCGGATATCACTTTCTCATCCTGGGTAAGTCCTTCGGTGATCTCTATATTTTCATAATCACTTATACCTGTTTTAACTTCTTTCATCTTGGCTACGCCTGCGTCCTCAACAAAAACCACCTCTTTCACCTCGTCTTTATCCTTAGGTTGAGTATCATCATCATCTTTTTGTTCGTCTTCATTATCCTTTCCCCTACCAAATTTCTTTTGTCCGGGAATACGTGTAGTCACTGCCGCCAAAGGAACGGATAAGACATCATCTTTTTGATTGGTTATTATCTCTACACTGGCCGTCATACCTGGTCTGAAAGGATATTTGTTTCCGCCTTCAACCAGGTCTTTGTAAGAAGAGTTTAGAATTCTTATGCGAACCTCAAACTCCGTTACTGCATCTGCGGAGGCTTTATCATTTGCCGTATTGGCAATAGCGGTTACTATTCCTTTAAACTCCTTATCCAAGTAGGTGTACGAGTCTACATCAATAATCACTGTGTCTCCAAGGTTGACACGAATAATATCATTTTCGTTAACATTTACCCTTACCTCCATTTGATTCAGGTCTGCTATACGCATGATTTCCGTCCCTTGAAACTGCTGGGTACCAAGTACCGTTTCACCTTGCTCTACATTAAGTTTACTTACAATGCCGCTCATCGGTGCGGTAACAGTTGTCCTTCTTAAGTTTTCCTGGGCCTGGGCAAGTGATGCTTCACTACTTTTCACAACAAAGCGTGCAGCTTCCAGAGACTCTTCAGCAGATTTAAGATCATTTCTCGCTACTTCAAAATTTTGTTGTGCAAGCTGCCAATCAGCTTCTGAAATTACTTTTTCGTCCCAAAGCTTTTTTTGACGGTCATAGTCTTGCTTTGCTCGCTGGAAGGTAGCCTTAGCTCTTGAAAGCGCCGCCTCTGATGAAGCCCTATTCGCCCGCTGGGTATTTAATGAAGCTCGTGACTGTTCAAGCGCCGAAACAAAATTATCAGGTCGTATCTTTGCTAAAACACCTCCTTGTTGTACAGAGTCGCCTTCCTCCACTGCCAATAGTATAAGTTCACCTGAAACTTCCGGACTTAGCTTTACTTCTACCACAGGCTGTACGGTACCGGAAGCGCTTACCTTCTCAGTAATAGAAACCTTTTTAACTTCCGCTATGGTAACTTTCGTCTTATTTGGCTGACCTATCCATCCTGCTGACTTGCCTACTACAAGAAGTAGTATAATTACAACAAATCCCCCAATTAGGTAGTACAACCATTTGTTTGATTTTTTCTTTTTTGCCATTGCTTAGAATTCTAAAGGTTTGCCTTGATAAAAATCAAGAATTTTAAGTTTGAATATGTAATCGTATTTAGCGCGAGTCAAATCCGTTTTAGCCTGGTAAAGATTGTTCTCTGCTATTTCGTAATCGGTGGCGTTTATGGCGCCAGCGGCTTTTTGTTTTTCTGTAACTCTAAAAGCTTCTTCTCGAGCCTCAACAGCTTTTAAGGAAGCCTCATATGATTTTGAAGCTGCTTTAACATCATTATATGCCTGTTCTATAGTTTGCCACAACTGATACCGCGTGTCTTTATATGTTATTTCAGCTCTTCTCTTGGTTATTTCAGCTCTTTGTACATTCGCCTTTGCGCTAAACCCATTGAAAACAGGGACACTTAGAGATATAGTAACAAACTGACTTAGGTTTTCATCAAATTGTTCACTAAATCCAAAATCAACTACTTCACCATTAGGTATGAATACAGCACTTTCAATTGCTTCGCCACCAGAAACCGTTCTTAAGTCAGTAGGCTCATAGAGTTGATTGCCAATTCCATCGGTCACAGGTAAAAGCGGGTTCTCAGCATCCGGAATAAACCGCTCTGTAACCAAATCAGAGTAATTTGTACTCAAGCCGGCATTTAAACTTACTGTAGGGTATAAACTACCTTTAGATGCCTGGACACCTCTATCAGCACTTTTAATATTATAATCAGCACTCTTAATATCTGACATGG
>CALBPF010000302.1 GCA_937899105.1 uncultured Flammeovirgaceae bacterium | reverse complement strand
GTATGACCACCTAGATAAAGATTGGATTTATTGCGCAGAAGATAGTACAGTGAATACCGTGGGTTCAGAAAGTACGTCCGGCCAAATGAGTCCGAAAAACCTTCTTGTTACCACAATCACGGATGAGTTGCGTTTTAGTTCTCAGATGTCGTCCAAAGTAGTTGGACTCTCGATTAAAGATAGAGGCGCTATTTTTCCTGCCGGCCATACGGGTCAGGCTTATTGGTATGATAAAGAGAATGGTAATTTCATAACGAGTACCTACTACCGTAAGGATCTGCCCGATTGGCTTAAAGACTTCAACAATGCCAGGCATGCGGATAGATATTTGAAGCAGACTTGGGATACCAAATTTGATATTGAAACTTATGCCGCTAGCTCTCAAGATGATACGCCCTACGAGGGAAAGTTGCTCGATAAAGTCACATTCCCATACAATTTAAAGAAGCTTACAGGAAATAAGTATGAATATTTGCCCGGTACACCTTTTGGAAGTGATATACTTACTGATATAGCCTTGGCGGCTTTGGATGGCGAAGATTTGGGTAATGGCACCCACACAGATTTTTTAGCGATCAGTTTCTCATCAACTGATTACATTGGCCATCAATTCGGTCCTAACTCGGTTGAGATTGAAGACACCTACGTACGGCTTGATGTGAACATCAAGACAATCTTAGATAAGCTGGATCAGGTCATCGGAAAGGGTGAGTACCTCGTATTCCTGACTGCCGATCATGCCGTGGCGGAAGTGCCACAGTATATGATGGATTCTAATGCTCCTGGAGGTTATTTCGAAGTAGATATTGAGACTGAGTTGAATGAGGAGCTTGCAAAAGAATTTGGAGTGGATAATTTGGTTGAAAATGTCAGCAATCTCCAGGTCTTCCTTAATCGTGATTTGGTGAGATCTAAACGACTGGATCTGCATAAGTTACAAGATTCTGTTGTGGAGTATTTAATGACTAAGCCGGGTATGACAGTTGCCTATCCTGCTTATGTTGTAAGTTCAGCTTCTTATGAGAAATCTAGGCTTATTGGACCCTTAATAAAGGGCTATAACCAAGCCAGGTCTGGTGACGTACTATTTTCCCTTCAAAGTGGGTGGTTAATAAGCGACAGAAAAACAGGCACTTCACACGGGACAGGATTTACCTATGACACCCACGTGCCTATGCTTTGGTATGGTACAGGCATAAAATCAGGGGCTTCAGTCAGGTATCATCCCATTACAGACATTGCACCTACCCTATCAATGCTGTTGGATATTAAGCTTCCTTCAGGTGCATCCGGTCAACCGTTAGTTGAATTATTTGAATAGTATTTTCTTTAATGTTTCTAGTTTGAAGTGCAATGTTTTAAGTTAGTCTCTGGAGTAAACGTAAATTCTTAGCATTAAAGCTTGAGCTTAAAACTAGTGTATGTCTAAAGCAGAAGAGTTTAGCAATAGGTGGGGCATTGTTTTGGCCTCTCTCGGTATGGCTATTGGCGCCGGCAACCTTTGGCGCTTTCCGCGGCTTGCCGGTCAATATGGCGGTGCATTCCTGATACTCTGGATATTCTTTCTGCTCGCCTGGTCTATTCCTTTAATGATGGCGGAATTCTCAATCGGCAAAAAATATAAGCTCGGTGTTATTGGCGCCTATTCTAGCCTCGGAGGTAAGAAAATGAGCTGGGGAGGTTTTTTCATCACTGCCTGTACTTTGGGTATTGCCTTTTACTATGCGGTAGTTACCGGTTGGGCGCTAAGGTATTTAGGGTTGGCCGTTGAAAACTTAGGGTCCTATCTGGGAGGAGAGCCCACTATTGCAGGCCGGCTAGCTACAAATCCTGAATATCTGAACGAATACTGGACGAATATTTCAAGCGGGAGTTGGTTAACTATAGTTCTTTATGTAGCGTCCGTCATTCTGGGTATCTACGTTTTGACCAAAGGCATTCAAAAAGGTCTTGAGAAGGCAAATAAAATATTGATCCCGAGTCTTTTTGTACTACTGATCCTTATTACAGCACTGTCCCTGTCCATGAAAAATGGATTTCGAGGCCTTGAATATATGTTTTCTATTGATATGAGTCACTTTTCCAATGCCACGATTTGGATAGAAGCCCTTTCGCAGTCAGCCTGGTCTACAGGAGCCGGGTGGGGATTGATTATGACCATATCTTCATATTCGAGAAAAAAAGAGGATGTGGCGCTCAATACTTTTATTGGTGGGTTTGGAAACAACACCGCCTCTCTAATGGCGGCCATGGCTGTTTTACCCGCTGTTTTTGCATTGTCAGCCAGTGACACAGAAGCTATTTCTTTCCTTCAAAGCGGTAATCAGGCTTTGACCTTTACGATAATACCTAAGTTATTTTCCACTTTTTCGGGTGGAGCTTTTTTATCTACTGTATTCTTTCTTGCTTTTTTTATGGCAGCCTTTAGTTCTTTACTACCCATGTTAGAGTTATTCATTAGTAATTTAAAAGACCTGGGATTAACAAGGCAGGGCGCAGCTGTACGAGCTGCCGTATTCTGTATAGTTTTTGGGCTTCCTTCCGCCTATTCATTGGATTTTTTCAATAATCAGGATTGGGTGTGGGGTATAGGTTTGATAATTTCTGGCCTCCTTATTATAATAGCTGTACTTAAATATGGGGCCAATAAATTTAAGAAAGAGTTTATCGACCAAGACTCCGATTTAATAGTACCGAAAGAATACTTCACCTGGACATTAACTTTCAATGTTGGTCTTGGCGCATTTTTGATCTACTGGTGGATGAGTCAAGGTTATGCCGAGTATCCATGGTTTGACGCTCATGGTAACTGGAACCTTTTTGATGTTTACAGTAATGCTTCTGTGGTTACCCAATGGGTATTACTCTTGATAATGGGGGTTATAGCTAATAAGTATCTTTACAGAATTTTTGTGAAAAACAAAGCATGAGTGGTTCGGCAATTTTATCCATGATTCTCATCCTCGCCCTTGTGGTTGGAGGATTTATCTTTTTTTTACTGAAAGCCATTAAAAGGGAAAAAGAGAAGCGTTAATCCCTTAACTGTTTGGCCAATAAAGCTATTCCTTCATCAAGGGACCTTGGCTTGAACCCTAACTCCGATATGGCTTTCTGAACGGTAAACCCTGTTTTTAGTGGTCTTCTAGCTGGCTGCCTGAAATTAGAGGCATTAGCTCTTTCTATCAATGATTCGTCCAGCGAAAAGAATTTGGCTGTCTTCTTTGCGATGTCATAGGGTGTTAAATAATCAGAACCACTGATGTGAAAAATTCCGAAGGCTTTGTTCTTAGCAATTAGTGTGGAGCCTGACGCCAAATCTTCTGCCAGGGTTGGTGTTCTCCACTGATCATCTACTACATTGATAGGTTTGCCTTGTTCCAGGTTATTTTTAACCCACAAAATAATATTGGACCGGCTCATGTCATTAGAAATACCATACACTAAAACTGTTCTTACAATGCTCCAGTGGGTTTTACTTCTTCTGACAATGTCTTCTGCTGCTAATTTAGATTTACCATAAAAATTTATTGGGTTTGGCAGCGCAGTTTCATCAAGTGGTCCTTCCGTACCATCAAAAACAAAATCCGTGGATAGCTGGACTATATGCGCATTAATTGATTCGCATGCTTGTACCAAGTATTGGACGGAAGTCACATTTTGAGACCAACATTCCTCTTGGTTAAGTTCACAATCATCAACCCGGGTCATTGCAGCTGTATTAATAACGCAGTCAGGTTTGTATTTTCCTACTACAGCTTTTACTTGATCTGACTGAGTGAGATCCAAGCTTTCATAAGTAAAGCCATGCCAGAAAGGTGGTAATCCCGATTTTCCTCTTGACGTTGCAATTAATGTAACCTCCGGGTCGTCCTTTAGAATTTCGACCACTTTTTGCCCTAAAAGGCCATTGCTCCCTGTCAGCAGTATGATCAACTATTTTTCAGTTGGATATTGATACCCGTATAGTTTTGTGATCTTATTCTTTGGCAGTTCTTCCACTTCCATGGTCATCATTATATTCTCATCGGGCCTATCCCTTCTGTCAGTTGGTTGTTCAGCGATTTTGTCTATGATATCGAGCCCATCAATGACTTTACCGAACACTGTATATTCATCGTCTAAGTGGGGTGTGCCACCGATGGTGGTGTAGTCATCTAAGCGCTCGGGAGCGATGGACTTATCCAGATTCACCTGCATCACGTCTGCAAAGTAATCTTTCATTTCATTGATTTTCTTTCCATAAGCCTCCGGACCATCGTTTTGATAGATGCTCATGAGTATTTGTCTTACGGAATCCTGGTCACCACGAGCCATGCACTGTTGTACAGCACGATTGAGCTTGTTCTGATCTGTAGTCAATTCATCTTTTGTCCAGGTTTTACCTTGTACAATGTAAAATTGACTACCGCTACTCTCTTTTTCAGGGTTGACCGAATCACTCTGTCTAGCAGCAGATAAGGAACCTTTTACATGGAACAGATCCTGATTGAATTCTGCCGGGATGGTATAACCAGGACCCCCATTGCCAAGTGGCGTGCCGGACAGCGTATTTTTTGAATTAGGGTCCCCCCCTTGTATCATGAAATCTTTTATCACCCTGTGAAACAGTGTACTATCAAAATAGCCCTCTCTGGCTAGCTTCACAAAGTTCTCTTTATGCTCTGGCGTTTTATCATAAAGAATAGCTTTCATATCGCCATACTCGGTTTTTATGGTGACTATGTAATCTTTGTCCGTAGCGCAGGAAGCGGCCAAAAGAGTAAGTAGTGTTGAAAGTATAACGGGTTGTAGTTTTTTCATAGTGCTATTGGCAGTTAGATGCTTGAAGTAGGAAGTTTATTTTATGTAATACTTTCCTGAAGGCAACCATCACATTCATTAGATTAGAAGAATCCTTATATAATTGGTTAAATAATTCTGTGCTAATATATGACCTGTTCTTGGCTTTGTGAAGGTATGTAACAACTTCTGCCAATGATAGGATTAAATAACCCATAGATTTTCTGAATTCAGGTGATGATTGTTTAATGGAACCCACTGTTCTCAGCCCTAAGCCTCATGCTACAAGCTGCACGCCATAGTTAACAGTTTCCAGGAGAACAGTACCCAAATCCGCCTACAACGCAGCTTTGATCTTCTCCAAAATTTCTCTACCGCCCACTTCAAGAACCTGATTGGCCAGTTGAGACCCAATTAACTTATGATCGTGAATATCTCCCAAAATCTCTTTTTCAATAAGTTCATCACCATCCAAGCTCACAATTCCACCTTTGATTTTGATTTTATCTCCTTCTAATGCTGCTAATCCGTAAACGGGAATGCTACACCCTCCTTCAAGTTCTTTTAAAAAAGCACGCTCACATAAAAGACGTATTTCCGTCTCTTTATGATTAATAGCCGATCTAATCTTTGATTTTTTTTCCGGATCGAGATCTACAGAACATTCAATAGCCACGCTACCTTGACCTACAGCCGGGGTGAACGCTTCTAAGTCTAATTCCTGAACGATCAAATCCGAATAGCCCATTCGATGCATTCCTGCGTAAGCAAGCATCAAAGCATCACATGCTCCATCTTTCATTTTTGCGATCCGGGTTTGCAAGTTACCTCGCACAGCAACAGTTTTCACTTCCGGGTAAAAACGTTTTAATAGCGCCACCCTCCGGGTAGATGAGGTGCCGATGACCATGGGCTTATGCTCAAGTCTGAACGATGAATTTTCGCTAACCAATACATCATTCACTTTTTCCCGTTCGCTAAACGCAATAAGCTCAAAGCCCTCTGGTAACTCAGATTGCATATCTTTTGCACTGTGCACTGCAATGTCAATACTTTTCTCGGCAAGTTGATCTTCTATCTCTTCGGTAAAAACACCTTTACTGCCAATCTTAGCAATTGAAACATCCAGTATTTTATCTCCCTGTGTTTCAATGGTAACAATTTCAGGAGTTATACCCTTGGCCTGTAGCCTATCAGCTACATAGTGGGCTTGCCAAAGCGCCAGCTTACTCCCCCGCGTACCTATCCTTACTACATCCATTATTTTATGATCATTGAAATTTGCAGAGAGAGGTCCAAAAACATCATTTTGGCTGAGGCATTTCGTTCCAGGTGATAATGTGCTTCATTTAACTTTTCAGAGATGGCAGCTACTTTGTCAGGATTCATCACCTTACTGAAATTCTCAAGGAACTTTCCTTCTTCACCACTCACACGCGCCAGGTCGGGAACGGTATTTCTTATAAGCGACTCGCGCAACATGGTGATGCCGTAGAGCAAAAGACTTTTTTGAGCTACTTTATTCATAGCATGAAAACTATCAGCCCTTTTTACCATACTGGTAAAATCGCGTTTAAAGCAATCCCGCATCCAGTCGGCAAATAACTGATGGTTATTATCTTCTACACTGTTCATGAACCTGAGAGCAGCCTGTAAATCGCCATTGGCCAAATGAGCGAGTTGCCTGGCCCTGGTTTCCTCAACTCCGTGTTTATCGATCAAGCTTTGCGTTAGCTCCTGATCAGTAAATTGAGGAATAGTTACCCTCTGGGTTCTTGATAGAATCGTAGTTAACAGTTTTTCATGGTCATTCGAAACGAGTAAAAATACCGTTTTCTCAGGTGGCTCTTCCAGTATTTTCAGGATGCCATTTGCGGCTGAAGGGTGCATGAATTCCGGCAGCCAAATAATCATCACCTTGTACTTCGCTTCGAAGGCCTTTAACGACAAGTTCTTTATAATCTGTCTGCTTTCTTCTTTTGAAATATTTGCCTGTTTATCTTCACCACCAAAGACTGTAGCCCACTGGTTCATGTTCCCAAAAGGTGAGTCAAGAAGGAATGAGCGCCATTCCTTAAGAAAATTTGTGGAGACTACGTCCTTGCCCGTTATATTCTTTGTAGAGCTCACAGGAAAAACAAAATGGACATCCGGGTGGATATACTTATCCATTTTTATACATGATGCACACGTGCCACAAGAGTCGTTATCCGATGGATTTTCACAGTTCAAAAATGTCGCGTATGCTAAAGCCATAGGCAAATTAGGACTACCCTGCTTGCCCATAAATAGCTGTGCATGGGGTACTTGTCCACTCTTTACAGCCTGCACAAGCTTATTTTGAACTTCTTCTAAACCTCCAATTTCACTAAGCCTCATTTCTACCAAATACGATGTTCAGCAGTTTGATTGAATACTGTTTCCAGGATGTTTTTCTCAGCCTCATCAAAAACTACTTTCCTGCGTTGCATTACTTTTTCTGCTACTGTAAATACTTTTCTTAATTGATAAGTGGAAAAACCACCGGCGCCACCCCAGGCAAAGGATGGAATGAAATTTCTTGAGTACCCTGAACCGAAAATGTTTGAAGAAACACCAACCACCGTTCCTGTATTGAACATGGTATTGATACCTGCCTTGGAATGATCACCCATGATTAAACCGCAGAACATTTCACCACTATTAGCGAAACCGGTTTTATTGTAATCCAATAATTTCACATCCCCGTAGTCAATTTTAAGATTGGAGGAATTAGTATCTGCTCCCAGGTTACACCACTCTCCCAACACGGAGTTACCTAAAAAACCATCGTGACCTTTGTTTGAAAACCCAAAAATGACGGAATTACTAACTTCACCTCCCACTTTTGAATACGGCCCCACCGTGGAGTCTCCCCTCATTTTTGCACCCATATTAACTACCGAGCCCTCACAGAAAGCATGCGAACCATGTATAATGGCGCCTTCCTGAATATCCACATTCTTGCCAATATAAACTGGTCCACTTTCGGCATTGATAATCGCCGCTTTGATGGTGGCTTCCTCTTCAACAAAGATATTTTCGGAGCCATAAACCACAGTATGAGGGTCATCAATAGCCATTGACTTGCGACCTGCTGTGAGGAGAACAAAGTCTTTCTTGATTTCCGTACGGTTAAGTTTGAAGACCTTCCACACCTTATCAACTATTACCAAGTCGCCTTCAAATTGAATTTTTCTTGAATTGTCAACAGCTTCCAAATCATGGCAGGCAATTAAACGCTCTCCCGACCACAGTGATTCATCATTATCAAGTCCATTTATTAATGCTACCAAATCCGATGATGGACAAACGGCCCCATTAACAAAAAGGGTGTCGGACGATGCAGTTTGAGGGTATTTGGCGCTTAGATAGTTCTGTGTTTTGAAAGAAACCTTATCGAACCTTTTCTCCCATTTTTCTGATATTTTTAGTATTCCGACCCTAATCTCGGCCACAGGTCGTGTGAAGGTTAGGGGTAGAAGTGAGGTACGAATGTATGGGTCGTCAAACAGGACAATATTCATGACCACAAAAATATAAAAGTACCTGACATGGGAGTACATTGTAGGGCTAAACCGTTGTAGAGATAATCAGGTTTGTAACGGATGAGTGCTCTTAATTTAGTTGCTTTGAATAAGAAATAAGGAAATATGAAAACTGTTTTAATTACCGGGTCATCATCCGGTATTGGTAGAGCAATAGCACACTATTTTCAGAGCAAGGGTTGGCAAGTTGCAGCTACTATGAGGAAGCCAGAAAATGAGCAAGACCTGGATAAGCTGGATAATACTAAACTATATGCTCTCAACGTCTGTGATAAGCATTCCATTCAGGAGGCCATTAATTCGGCTATCGATGATTTCGGAGGTATTGATGTCATTGTAAATAACGCAGGCTACGGATTAGTAGGTCCGTTTGAGGCTTCTACGGAAGAGCAAATACAAAGACAATTTGATACCAACGTATTTGGATTGATGAATGTAACAAGGGCCATAATTCCACACTTCAGGGAATGTAAAAGCGGTACTATAATAAACATTACCTCAGTAGGAGGGCGATTATCATTTCCATTATACAGTTTGTATAACAGTACTAAATGGGCGGTAGAAGGTTTTTCAGAATCTCTACAGTATGAGCTAAGGCAATTTGGGATCAAAGTTAAATTGATAGAGCCCGGTGCCATCAAAACCGATTTTTATGATCGTTCAATGGATGTGATTAAAAGAAAAGGCCCTAACCTCTATGATGATTATGTAGACAGAGCTTTCAATAATATTCAAGATATGGGCGCCTCCGCGGAAGGTCCGGAGGTTGTAGCAAAAAAAACGTACAAAGCGGCAACAGATAGCGGTAACCGATTAAGGTATCCGGTAGGAGGGGGCGCTCCTGCCTTGCTCTTTTTAAGACGGATTTTACCAGATAGCCTATTTTTCATGGGAATAAGGACGGGAGTTGAGAAAAAAAGAAAATAGTCAATCGTAATGTCATAATTTTTTTGATGCATTGGTATGATTATCTTAAAGAGTTTAACCTAAACATCATGAAAAACAATTTTACCGCTTTTCTATTCCTAATGTCATTTACTGTTTTTGCACAAATACCGAAAGCACCGGAGGTGAATGACGGAGCGGGACCATGGTTACAACTTATTATCCGTGGTGTTACCGTAATTAAAGGCGATGGCGCCCCGCCCATTGGCCCAGTGGACGTGGTGGTTGAGAATGATAAAATTGTCCAAGTCAAAGTGGTAGGTTATCCTGGTGTTGACATTAACAAACAGCGAAGGCCTGAATTAAAAGAGGGTGGTAAAGAATTAGACGCTACTGGCATGTATCTTTTGCCGGGGTTCGTAGATATGCATGGTCATATTGGTGGCCGTGCACAAAGGGTAAATGCCGAATATGTTTTTAAGCTCTGGATGGCTCATGGAATTACGACTGTTAGAGACCCTTCTGCCGGCAACGGCCTGGATTGGGTGCTTGATCAAAAATCCAAGAGCGCTAAAAATAAGATCACAGCGCCTAGAATTCTTGCATATACCGCCTTTGGCCAGGGTAGCGGCGAACCCATAAGTACGCCTGAAATGGCACGTGAATGGGTAAGAAATAATGCCAAAAAAGGCGCTGATGGTATTAAGTTTTTTGGCGCTGCCCCGGACATAATGGCGGCTGCGTTAGATGAGAATAAGAAGTTGGGGTTAAGATCTGCGTGCCATCACGCTCAAATGGATGTCGTACGCTGGAACGTCTTAAATTCTGCACGAGCTGGTCTCACTACGATGGAGCACTGGTATGGGCTTCCGGAAGCATTATTTGACGATAGGGTTGTGCAACATTATCCGCTAGATTACAACTATAATAATGAGCAGGACCGCTTCGGGGCGGCAGGTCGGTTGTGGAAACAAGCAGCTGAACCATATTCTGATCATTGGAATTCGGTAATGAATGAGTTGTTGGAACTGGACTTTACGATTGATCCCACGTTTAACATTTATGAGGCAAGTAGGGATTTAATGCGTGCCCGCAGGGCAGAATGGCATGAAGATTACACAATGCCCAGCCTTTGGAGGTTTTATCAGCCCAGCAAAATCTCACATGGCTCGTATTGGCACTATTGGGGCACGGAAGAAGAGGTGAACTGGAAAGAAAACTATCGCTTATGGATGACTTTCATCAACGAATATAAGAATAGAGGTGGTAGGGTAACAGCAGGGTCGGATTCAGGTTTTATATTTCAATTGTATGGATTCGCCTACATCCGCGAGCTGGAATTGCTGAGGGAAGCGGGTTTTCACCCTCTGGAAGTAATAAAGTCAGCCACGTTGAACGGGGCTGAAGCGCTGGGAATGGATAAGCGGATTGGAACGGTGGAAGTAGGTAAGTTAGCAGATTTTGTGATCCTTGAAGAAAACCCTTTGCAAAATCTCAAGTCTCTTTATGGAACCGGAGCGATTAAGTTAACAGAAGATAATGAGGTGGTACGTGTCGGTGGCGTAAAATACACCGTCAAGGGTGGGGTAATTTATGATGCCAAGAGATTACTCGCAGATGTACAAAAAATGGTAGCCGATGAAAAAGAGAAAACAGGTTTTAAGATTACACAACCTGGAATGACCAATGAATAAACTAATCATCATAGGATTGGTTTTGGTTCTTGCCTGTGAAACCAAAGAGGCCAAAGTGGTGGATGAGTTGGAGCCCAAAGTCCCCCGGAAAACAAAAAAGATCTTTCAGACACTCTCGCTGCTTGGAGATTCACTATTTACCCCGGACTACTCGGTTGAACGACAGGCACGGTTAGATAGCAATCTTAATATTGCCAATAAAAATTGGCAAGACGATCCTTCTGAGATCAATACCATTTGGTTAGGAAGGAGAGTGGCATATGCCGGAAGATACAGGCAGGCCATTGATATTTTTAGCGAAGGCTTAACGCGATATCCTGAGTCTTACAAATTGCTTCGCCATCGCGGCCATAGGTACATATCTATTCGGGAGTTTGATAAGGCGATTGAAGACTTTAAAAAAGCTGCGGACATGATGCCCAAGGATAGAATTGAGATTGAACCGGATGGTATTCCCAATAGCATTAATACCCCATTGTCTTCAACGCAATTTAATATATGGTATCATCTCGGACTGGCTTATTACCTAAAAGGTGAGTTTGAACAAGCGTTGAGAAGTTACAAAGAGTGTCTCAAGGTTTCTGTGAATGATGATCTGCAAAGCGCAACGGTGGATTGGCTGTATATGACGTATAGAAGGTTGGGTCGTACAGAAGAAGCCAAACACGCGCTCATAGCTGTTCATGAGAATATGACCATCATAGAAAATAGCTCTTATTTCAAGCGACTAATGATGTATAAGGATGATTTACCAGTAGATTCAGTACTGAACGTGTCTGATAGTGATCCCGATCTTGATTTGACTCTTGCCACTCAAGGTTATGGTGTTGGAAACTGGTATCTCTACAATGGTGATACGACTAAAGCAATTGAAGTTTTCAAAGAGGTGATTGATGGTAAACACTGGTCTGCTTTTGGTTATATAGCTGTAGAGGCAGATTTGGCTAGACTCGATCATTAGCTCAACTTCATTTCTCAACACCTAATTTTTTTTTTAGCCTCTCCGTCATATATTCTCGGTCTTGTTCAGACTAACAACTAACAATGACGAAAAAATGGCTGCATCACGTTCTTGAACAACATCACACCGACGCCTATTTATGGGCACGTCAGTGCTGTGATTTTGACGATGAGGGAGCCAAAGATGTACTGCAGATGGTTTACTTGAAGATCTTAGAGGGCAAAGCAAAATACAACGAAAAGTCAGGTGTTAAAACATGGATCTTTTCGGTAATCCGGAATACCGCAATGGATCATCAAAAATCAAAAAAAGCATTGTACTCCTTAAGCATCGTTCAAGAGATCGCTGACGATTATGACACGCATGAGTTCGTTGATTATCAAGCTATTATTCGAAAGCTGCCTGAGCGACAAAAACAAGTAGCGCTCCTGGTTTTTTATCATGGGCAGACACTGGAAGAAATAGCAGAGATCCTGGAATTGGGGGTAGGAACGGTACGCACTCATTACGATCGGGGTAAGAAAGCACTAAAAGAATTACTAATAAACTCGAAATAACAATGGAAAACGATGATAAAGAGTTAAAGGACTTTTTTGCTACAATGAAGAATGCTGATTCAAGGGTCGAAGTACCTGATTTTCGTCTGTTAGCAGCTCGTAAGAAAAAAGGTATGCGACCATTAATGGCTGTGGCAGCTTCATTGGTTGCTGTAGTAATAAGTTGCTGGTACTTACTTTCCGACAATGAACAACCACAAGCTGTGGAAATAATTATAACTGAAAAGAAAGAGATTGGATCTATGTCGTTGATGACTTCTGATGGTACCATTGAAGAGTGGAAGTCACCAACACAATCGTTGATAGATGATTTTTAACTAAATGTATATGATATGAAAAAGTTAATGATAGCAATATTTATGGTGATGTGGGCTTCAGTGAGCGCCCAGGATGTATTTCAGAAACAGCTGTTTTCAACGGATCTTATTTTGAAGTATCAGGAGGACATAGATCTTTCCGAAGATAAGATTGCAGAGGTCAAAAAGATCTATAATGACCATATAACTACGTTCAATATTATCAAATGGGATCTTGATGCCGATATGTCAAAAATGAGCAAACTCTTATCCGCAGAAAATGTGGATGAGAAGGAATCTAAATCCTTAATGAACATCATTCTGGAAAAAGAAGAACAGCTTAAGAAGATGCGCTTCGATATGATGGTGAAGTTAAAAAATTTGCTTAGCGCAAAACAACAACTGCAACTCCATGAATTTAAGGCAGCTGATGGTGAAGGCAGCATGGATTTTATGGCCTCTATTAATGAGAACCCAAGAGTGTCTTTTAAGATCAAAGGTGAAGTGGATGCTCCGCAGCCTTTAATTATTATAAAAGACCGAAAGGGAAGGAAAATAAAAAGCGCTGTTGATAGTATTGATCCTGATGATATTCAGAGTATTACCGTGATTAAAAATGAAAGTGCAATCAACGAATATGGTGAGGAGGGTAAGAATGGAGTGGTTATTATCGTGATGAAGTAGTTAACAAGAATTGGATTTTAGCTTTAGAGTCTAATCCTTTTTCATTTTACTCATGCAACGTTTCCTGGCGCCTTGCGTTATTCCCACATCTTAAGACTAAATTGAATTGCTGCTTGCAAAAGACAGATGAACTACTTTTTAAATCAATCCAAGAAGGGGATTTAGATGCATTTGAGAACTTGTTTAATAAATACTATTCCGTACTCTGTATTTATGCTCATTCATTGCTTGCAGATATGGAAAGCGCAAGAGATATCACGCAAGATGTATTTTTGACTATCTACGAGAATAAATCTTCTGTTGCGATCAAATCCTCTGTTAAAGCTTACTTCTACAGAGCAGTTCATAACGCTTGCCTCAATTACTTAAAGACCACCAATGTTCACGCGAAGCACCATCTTCAAATAGCATCTCAAAATTTGATAAGCGATAATCATGATTTAATGGTCAGAGCTGAGCTGGAAGCGCAGATTTTTGAGGAGATTCAAAAATTGCCTCCACAATGTCGTAATATCTTTCAAATGAATCGATTTGAGGGTAGAAAGAACAAGGATATTGCTGCTGAATTAGGTATTTCTGTACGTACGGTGGAAACTCAAATCAGCAAAGCACTTAAAATACTTCGTCAAAATTTAGCTCATTTGATACCGACTATTTTACTACTCACTTCTGCCGCTTAATCTTTTTTACATTTTCCATACGTGTATCACATGAGTTAATTGTCATTATAAATGATGAGTAACTCAGTAAATCCACATATCGATCAGGAACTATTAGTCAGGTATCTTTCCGAAGAAACAACCACTTCAGAAAACGAAGCTGTGAGGCGTTGGCTTAGTGCTGATGAACGGAATAAGGCCGAATACGATCAATTGAAGATGTTGTGGGAAGCTAGCGGCAAGGTTAAAGAGGCTGTTTCCGTTAATATTAAAGGCGACTGGAAAAAAGTAAAGTCTAGAATAGATAATAACCAGCGAATTAGATCATTACCTTCCGCGAAAGAGAAACGTGGAATTCTGACTCATTTGATCAGAGTGGCGGCCGTGGTTACCCTTTTGGTCACCGTGTATTTGGGGTGGCCGGTTTTCTCGGACTGGGGTCCGGTTGAAATGATCACGGTTACTGTTATAAGCGACACCTCAACCGTGGTGTTATCGGACGGCAGTAGGGTGGTACTTAACAGAAATTCTCGGTTAGTATATCCTGTCGAGTTTAAGGGGAACGTTAGAACGGTAACTTTGGAAGGAGAAGCCTTTTTCGAGGTGGTGGAAGATCCTTCAAAGCCCTTCTTAATAAAGACCGGTGAAGCTATTACCGAAGTAGTGGGTACGTCTTTCACCGTGAATGCTGGGATTAAGAATAAAGTTTTGGTAACCGTGTTAACTGGTGAAGTCTTACTTTATCCTAATGCTAACCAAGAGCATAAACTATCCATAGTTCCGGGTGAGCAAGGTCAATTGAAAAATGGGTCGGAGTTGACGAAAACCCAAAATGAAGATATCAATTTCTTGTCGTGGAAATCAGGTATTCTTGTTTTCAGGAGTACCCCTATTGATCAAGTAGTGCAAGATCTGAATACATACTATGATCTGTCTATTAAAGTCGGTTCTTCTGCCCTCAAGAGTTGTATGTTGACGGCTACGTTTGAGCGGCAATCGTTCGAAGATGTTTTAGCCGAGTTGCAACTTGTATTACCTATTCAGATTCAAAGTAATGAGGGAAACATCATCCTTACCGGAGTGGGTTGTAAATAGATATATGATCAACATTTTCAGAACCTTTTTTCCAGCTCTGTTTCTGTGCTTTATCTCCCTGGTAAAAACCATTGCCCAAGATAACCTTCTGAATAAGGAAATTATGTTAACAAAGAACACAGGTTCTATTGAACAGCTTTTACAAGAAATTAGTGATAAGGGAGGTTTTAACTTTTCTTACAGCAACCAAATCTTAATTGATGGTGAGTTTACTCTAAAAGGTCAAAAAAAATCAGTAAGAGCATATTTGGATCAGTTGTTTCCAAACGGTAATGTTGAATATTACAGTAAAAGTCAGCGGATAATTCTTAAGTATAGCGGGAGTAAAAAACAAAATACGGAGATCAAATATACCATCAGTGGTTACTTAAGAGATGTGGCGAACGGGGAGTCCCTTTTAGGCGCCAATATCTGGATAGCTGAACTTGCAATCGGAGCTTCGTCCAACGCCTATGGGTTTTACTCGTTGACCGTACCAAAAGGTGATTACACGTTGCGTTGTAGCTTCGTTGGTTACTCCACAGTAACCAAAAAAGTTCAATTAACGAAGGATGTAAAACTGGATATAGAAATATCATCTTCAACTACTGAACTGAAAACCATTGAGATATCTGACGTCGAGTTAGAAGAGCATGTTACCTCCAAAACGATCAGTACCCATAAGCTTTCAGTAGCGACCATAGAGAATATACCTTCGATCGGTTCAAACCCCGATATTATAAAATCTATAGATCTGCTTCCCGGTGTTACTACTATTGGGGAAGGTTCCACGGGTTTTTTTGTACGAGGAGGTGGAAGGGACCAAAATCTGATTTTATTAGATCAAGCTCCAGTTTACAACCCTTCTCATTTTCTTGGCTTTCTGTCTGTGTTTAATACCGATGCGATCAATAATACAACGTTATACAAAGGGGGCATTCCCTCTCGCTATGGTGGACGTGCGTCATCCGTATTGGATGTAAGAATGAAAGAAGGGAATACTAAAGCATTGAGTGGTGAGGCAGGAATCAGCTTAGTTGGTGGGGCAAAACTTACCCTGGGCGCACCCATTCGAAAGAGCAAAGGATCATTTATGGTCTCAGGGAGAAGAACGTATGCTGAACCTTTTTTTTGGGCCATAGGAAGGGTAGAACCACTATTTAAAGGGACGCACGTATTTTTTTATGATTTTAACGCGAAGGCGAATTACACGATCAATGATAAAAATACTGTGTTTGTTTCGGGCTATTTTGGGCAAGATATAAACAGGTTGCCCATTTTAGACTTTGAGGTAAGCTGGGGAAACCAGACCGGCACGATAAGGTTGAACCATCTTTTTAGTCAGAAGCTGTTCTCCAATCTTACATTTACGTACAGCCGTTACCAATATAAGCTGGATATACCTGCAGCGCAGATTCCCGTGGGTTGGGAGTCGAGCATTAGGGATATTAACTTGGGAGTTGATTTCACCTATATTGCCAACCCCCATACAACCCTGGATTTTGGCGTAAGC
>CALBPF010000301.1 GCA_937899105.1 uncultured Flammeovirgaceae bacterium | reverse complement strand
TAAGCTCACGCTAACTCACCTATTTTCATACACGTGGAGGACCGGATGCTTACGACTTTAGCAAATTGATTGACTATTTTCGAATGGATGGAAGCATCGCCGAGCCTTCATCAAATGGTACGGAAGGTGACCGAATTGAATTCTCCACGCTAGATGACATGCATAAGTTCATGGCCGCCCTTGGCTCAGAAAAGCTGCTTTCAAAAGAAATATGGGAGCTCGCATTTACACCACATTCATTGCCTTCAGAAGTACCTGAAGATGTGTGGCCACCACCTCACCAAGATTCCTACGGATATGGATTTAGCATCATGGATTTACCCTTGAGCAAAAGAGTCACAGCAAAAGCCGTAGCTCACGGTGGCGCCGGGCTGGGAACCTGTTTTGCGATTCGTTATTTGGATAGCAAGCGCATCATTATTAACTGGAATAATATATTTAAAAATCCCGTACTACCCGAGCTATATGAGTACTAGCGTTGCATTAATGAAGTGAGAGGTAGATATTAATTTATACTGAGAGTCTTCATTATTCTTAAACGATAGATAATCCCTGAACATATAGAAAACGTCAGAATCAAAGCGTTGTCTCTTCTAGCTGGTGGGGCAGGTTTTAGATGCACCGTTATTTCAAGGGGGTACAAATACCTCTAAACCAATCTGAGCGGTTTGAAACATCTCTCTTATTTGAACACATAAAAATTATCTGCCAAATAAAGCAATAAAAAAGGCCTAACAGCTCAAAAACCCAGATGTTACATATGTGAGCGCTTAGGTACTAACACCGGAAACTATAACCTTTTATTCTAAGCGGTAATAGCATGTATCTTCACCTCTTTTTCTTTTCCTTTAAGTAATACACTGCCAATAGATTTCGAAGTTGAAAAACCTTCAGTATTGATGTCATTAATTAATTTTTCGGAAAGCAGTAACGTTACATTGTAGTTATTGCATTGTGCCTGTATTCTAGCAGAAGTATTGATAACATCCCCGTGATAGGCTAATTCTTTTTTAATAAAACCTACTTCCGCAACCATGAGCGCTCCCCCATGAAGGCCAGCTTTAAACTCCGGATAAACACCATAATTATGAAGATAATACTCTTTTCTCGATTGTCTCTGCTGCTGGAACTCAAAAAAAAGCTTAATACAATTGTTGTTTGACACTCCCTTTGCATAAGGCCAGGTTAAAACTGCCTCATCCCCTACATATTGATAAATCTCTGCTTCGTGTTTGAATAAAACCATGTTAAGGTCATGAAAGCAGTCCTGAATGAATTGACTATATTTTAAATGGCCTAACTTTTCTGCAATTGCAGTAGAATCCTTCAGATCCAAAAACATAAAAATTCGTTCTTCTTCCTTGGGTTTTCTATATTTTCCCATAAGTATTTTAATAAATACACCTTGGCCAAATCTCTCCACAGCTATTTTCAACAAAGAGAAAACAAAAGAGCAGAAAACGATATAGAGTAAAATAGAAATGAAGCGCTCATCTTTCAACCACCATAACCATCCCTCTTCGAAATTAAGCTCCATTCCATTAGCCTGTGCTACGAGCTGCGAAAGCCTTAATAACAATACTGTTACTACAAAATTTATGACTATCTTGAGGATTAGCCCCCCCCCAAGACTAAAGTTCTTAGACACATATTCATCTAAAAAAAAGTCTATATTAGCGTATACAGTACCAAGCATTATTCCTATCAAGGTCATGGCGGTTAGATTTGCAATAACTAGAGATCTAATGCCTACACTGACCTCAATATCTGGAACTCGATTGATTCCAAGATACCTGAAAATAGCAAAAAAACTTAAGCATATTCCCCAAAATAATACTGAAAAAGCTGCTTGTTGCAGATAAGTTTTTATGCTTAAGTTTAATTTCATAATATTAATTTTTTCAATAATTTTTGAACAAAATCACACCCAATGTGAAGGGAATTGTATATATAGATTTCTAATTTTTTTATCCTTTGAATCTTTTATAACATGCTCACTCAGGTTTAATTGTATGGAAAGAAGCGCTTGACGCGGATTTTACGGCTCGTTCCCATTTTTGCGGATAAGGTTCTTTAAGTAATACGCCAGGCTCCAGGTATTCAAATAATTCGCTGTAGTTCTGTATCTCTGTAAAATCTGTTCTTCTTACTCTATGCCAAGGCCTTAGATCACGCGTATTTTTCAGACCCATGGCTCCTACAATTTCAGCAACGCTTTTTACCGTACTATCATGAAAGGTAGAAGTACGTTTCGCTTTATCTTTGACGTTTAACGCCTGCATATAATTTGGATCTTGTGTTGCAACTCCCGTTGGACAGGTATTTGTATTGCATTTCAGGGATTGTATGCACCCAATGGCCAGCATCATTCCACGTGCCGAATAACATAAGTCTGAACCAATAGCAATGTTTTTTACAATGTCAAACCCCGAAATAATCTTACCACTACTAATAATTCGAATCTTTGATCTCAAATCAAAACCGGTCAATGCATTATGTGCAAAAATTAGCGCTTCTGTTAAGGGCGCCCCAATGCTATTGGAAAATTCCAGAGGAGCAGAACCTGTACCGCCCTCGCCCCCATCTATAGCAATGTAATCAGGAAGGATACCCGTTTCAACCATTGCTTTACAAATAGCTAAAAACTCCCTACGTTTACCCACACATAATTTAAACCCGATAGGTTTTCCTTCTGATAAGTCGCGAAGCTGTTTTACAAATGCCAACAATTCTTTTGGGGTGGAGAAAGCGGAATGTGCCGGGGGCGAGTTAACGTCTTCGCCCAAAGGCACATTCCTGATTTCGGCAATCTCTTTTGTAACCTTAGCTGCTGGTAATATGCCGCCATGACCTGGTTTTGCCCCCTGAGAGAGTTTTATTTCAATCATCTTAACATTAGTATGTGCAGCTTTTTTCCTGAATAAATCGGGATCAAAATCACCCTCTAACGTTCTTGCTCCAAAATAACCTGTTCCGATCTGCCAAATTAGATCGCCACCTTTTTTCAAGTGATGGTTGGTCAACCCTCCTTCACCTGTATTTTGGGCAAATCCACCGCTAAAAGCTCCCGTGTTTAATGCTAAAACAGCATTCTTACTTAATGCACCATAACTCATGGCTGATATATTTAGAATACTGGCATTATAAGGCTGCTTACAGTCTATCCCTCCTATCAATACTCTCATTTCTTTTGGATCAACTTTAACCGGATTCAAGGAATGGTTTACCCATTCATAACCAACCTCGCTTACACTATGCCGTGTACCAAAAGGGAGCGTATCCAGTTGATTTTTAGCTCGCTGATAAACCAGCGAGCGGGTCTCGCGTGAAAAGGGTACTCCACTGGAATTACTCTCAATAAAATATTGGTTTATTTCCGGCCCAATACCTTCAAGTAAGTAACGAAAGTTACCAATAAGAGGAAAATTCCTGCGAATAGCATGTTTGGTTTGGATCATGTCGTATAAACCAATCAAAAATAATGGAATGACCAAAACCAGACTCCAAATGATGGGAGACCATATAAACTGTGTAATAACAATCATCATAATGATTACTACTGAGGAAAATAAAAATTGTCTCTTCATTATTTTTCAGGTTATCAGTTAAATGGAGCTAGCCCACGAATGGCGCTAGAAATAAATCCTGTTGCCATTTACTCATTATAAAGGTGCTGCTCCTGTGACTGGAGCTGCAACTCTATGTAAGCAGTAATTTGAATAAATAATTCAGCCATTAGATCGTCTCCTGATTCTTGACATAATGGAACCGAACGACTAGTAGATTTTGCTATTTTCACAAAGCGATCTAACAAGACTCGAATTAGTCTATCATCAAGCTGTTTGTCAATGGGTTGATCCTCGGATCCAGATCTTTGAACCAACATTTGAAAGGTTCCATATACGTCGCTTTCCAAAAGATCGATGTATTCATCAAGCACAGATATAAACTCTTCAAGCATCTCGCGGCAAGATTGATCTTTATTTTCCCAATCTCGTTGCCAAACCTGACTCGTTAAATCTAGTAGATCTACTCCGGTCTTTTTCACGATATTCGCGCTTTGTCTATTCTGCATATCATCTGTTTTTTTCCTTGAAATAGTAGTCAATGCTAAAAGTTCCACCCCCGGCGAAAAAGAGGTAGAGAAAAACAAAGCAATAGAGTACTGCTAATTCTCCTTGATTCACTATTGGCAAAAATGACTTGCTAAAAAACACCAAGAAATAGGCCACAGCCATCATCCCGCTCAATACAAATGCGGTCCACCGCGTAAACAGTCCAACAAACAACGTTATCCCACCAATAAATTCTAAAATACCAGACACTAAGAGTAAAACAGAAAGATCCCCTTGTGCATTACCCGAAGGTGGATAGCCAAAGAGTTTTTGAGCGCCATGCCAAAATATGAGAAACCCAACTATAATTCTTAATAGCGCTAATACCTTGGCATGCCAATGTGTCCAAAATTTTTCCATTTTTTCAGTCTCAAAAATTGCTAAATAAAAGTGCCGAGTTTACAATTCGAAAATTAAATCCAGTGAAATTATATGCAAATCAGTATACGCATCGTCATCTGAGAAAAAGGACCCATACGTAATTTCAGACCTTAACAGATCTGGTACGATTGACTTAGCTAGCACCAAATCCAACTCTTGCCCAAGAAGACTTCCTTCTTCTTCCGAGAGGTAAGCGTGATAACCAAAAAATCCTCCTATACCCCAAAATAGATTATTAAACTCTAATGTAAAATAGGGATTATGTAATCCATCCGCAGGAGGATCTATAAATACATCAGATATACGATGCAAACGTTGCCCGGTGGATAGCGGAAATTGATAGGAGGCAACCCCGTCATCAGAAGAAGCTAATTCATAGCCGGCACTAATAACACCAAATTTTGGCAAAGAAAGTCCTAGCTCGGTATTGATAAGAAATGCATCATAAGCGGTTGTATTGTCGCCATAATCACTTTGATAAGCAAATGCTGTCTTGTATTTGAATGCCATTCTATCCTTCGGTACGACGCCTCTATCTATGGTAATACCAAAAGTTTGGTTGGATTTTGAAGGGGAATCGTCCTGAAAATCAAGAAGCTGTGCAAATAAGCCAACTCGTGCCATTTCATTTTTATAATAACCCAATATGAAGGCGTGTGAATCACTACGCCAGTCTTCCTCTTCTGCAACTAAGCGATTAACTTGGTACATGTAAGCGTATTCAAATAACAAACCCTTTTGGTCGTTTTGTAATTTGGCATAAATAGCATCAAATGTTTGATCATCTTGCCTTGCGGAAACTCTCCCAATAAAACGCTCATCTTCGACAATGGCTGCTTGCCTACCTACTTTAAACTGCATTATTGTACCACTACTCAAAGTATCATCGTATGAGATGTGCATCTGATTTAATTCAAGCGTTTCGGGGTCGGTCACATTCGTTCTTTCGGTAAGACCATTTACTCCATCGAAATATCGATCTGGAGTAATAGCAATTGTACTTTCACCTTCTACATAAATCCTAAATCCTCTGTATGATTTAGTTAGATAGCCAAAATTTGTACCAAAGGTATATGCCTGGGAGCCTCTGGCTGCTTCATCATTAGCATGCCAGAACCTCAATTTTCCATTAAATACAAATTCACCTTCGTTTATAAATTTTGTTATATTACTACTTTGAGTTTCATTAGATTCATCTTGAGAATAACCGCAGGTTGAAAATAACAAAACAGCAAATACGACTATATGTATCGCCAAACGCTGGCAATGATTATGATGATAAGGCATAGTTCCCAATTGCAATTTCTTAATCAACGATTAGTTTAGGAGGTCTTTTACCTTCAATAAAATCCCTTATTGCTAAGCTAACTTCTTCCGCTGCTTCCGTAGCTGAAAAATGATTAGCCTCAACAAACTGGACATACCCATCCTTAACGAATTCCGGCGATCTTGCATATTCTTCCTCTCTTTGTGCAGGATCTTTAGTGGCCTGTAAGAAGAGTATAGGCATGCTCATGTGTTTTATTAAATTTTCCTTCCTATATTCTAATTCTATGTCAAAACTTGTGTCATAGGTTTTGGCTACTGCTTCAGCTATGCCTTCTGTTCCAAATTCTTTGTAAATTCGATCCATATGATCAGGGGTGAATTGCATAGATACCCAAGCTGAATTATAGGTAGCAGTAATCATGGTGCCATCTTTATATAGTCCAGCGTCTGCCAAGTTTTCATGTGACGGTCTTGGTTGACCGTGTGGTTCTTCAAAGGATTGTTGCATCCTGACCCAGTTGGTCACTCTTTCGTTTGCTCCCGGAACAGCCATCATATTGTCTGCTATACAACTACCTCTATCGTGAGATACTAAATCAAACTTATCAACCCCCATTTTATCCATCAGTTTCACTAAACTTTTAGCAACTCCTTGATGGGTCAGGTCTTGTTTTAGGCTTTTATCGGATTGTCCATATGCCAATTGATCTACTGAAATGACATAATAGTCTTTTGCCAGATCCACCATTTGTTCTTTGAAACCCCACCAGGATTCAGGAAATCCATGAATGAAGAGAATAGGCGCCTTATGAGGATATCCAGCGGTAACGAAGTGCCAAGTAGAACCATCTATTTCAACAAACCAGTGTATCCCAAACACATTTTTGCCCAAGAATTCTAATTCTCCATGGCGATTGAAAGATCCTTTGGGTGGCGTAGCGGCAGGATAGCGGTCCATATCCTTCGTGAACTTCGCGAGATAATAAGGCTCATAGCTGATGGGATTACCAGTGCCAACATTCATTAAATCGTCTGGCATTGTGGCCAATAGATCTCCTTGGGGATCTTCCTCGTGTTTTTGTCCAAATGCAGCCATACTGAGGAAGCCTATAAATAAAATAATAAGGCTTGCTTTTTCTTTGAAATACGTTAGAGAAGAATTCATCTTTATTAGTTTTAAAGTTTCGATTAAGTTTTAGAAGCTGGAATTATTTCCTGTTGAAAACACAACAGTTTCTTATAACTTTTTAATCAAATTTATCTTTGAGTGTTTCCTTAATAAAGGTGAAAGATGTCCTTTCTATGGTGAAAATGGTCAATGTAGAAAGGCATATTAAGGTCTCATTTCTCTGAATTGGGCCGGGGTAAAACCTACAATCTTTTTAAAGAATTTTAAAAAGTTTGTTTCCTCGCTAAAACCGCATTCGAAAGCTATTTGTCTGACTGGGAATTTGGAAGTAGCTAATAGTCGTTTAGCTTGTAGCACGACATAGTTATCAGTGTATTCTTTGGCGGTCTTATTTGTGAATGATTTGCAAAGCAAATTCAATTGCTTGTAGGTCATATCTAATAGAATAGCGTACTCTCTGGCTTTGCGCGTTTGCTTATATTTTGTGGTTACTAGTTTCTGGAATTGCATAAACAATCCATAATCTCCATGATCAGTTTTTAACACCTGATTTGCACGCGATTGTGCTTTCAATAGAAATACAGTGAGCATAGAGGCTACAACATCCGCCTTGATTTTTCCAAGATTAAGTGAAAGCTCCCTTTTTATTGCTGTAAGGAATATGTCCCGGTCTCCGCAATCTTTGAAGAGTGACGGACTTAACTGACAATTGTATAAAAAATTTATTTTGGAAAAGGCTGATACTGATAAATGGTGAAGCATGAACTCCTCAGTAAAAATGATGCCATAGCCTTTGTAGCTTAATGAATTATCGAATTTGTGGATTTGTTCTTTGGAAATAAAAAGACAATCATCTTCGCTCATTTTATATTCTATGAAATCTACCTCGTGGCTCATTTTACCTTCAGTCAGTAAGAGTAATGTGAAGAAATCGATACGATGCGGCTTAAATGGGTCTATTCCTGAAGATGGATTGGAAGAGAAAAAATCCTCTATCTTAAACAGTTGGAACCCGAATTCCATTATTTCATTGAAACTATGCAATTGAGGGGAGAAGAACTGATCCTTTACCATTTGATGTGCAAAAAAAATTAGTGAACCGCAAAAAGTCTTTTCCCCAAGTGTTTCTGAACATTTTTTTATTATTTAAATTCATGTTAATTATTTAAGCTTTTGATATGCTTTTGGAATTTACTTTTTTGTTCATTGAACTTTGTTCTGTAGTCGTCTTCAACGATTTCTCCATCTTTAAAAAAGTGACGGTAGGACGGTAAGTAAAAACTAGCTACGATCTCCGCTCCAAAGTGCGGAAATAATTCTTTGGATATTATAAATACGTTACTCTCCGCCCGTTTACTTGGACTGGTTCCCAACAGGAACATAGGCTTTCCACCCCAAATATTCATTGGTGTTTCCATTGGTATCCTGGATAGCCAATCCCAAAGGTTCTTAAAAGCCGACGTATGTAAGCCATTATATTCTGCCACAGAGATGACAATAGCATCATTTTCCTTAATTAACTCATAGAATCTTAAAGCATTCTCGTGTACCCCATTTTGGATCTCTAAATCGGTAGCATATAATGGTGAAGCGTAATCATTTAGGTCGGCTACTGTGATGTCAACATTCTCAAACTGATGTGCCGCGTAGGCGGCCAGTGTTCTGTTAATAGATGTGCTACTGTTACTTGCGCCAAAAGCTAATATTTTCGTCATAAGTATATTTCATAATTGTTTAAAAAAATACGCCCAAAAAATAAAGACTAGACCCTTATTCATATCTATGTGATTCTGTCATTCTAATGATCACTATACATATATCTATGCTGTTATTGACAATCCAAATTCGGAGGTATTTACACTGCTCAAAGGAATGACAGGTCTTTGACCCCACGCAAAAACGCTTCCATTAGTCGACTCACTTTTCCAATCGTACACAATTTCAGAAGTAAGACTTATGGACCAACCTCCAGTAAAGTTCATTATAAAGAAAGGTTGTACAAAGGTATTGTTTACTTCTGCTCTGTCAGACTCTCTAGCTATTGGCCATGAATGGTTTGACAATATTCCGGTGATCACTTTTTTTGTTTGGATAAGCGCTACTGCGGTTGGCCTTAATGTCCATTTCCCATACCCTGTAAGGTCGTACGTAGCTGTTAGAAAGCCTACAACCGGGCCAAATCCAACAACCAATCCCTTTGATTTAGGCACAAAAAAAGTTCTTTTATTAAAATCTCTTAGATCTGTTTCACACTCCTCTTCCGAAGTGATGTCAGATTGCGTCCAAAAGGGTGCAACTACTCTAATGACTATATTCCAATTTGGACTTAATCTGGCCGGAACAATAGGTTCTAACGATACTGATATTCGGTTCTCATCCAGCGGGTCATATCCATAATTATAATCGATATTTATCGGTAATTGGATTAGACTTGCTACCGAGTTTGGCAGCTCACGTGCAAAACGATCTGTTGAACTGTCCGATTGCGCATTAGAGGAAACAGTAGTACCCGTACGAACCAGAATGATCGTAAGGCTTTTTTTTGATTTCATAGTTGTACTTTTCCGATTTGTAATGTGCTATTCGTTCATCTGATTTGATTTAAAGCAATCTTTTTTGTTAAATCTCACTATGCGTTCACTTTAGATTGATCTTGTAATGACTCACTAAAATTTTCTTCCGGATTTTAGCAAACCATTACTGACCTTTCAGCTATTCTATGTCAAAAATTTATTAAAAAGTACGGACAATCTTCTCACTTGAATGTTTTCACTGATTAATATTAAGATTATATTTTTTTGACATTTCAGGTAATTGATGCTCTCATTACTATTTTAAATTTTTTACCTAAATATATTTTTGAATATTTCTCTTATAAAGGTGAAAGATGTCCTTTCTATGGTGAAAATGAATATATGGGAAAAGTTTAGTTAATATTAAAGATGAACTTGAACGTTTGAAAAAACTAAAGAATCTAGAGAGAACTTTTAGTATTCGGCTTAGATATCTTACCAGCCTCTATTAGGGGTTTAAATATCTATCATACACAGGAGCAAAATATTGAACTGATAAGAAAAAGAGGTCTAAGGTCGGATAACCTTGACATATTTGTAGAACAGTAAGTTTAATAAACCTGTCGAATAATAACTAAACCGTCCTGCACCTAAAAATGTAGGTTGGTTTAGTATTATTAATGCAGATTTATGATTAGTAAAACCCAAAAACAAATGGAATCTACTATCTAAGTAGTCGTGATGTTAAATAAACTAAATTAAAAAAAAATATGGATGGGAATATTGATTACAGGGTTTATTTTTCTTGCACTGCTCATGTACTTACTTCCGCAAGGTAGTACTAACCCGACTGACCTCGGGTTTTGTAGGCATTTTATACTCTATTTATTATACCAGGTGTTTTAACTTTCACGACGATTAAAGAACGTGAAAAGTATCCTAAAAAATAAAACTGAATGAGAATGACCAAGGTATCTATACGTATTCTCAGCTTCAGAATAAAATCCAAGTTTCAACCTTTACAACCAACGCTCAATTGAATAAGATTCTGATATGGCTTCGTGTTGCAAAAACCGTATGATGACCTGAAAGGAGCTTTTGTTAACTCACCTAATCCCGTTAACTAAAAACTTGCTTTAAGATCTGTCGAAGTAAAATTTTGCCAATCGCCTTAGCTCGCTAAGGCCATATTTTCATAGCTAAAACAATAGTCTTAGTTAGATTAAATGCTAAACTCAGATAACGACCTTCTCTGTCATCAAAGCCAAGACCTACTTCAACAAATTAATCCAGATATCAAAAAAATGATAGAGTTGCCTCTAATACTTCTTTTGGTTTTTCTTCTACAATAAAATGACCAGCATCTAATTCTAAAAAGGAAACATCTTTTACTTCGTTTTTCCAGATTGTCGGATAATCAAAGCCTCCTGTATTTGATTGTTTTCCCCAAATTACCAAGGTTGGAACGTTAATTTTTACATGAGCATCAGCCTTATCATGTTCAATATCGATGCCCTTGCTTGCACGATAATCTTCACACATCGCATGGAAAGCGTCATCTGTTCCATTGGTAGCTGCATAATCATCACCAGCATCTGCATCGTCACCAGCTGCCGTCTTAGCAAATGCCCCAGCTTGAGGACCCATCAGATTTTCTGGTAAAGGATAAGGTTGGGTCCAAAATATCCAAGCCCAGAATCTATTGGCCACTTTGGAGTCTATATGTTCCCAAACGTACGTTGCAGGGACAACATCCATAATAACCATTTTTTTAACAGCTTTAGGATAGTCTTTAGCTAACCTTCTGGCGGCGTGCGATCCTCTATCGTGTGAAACTACCAGGAAGGAATCATATCCTAGTTCTTCCATTAACTCTATCTGGTCCGCTGCCATCCGTCTTTTAGAATAATCCCCGTCTCGTGGTTTATCACTGCGTCCGTAACCGCGAAGATCCGGCACAATTACCGTGTAATTTTTCGCAAATTCCGGCGCCAAATCACGCCACATAACGTGGGATTCTGGCGCACCATGCAATAAAAGTAAAGGTTCGCCAGAACCACCAACCACAGCGTGAATCTTAATGCTGTCAATTATAACGTCCACATCGCGAAATCCAGGAAAAAATGTTTCTATTGTCGATCCAAGTTTTTTTGGTTTCTTTTTTGGAGTTTCTGCTTGATTTTCATCTGCCTGTTTTTCAGTACACGCCGCAAAAACTAAAAATGATAGTACCATAATTAGTGGCTGAAAAATGTTGTTTAGTTTCATAATCTATCTTTTAACCGTAAATGGGATTCTTTCAATAACACCCTCTTTTTTATATCTTAAACTTCCAATTTTATGGTCAAACAAACCATTCAAGTTATTCCCGGAAGGGTCTTCCAAACGTGTATTGACATGGAGCACATATTCCCTTGCTTTCCAATAATATTTGGGTTGGAAGCTCCATTGAGTTTCTTGATTCTTGATTGAAACAACTCCTTCTACAGGGTCATTTTCATTATCGGTAATGATGAGCCGCAATTTTAAAGAATTGTAATCTAACATTTGCGGAAAACTCAATTCGAAACTGTTTTTACTTTTCGCCTCTGGGATGGTGAATATCCAATCTTTGATTTCAGGAACGGTTACGTCTGCTTTTTCTACGGTTATGTTCTTTTGAAAAGAAGTCGCCATTTGTCGATGGTAAACATCTTCTAAATTGTCAATAGTGAGTATGTAATTTTTATTTGGTTCTATTGCATGCCCTAATGCTTCATTTGTTATTAAACCGGTTTTGACACGTGCAGGGTCCAAGATGAGCGTTAGTTGTGTTTGTTCCCTATTCCAGAGTTCTTTTGTATTATTGAAAAATACATTTTTCACTTCAATTCCAAATTCATCAGTGAGCTTGATTTTTTCAATATTTCCAATTGTTTTCATTGGTTGTGAAAACTGAATGTACATACGAAGTAAGTTTTCGGGTAACACGTTGGAAGTCGGATAGACAGCTTGTACAAAAGGTTTTTCGACTTGTTTACTGCAAGCTGTCAAAATAATCAACCAAAAAAAATAAGATCTCATCACCTCTACTAAGCACTGAATTAGGGCGATTTATCTTCCCATTTTTTGAGAGGTTAATTCTGCATAGCCTTCCATTTGCTTGACCATATCATGATATTGCTTTGTACCAGCTTGTGCCTCTGGATATCGATAATCCGGAAAATCGTATTCCGATATAAAATCACTTAATCTTAAAAAGGTGCCTGTTAATTCTGAAACCAGATCAATATCTCCAGTGTCAATATTCCGGCGCACGATTCCTAGCATTTGAGGGTTTTGAATATCTACTTGCATGACGTTGGCTGTTGGTATTTCCTGCATACCTTCCAAGCCTGTGGCAAACATGGCACGTTGTCCGGCCATGCCCTCACCTTTAGTACCAGCTACTACTGCATTTAAAGGAATCATTGTTCCGCCTCTGTTTTTATTGGTTACGATCAAACTTTTACTCGTTGAGCCATCAAAACCTTGTGTGGTTACTACTAACATATCTATTGGTGTATTTCCATAGCCAAGCTCGGCAATAGTTTTCCCTTTAACATCGGCTCCATTCTGAATTTCATCTGCCGGAATACTCACCAAAGGTGTACAGGTATAACTCGCCAATAAAGTGGGTTTGCCATCTATATCGTCAAATAACATCGTTCTTATAGGCGCACGTGTTTCGTTTTGTGTATGAACAGCATGATAGATTTCTATACTATTCACTATTTCTTGAGTATCTGTAAATGGGTATGCTATTTTTCGAAGGGTAGAAGCAAACTCGCTATTGGCTAATCCAGCCATATAAACATAACCATCGTAATAGTCCATATCAGTAATGTTCAAAACGCTTGCCGATGTTTCTTTCCAAAACATTAAATCTGATGAAGCAGGATTGTTTATGGCAACGCTTTTGAAACCGTCTTTCATGATATCTAATAATTGAATATCTCTGGCCACAGGATCTACAACTGCTATAACTGATTTAGCCTCGGGCTTATGACCTAATTTTATGGACACATATGCTTCCTGACTTAACGGATGAATTTTCATATCGTTAATGACGATATCTCTGGGGTCCAGACTCAATTTCTTTGCCATTTCTATATCGAAACCTTCCATATTGTAAGGAATTGCATCTTTTAACTCTTTAGCTTCGGTCGGAACGGCATATAATTTACCACCTTTACTATCAGCCACAAACAGGACGTTATCCGGACCAAAGGCCAGCACATCAGCTCCGTCTACTAACATATTTTCATTAATGACTGTGACTGAAGCTTTTTCTTCATGGACTGGGGTATCTACACAGCCTACAGGTAAGAGCAAAAGCAGACTGAAAACTGCCGTTTGTATTTTAATTAACGACACGGATAAGTTTGCTTGTTTACCATAGTAGTTTGATTTAAATCTCATTTTCGTCTGATTTTGGTTTATTATAAATTTTACTAGCTCGGAACATTTCGTATTTAAGGTCTTTTTTGAACATTTCACTCAATAAGTCGAAGAGGAAATTCGCCATAAAACCCATCTTATAGGCGATCAAGCCATTAATATGGTCAGCATACCAGGCATTTATGCCTAATTTCATATTACACCACCGAACGTCGACTAAATATATTCATGAGATCTTCCTTAATAAAGGTGAAAAATGACCTTTTTATGGTGAAAATGAGTAGTAAGAAAAGCATCCTAAGCTATCATTTCTCTGAATTGGGCAGGAGTAATTCCGGCAACCTTTTTAAAAAATTTTAAAAAGTTTGTTTCTTCGCTAAAACCACACTCATAAGCGGTTTGCTTAATCGGAAGCTTAGACATAACTAATAAGCGTTTGGCTTGAAGTACCACATAGTTGTCGATGTATTCCTTGACAGTTTTACGTGTGAACGATTTGCAAAGTGCATTTAATTGCTTGTAAGTAGTATTTAAAAAACTGGCATATTCGTTGGCTTTACGGGTTTGAATGTAATTTGAGGTAACTAAATTCCGAAATTTTAAAAACTGCCGATAATCACCATTAAATGATTTCAATGCATGGCTTGTACGCAACTGTGCTTTTAGTAAAAATACAGTTAAAATGGCGGCCGCTATATCTTCTTTGATTATTCCAAGATTGAACGAAAACTCTCTTTTTAAAGCGTTAATGAGTATGCCTACATCTCCGAAATCCTGAAATAGTGTTGGGTTTAAATGAAAGTCAGACAAAAAGCTTATTTTAGAAAAGGCCGATGTGGAGAAATGTTGAAGCATAAACTTTTCCGTAAAAATTAATATATATCCTTTGTAGGTTGGGGACTTGTCAAACTTATGAATTTGTTCTTTAGATATGAATAGACAATCTCCCTTGATCATTTTGTACGCTATGAAATCCACTTCATGGGTCATTTGACCTTCCGTCAGTAACAGCAGAGTAAAGAAGTTTACACAATGTGGTTCAAATGGGTCTCTGTCCGGTGAAGATTTATAAGAGAAAACATGCTCCATTCTCAATAGCTGAAAACCAAATCCAATTTTAGGATCAGAACATTCAAATTCTGTATTTATGGGCTCATCCATTTTTTATTCTTTTCATATTAAATACTCGGTTATATCATTTGCTTATTTGGTGATTTAACCTGAAAAACCCGAGAGGCAGAACAGACCATATGACCAATGCGACAAAATAAACGACCTCTGGAAACAGGTTATACCAGTTCACTATCAACAAGCCAGCGACCATTACTACATGGGCTAGCAGCGCCCATATCAAGCCTCCTATGATTAATTTTAATATTTGTTTCCCGTGCCCAAGCATGAACCTCAAGAACCAAAAGTAAAGTGGAACGAACACAAAGATCGAAGTTAACAACCCTGGGTTATATTGGAATGCGAAAATAGCAGCTAAGATATGAACAAGGGCATTGACGATGACAATGCTAGCCATACAAACCAATGGGAATAGATGTCTGGGACTAGCCAGAATTCCTAAAACACCCACCAACCAAACCAATGAAGTGTTAATAATAAAAATAGACGTTTTAGTCAGCGGTTTTACCGTAGCGTCCGTGGCTCCTAAAATTCTCAGAATGAAATTGTTATTGAAATCATAAAAGGCATAAGAATTACCAAAGAGGTCAATCCAATGTTCTTCAAACTGGTGCATAATGTAGGCAATAAGCATTATTACAGCTATAAATCGATACGCCTTGAACAAAGTACCAATACTGACTGGGCCATTAAAAATGAATACACCTATAAGAATAAATGGTACCGCATAAGTCCCGATCTTCATCCAGTGGTCAACTAAGAAATGATGCTGACCAATGGGCAACCATAGCATGAGAAATAATAAAAATATAGCCCCGATTAAACTCTTCGATTCTTTCATAATAGTCGCTAGACAACTACTAAGCTATTTACCGGTACTCTGAAAAAAATTGATTTAGGTTAAGACTTTCGTCTGCTCGATAAAAATCTGCTGTATCCTTCAGGCGTGACGCCAAGGTACATTGCGATATATTTTGAGGGAGTATTTCTTATGATATCAGGATAATTCTCATCTAAAAACTGACACCTTGTTTCAGTGTCATTAATGGTCTTTATTGTGGTATTCTTTTTATTCTCGATTATCATTCCCATGATTTTCTTTCGCACGAATAGGCCAAATGTATTAGAATTTAAAAAACTATCTAAAAAAAAGCTGAAAGGAAGTAGAAGGTATTCAATATCGGTAATAGCTACTAAAATGTCTGATGCTAAGCTTCTCGATTCAGCGCTAACGATATTTGTGTTGAAGTTCCCTTTTTGAAAAAACCTGGTAACCACTTCTTTGTCTTCGTACGAATAAATTGTAGCAGTGATTCCGCTCATAAGGTAAATAACATGGTTGCATAGCTCTGTATGGCTGAAGATAACTTCCTTCTTCTTTGCTGTTTTGACTTCAGTTATGTTTAAAAAATAATTCCACTCTTCCTCTGGAATGGATATCCCATAACTTGCTATCTCACTCTTAAATTCATTTACATGTTTGCGAGAATAAACTGAACTATCGTTAATCGCAAAAGTTTTCATAACAAAAACCCAACTTCTTTTACAGAAAAATGTTTAAAAGCTTCTTTTATA
>CALBPF010000300.1 GCA_937899105.1 uncultured Flammeovirgaceae bacterium | reverse complement strand
CGAGAATTTTGAATTTCAGCAGTTGGCTACTCGAGCAGGAATAGAAACAGAAGAAGCCTGTACACTGGTTTTGCTAAGAATTGGAAGTTATTAATAATGAATTAACATAAGTCTTCTAGGTTTGAAATATATATTATCGTATTTTTACGATTGTGAAATTATATGATGTACTCAATTGCCTTAAAGTTGTAGAAGAAGTAAGATTCGAATTACCGAGTGGAAAACCCGTTCCGGTACATTTCCATATAACTGAAATAGGTAGCCTGGAAAAAAACTTTATTGATTGTGGCGGTACGATCAGAAAAGAATCAGTTATTAGCTTCCAACTTTTTACAGCCCAGGATTATGACCATCGACTTAGCAGAGAAAAATTGAAGAATATTATTCAATCTTCTATTGACAAATTGGGTTTGAAGAATAACGAGGTAGAAGTGGAGTTTCAATCCGATACAATAAGTAAGTATGGCTTGGATTTCGCAGGAGGTATATTTAATCTTATTGCAAAGCAGACTGATTGCCTCGCCAAAGATAAATGCGGCATCCCCGTTGAAAAGCCTAAGATCAGATTATCGGCTTTAGCTGCCGCCAATAAGCCTGTTTGTGAACCTGGTTCAGGGTGTTGCTAATATGAAAGTACTTGACCCCCTTTCAGTTAGCATTGAAAATGCTGGTGAACTATCGATTCCTGAAGAGCGAAAGGCCATTCTTAATACATTGATAGACTACATACGGTCCGGGACACAATCGGGCAAAGAGGTAAATCTAAATTTCATTTGTACCCATAATTCTCGCAGGAGCCAGTTTAGCCAAATATGGGCGCAGGTGGCAGCTTACTATTACGGGGTAGAGATCAACTCTTTTTCAGGAGGAGTTGAGGTTACTGAATTTAATCTCAGAGCTGTTGCATCGGTCGAACGTTTTGGTTTTGAAGTAGAGAAAGAAGGAGACGTAAACCCCCGTTATTCTGTCAAATATTCAAAGAGGGCACAGCCCCTCATATGCTTTTCAAAAATCTTTGATGACCCATCGAATCCAAAGGAAAACTTTGCAGCTGTTATGACCTGCTCGCATGCTGACGAAAACTGTCCGTTTATTCCTGGAGCAGAGGCCAGGATACCCGTACGCTATGACGACCCTAAAACGTTTGATGGCACCGATTTAGAATCGAGTAAATATGACGAGCGCTCCCTACAAATAGCCGCTGAGATGTTTTACGTTTTTAGCAAGGTCAGTACCTTCTAGCTTATTGTTATTTTATTGTGGCGTAGCGGGGATCATAAGTATTAGTCAAACCTGTAGTTTGACGAAATTGACCTTTAAATATTAGCATATTTTACGGATAGTTCTTAAGAATTATTCATTCTGCCAAGAACTCATCTTTAAAACGAGTTAGGCCCAAACATTGCTATTTCATTATCAGAAGAAGCCTTAAAGCTCGGCGCCGGAAAAGTAGTAAAAAGTGCGATTCTTCATAAGGCTGGTATGATTAATATCATTTAAAACAATCCTGTTGGATGCTAACTTGACGGTACGACAAAAGCAACAGAGAGCGTGTCATATCTGATCACTTTACTGATAGAGCGATGAAAACTATGCTATTCCCAACGGACTTTTCTGATCGTGCCAACCGGGCGCTAATAGAAGTTGGCGCTTTTGCTAAAGAGTTTAAAACAAAAATCATTGTTTATCATGTATACCATCAGCCTTTTATAAAAACCGACTTGAGTATACATATGGCTGGGCTTCTAGAAAATGTGGAACGGGGCTTGGATAAGACATTTAACAACTTTTTACAAGAAAACCCTGAATTCGAAACTATAGACTATGAGTTCCGCAAGGAACGGGGCCTTTCTGTTGAGAAGATCATCCAAACTGTCCAAAATGGAAATATCGATCTTATCTGTATGGCTACTAAAGGAGCTCAAAGCTTTGGTGAACTTTGGGGCACGAAAACCGCTAAGATCGTTAAGAGTGTGAATGTACCGACACTGGTTATACCTGACAATACAAATCTGACAGAGATGGGAAAAGTGGGATTAATCTGTGATTATAGTCAGAAAGCAGACTACCACTCTCTTGATTTTTTATCAAGTATCATAGATAATTTAAATCTGGAAGCTGATGTGATCACATTGAATTGTGATGAACGGAACATGACAGGTTCGGAGAAAGGCTACCTACAGTTGGTCAGAAAAAAACTGAAGAATGTACCTACCACTTTTCATTTTGTCTCAGATAATGATGTAGAGCGCGGGGTGATCGAGTATTGCAAGAAAAACGATATTGGTCTTGTCGCTATTCTACATAAGAAATACAATTTTTTAGTTGAATTATTTCACGAAAGCTTGACGAAAAAAATGACTTTTAGAAGTCACATTCCATTATTGGTACTTAAATAGTCTTATGTAAAATGGCAGAAATCAATAATATTGAAAAACTCACGGATAAGATCTATCAAGAGGGAGTAGAAAAAGCACAAAAAGAATCAAAAGAAATCATTTCATCCGTAAAAGCCGAGTGCAATCGGGTGCTTGAAGAGGCCAGGAAAGAGGCCAAAAGCATTGTAGCCAAGGCAGAGCAAGAAGCAGCTAAAACTATTAGAAGCACGGAAAATGAACTAAAATTAAAAGGAAAGCAGTTTATCAGTGATCTCCAAGACGAAATTCGGACATTATTGTCCTCTAAAATTCTAAAAAACGGTACCTCGGCCGCATTCGCAGATGCGGCCTTTTTAAAGTCCGCAATATTAGAAGCTATTGGCTTTTGGAAGTCGTCTGATGACTTAGAACTGATCCTGCCTCAGGAATTAGAAAAAAAACTGGACAAGGCCTTTCAAGGAAGTATCAAAGAGCACACACAAAACCTGACCGTCAGTTTTAACGATAAAATGAGCGCCGGCTTTACCATAGTCAATAAGGAGGAATCTTACCAAATCTCATTTTCAGAAAACGAATTTATCATGTTGTTTGGCTCTTATCTCACCGATAAGACCAATCAAGTACTGTTCTCAGATCTCCCATGAGCTATTACTACCTTATAGCCGGTTTACCTGATCTGGAACCAGGAATGGATACCAGGAAAATTGACTTTAAGGGTGTGGTTGCAACTATCCAAAGGAATCTCGCGCCCAGGGATGAGCGACAGTTTCGTTATCTGCTATATCCTAATGATAATCGCAACCTTCTAAACACACTTTGGCATAAGTATAAAAGCTTTCCTAACCTGGAACATGTACATCCCTGCACTATAAAAGATGAAACACTTCAGGACTATCATCGGCAGAAGTCGGCTTTTCCGCCTTATATGGGTGAATTTTTAAGTGTTTATGAAGATCAATTTCCAAATATGAGTCCAAGGGAAATGGAAGACAGGCTCTTGGATGGGTTTTATGAAGAAACAAAAAAACAAAGTCCGTTTATTAAAGAATACTTCAAATTCGAAAAGAGACTTAAGGAGATCTTAGCGGCTTATAACGCCTCTTGCTATAACTTTCTATCACCCCCTTCAGCCATAGACGAAAGTATTTTAGGTCAGGTAGGAAAGGGAAAATCGGTGACTCCCGGCTTCTTAAGAGAGTACCCTTACATTGAAACGCTTGGAGAAAAGGTAGATACAAAGCAACCAGAGGAACTTGAAAAGTTTATTGACCACATAAAATGGGACTATCTACAGGAGGTAAAAGACCACTTCAGTGGAGAACAGGTTTTTGCCTATACCTTGAAGCTGCAATTGGTATTAAACGAGCGCCTCAGTACCCTGGACAGAGGAGCGCCTCACTTTCAGGAGCTACATAAAACCATTAAAAGTAAAATTCAATCGCCCATAATTTCAACGACATGACAAAAGGTAAAGTAGCAGGTGTAGTATCAAACCTTATCACAATTGAGGCGGAAGGCCCTGTGACTCAAAACGAAATATGCCTTATTCTCAGTGAAGGCAAGCGATTGAAAGCTGAAGTTATAAAGGTTAAGGAAAATATAGCCTCTGCTCAGTTGTTTGAGTCCAGTCGAACAATAAAGATTGGAAGTGAAGTGGAATTCACAGGCCGCATGCTGGAAGTAGAACTTGGACCTGGCATACTTTCCAAGCGGTATGACGGACTTCAAAGCGACTTATCTAAAATGGGTGGGATGATCATTGATATGGGTGAGGTTACTGCACCGGTTGTTGAAGATAAGCTGTACACCTTCAAACCGCTGGCTAAGGCGGGAGACCGCGTAAAAGCCGGAGACTGGCTGGGGAGCGTACAAGAGAACTGGGTGGATCATAAGATCATGGCGCCTTTCAATCTGGAAGGTGAATACAAGGTGGTTTCGGTGGCAGAACCAGGCCAATACAAGATCACCGATGTAATGGCGACTCTTTTATCAGAAGATAAAGAAAAGTTGCCGGTTACCATGCGACAGCGATGGCCGGTGAAACTGGCTATTAATAGGTTCGACAACAAACTGCGGCCTTACAACATTCTACAGACCGGTCTGCGTGTTATAGATACTTTTAACCCAATAGCAGAAGGTGGCACTGGCTATATACCGGGCCCGTTTGGTACGGGTAAAACCGTCTTGCAACAGGCCATCGCTAAAAACAGCCAGGCCGATATTGTTATCATAGCTGCATGTGGTGAGCGCGCCAATGAAGTGGTTGAAATTTTCACAGAATTCCCTCAATTGACAGACGCTACCACCGGGCGAAAGCTTGATGAAAAGATCACGATCATTTGCAATACCTCAAACATGCCTGTGGCGGCCAGAGAGGCGTCTGTTTATGTGGGTATGACGTTGGCCGAGTACTATCGAAACATGGGGTTAAAGGTACTTATGCTGGCCGATAGTACTTCCCGGTGGGCCCAGGCGCTTCGGGAAATGTCCAACCGAATGGAAGAGCTACCGGGTCCGGACGCATTTCCGGTAGAGCTGCCGGCTACGATTGCTAACTTTTACAGCCGTGCCGGGTTGGTGGTATTGAATAATGGCCAGACCGGATCCGTCACTTTTATAGGTACAGTTTCCCCGGCCGGAGGTAACTTCAAGGAGCCGGTGACCGAGTCTACAAGTAAAGTGGCACGTTGTTTCTATGCCTTATCACAGAAAAGGGCAGATGCTAAACGCTACCCTGCCATTGATTCATTAGCTTCTTACTCCAAATACCTGGATTATCCGGAATTCATCACGGATGCCGATGCCAATATTCAGTCGGGCTGGACCCAATTAGTAAAAAGAGCAAAAGACTTGGTGCGCACGGGAATTGAGGCTAAAGATCAGATTAATATCCTTGGCGACGATGCCGTACCTATTGCCTATCATATTGGCTTTTGGAAAAGTGAAGTAATTGACTTTGCCTTGATACAGCAGGATTCATTTGATGATGTAGATATGAACACTCCTCTTGAAAGGCAAAAGTATATGCTGAATAAAGTAATGGAAATAGGTGATAAGAACTTTACTTTTTCTGATTTTGAGGAAGTAGGTACCTATTTTAAAAAGCTGATCAACCTGCTGAAACAAATGAACTACTCAGCCTTTAAATCACCAGGTTTTGAAAAGTATGAAAATGAGTTGGATCAGGTTCTGCTCAGTAACCAAGTAACAATGCAAGAAGAAAATAGCCAGGTAGTTTAAACCCAAGCGCAGTTATGAAGACCAAAGCATTTCAGCGGATATATACAAAGATCTCAAAGATCACCAAGGCGACGTGTGAAATAAAAGCTTCCGGCGTCCGCTATGGAGAGCTGGCATGGGTTAATGATCGTCCGGCTCAGGCCATTAGTGTAACAAACGACAGCGTCACTCTACAGGTGTTTGCAGGTACAGAAGGCATAGCCTCAAAGTCGGAGGTGGTATTTTCAGGTATGCCGCCGACCTTGAACGTTAGTGATCTGCTAGCCGGCCGTTTTCTTGATGGCTATGGTGATCCTATAGACGGTGGTCCCAAACTGGTTGGTGAAAAAAGGTTGATCAATGGTCCTGCTGTAAACCCTGTAAAAAGAGCTAAACCATCTACCTTGTTGGCTACGGGGATAGCAGGAATTGATCTGAATAATACCCTGGTGACCGGTCAGAAAATTCCCTTTTTCGCTGATCCCGACCAACCCTACAATCAGGTATTAGCCGAAGTGGCCATGCGGGCTGAGGCCGATAAGATCATTTTAGGAGGCATGGGATTATCCAATGATGACTACCTGTTTTTCAAAAACACTTTTGCTAATGCGGGAGTGCTCGATAAGATCGTTTCCTTTATCAATACCTCCGAAGACCCTCCTCTGGAAAGACTATTGATCCCGGATATGGCCTGTACCGCTGCCGAATACTTTGCTAATGATCAGCAACAGAATGTGCTGGTACTGCTGACCGATATGACCTTATATGCGGATGCATTAGCTATCGTTGCCAATAAAATGGACCAGATACCTTCGAAAGATTCAATGCCGGGCTCTTTATATAGCGATCTGGCCAGTATATATGAGAAGTCGATTCAGTTTGTACATGGTGGTTCCATCACCATTATTGCTGTTACCACACTCAACGAGGGCGACATTACTCACGCTATTCCCGATAATACGGGCTATATAACCGAAGGCCAGCTGTTTTTAAAACATGATACCGATATAGGAAAGGTAATCGTGGATCCGTTCCGCAGCCTTTCCCGGCTGAAGCAAAATGTGATCGGAAAGAAGACAAGGGAAGATCATCCTCAAGTGATGAACGCCCTTATCCGGCTGTATGCTGATTCAGTAGAGGCCAATACAAATCGCGAGAATTGGTTTGACCTTAACTAATATGACAAAAAGTGCCTCGCCTTTGCTAAAGAGTATGCACTGCGGCTTCTGGCCATTGATATTAATATTCCTATAGATGAAATGCTGGATACGGGGTGGTCATTGTTTCAGCAGTATTTTGAAAAATATGAGATAGGCATTAAGAAACAGTTGATGGATAAGTATTGGAAAGAATCTAAGGTTTTGGAGGGATCTGTAGTAGAGGAATAGCGCTATGGCAGTAAAGTTTAACTATAATAAGACCACCATTCAGCAGTTTCAACGGCAGCTTATTATTCGTGAACGTGCGCTTCCTATTTTAAAAAATAAAGAAACCGCCCTACGGCAGGAAGAAAAACTAATGACGAAGGAGCTGCAACAGTTAGAGGATGGTAGAAATAAGGTTAAACAAAAAATCGAGGCTTTCTTACCATTTTGGAATGAATTCCCACCAATGGTCAGCTTAAGGGATCTAGGCGTCTATTACAAAAAAATAGTAGGTGTTAAAGTACCGGAAGTCAAAGAAGTTTCATTTCAGTTAGCAGACATAAGTTGGTGGAATTACCCGGCTTGGGTGCCTGCGGGTATAGATATTCTTCAGCAAATAATAGCCCTGGACATTAAAATAAACATCAAACACCAACAGATAACTTTAGTAGACTCTGCTCGAAAGAAAACAACACAAAAAGTGAACCTTTATGAAAAAGTTCAGATACCGGCGTATGAAGATGCTATCTTGAAGATCAAACGTTTTTTGGAAGACAAAGAAAACATTTCCAAAGCCGCTCAGAAAATTGTGAAAAATCGCAAGGAAAGGAGAGTGGCGGCATGAAAACCAAGTTTAAGAAGTTAAATCTGCTGGTATATGGCGGCGACAGAACTAAAGTCACTTCCATGCTACAGGAGTTGGGCGTCCTTCATCTTGAACTTGATGAAACTTTCCGCAATGAAAGTATTGAGGATTTAGAATTTCGTAGAAACCGCTTGACGAAGGCCATAGATTTTATTCAGGCGTACGGAGCCAGAAAAAAAATAATCCAGCGAGCGGATGGCAATGAATTATCCGTCAGTGAGGTGGTGGATGAGGTGCTTACGTTAAAGCTTAAAAAAGAGGCTGATGAGCAGGAAGAAGAACTGCTGCGTAAGCATAAGCAAAAACTTATGCCTTGGGGAGATTTTGATCCTGACAAGCTCGCCCGGTTGGACATGGCCGGAATTAAAGTATCATTTTACAGCGCAGAGAAAAAGTCATTCAAAGCATATGACTTTGGTGAGCTAGCTTATCAAATTATCCATGAAGGCCCCGATCGCATCTACCTGGTGGTGTTTTCAAGGGGGGAAACCATTTCATTACCCTTTGAGACGATTGAGCTACCGTCCTTACGGATTTCCGATCTTCACATCCGTGAGCAGGAACTGAACACAGCGAAAGCGGAATTTACCAAGACGATCCCCGGCTATGCTCGTTACTTTCCTATGCTGGAAGAAGAATTGGTTAGACTTGAAAACCAATGGATGCTTCAGCTTGCCAATGGCAGTTACGATGAGTATG
>CALBPF010000299.1 GCA_937899105.1 uncultured Flammeovirgaceae bacterium | reverse complement strand
AACCCGCTGTTGTCTGAGCGTTTTGGGGCTAACGTGTTGTTGAAGCGTGAGGACCTGCAAGTGGTACGTTCTTACAAGATCCGCGGTGCGTTTAATAAAATTCAAAGCCTGTCTGCGGAACAGCTGGCTAATGGCGTAGTTTGTGCGAGCGCTGGTAACCATGCTCAGGGAGTGGCTTTGGCCTGTTATAAAAAAGGGATCCACGGCACGATTTATATGCCCTCACCCACACCCAGCCAAAAGGTGAACCAGGTGAAGATGTTTGGTAAGGACGCCATAGACGTCGTGCTTACGGGTGACACGTTTGACGATGCCTTTGCTGAAGCTATCTCCTTTTCTGAGCAGAACCAGGCGGCTTTCATACCGCCCTTTGACGATCAGAAGATCGTGGAGGGCCAAGGTACGGTAGGGAAAGAGATCCTGGAAGATAGCGCTGAACCCATCGATTATCTCATCGTACCTGTTGGCGGAGGCGGATTAGCGGCCGGGGTTTCCAGTTACTTTAAGGTGTTGTCTCCTAACACTAAAATCATTGGTGTAGAGCCAGCCGGAGCGCCTGCCATGAAGACTTCTATGGAGAAGGGTCAACTGGTTACCCTGGATAAGATTGACAAGTTTGTGGATGGCGCTGCGGTACGACGAGTAGGGAATTTGACAATCGAGATCTGCAAGGAAAACCTGGATCGGGTAATCTCGGTTTCGGAAGGGCAGGTGTGCAGTGAGATCTTAAGCCTGTACAACGAGCAGGCGATAGTGGTAGAACCTGCGGGCGCTTTGGCGATTGCGGCCTTGCATCAACTTAGGGACGAACTAGCAGGTAAGAACGTGGTTTCGGTGGTGAGTGGCAGTAATAACGACATTACCCGTACGGCAGAGATAAAAGAACGTTCATTACTGCATGAAGGTCTCAAGCACTATTTCATTATTAATTTCCCGCAGCGGGCAGGGGCTTTACGAGAGTTCCTGACCGATGTGTTAGGCCCGAATGACGATATTGCTCATTTTGAATATTCAAAAAAGAACAGTCGCGAACGCGGTCCGGCGCTCATTGGCATAGAGCTTCAAAAACAATCTGACCTGGCTCCGCTAATTGACCGAATGGAGAAGAAAAAATTCCGGTATGAGTATGTGAATGACCAGCCGGATTTGTTTCATTATTTGATTTGAAACCCTCTTTACAGTTTAATGGATAACTCGATTTGACCACCAAGGCCAAGTTCAACAATTTTCTTCAAAGTTGAGAGCCGTACTTCTTTAATGTTATTTTCAATTTTGGAGATGTAAGACTTAGTTGTTCCAACTTTTTCTGCAAGTTGAGCTTGTGTTAGCCCTTTTTCTAATCTGGCTTCATGAATGAGTGCACCAAGTTTGAAGTTCTCGTAGCCTTCTTCTAGCTCATTACGTTCTGGCGTTCCAACTTTACCAAAATGTTTATCCTTAAATTGGTCGAGAGTCATTATGCTATTTTTTTTCTTGCTCATATTCCTTTTTAATTTTAAAGCTTTTTCTATTTCTCTTTTTGGTGTTTTCTGAGACTTCTTTTGGAATCCATTGATCAGAATTATGAGTTGCCCTTGATCGAAGAAACAGAAAATCCTAAAAATATCATTCCCAACCTGAACTCTTACTTCATAGAGCCCGCCAGTACCTTTTAAATCCTTTAGGTAAGTTTCAGGAACAGTCTTAAGTTCTTCAATCAAATTTAAAGTCCAGATAATTTTCTTTTTTTACCTTTACGTTTTGCCTGAGATAAAACGACTCAAAATAGTTCTTGAAGAAAATTATGTGGCGCTTCTTGTCATTTTTACTCACTGAGTAAATATAAGTAAAGTTTCACTAAAGTGAAACAAAAGACTGTTGTAAAAGAGTTCTTTGGCATGTGCGATCTTACAAATATATGTGACTGAATAATCTTACCGTAAGACCCGACGATACATGAAAGTCAGACAAATAGTGCTGTATATTGCACTTCTTGCTTAATGCTCTTCCACAGTTTCAGATTAAACCTTTAAAGTGCTTTAAAACGCACTATTTGAGTATATTTCACTTTTTTTCTTATTTTTAGCACTAAAAGAGCGGTATAATGCACTTAGAGCAACTAACAATCACCCTAAGAGAACGTAGAGAAGTGCTTGGAGTCACCCAGGAGCAGCTGGCCGACCTGTCTGGTGTAGGTTTACGTACGTTGAAGGCGTTGGAGAGTAAAAAGAGTAACCCTACCCTTGGCACTCTGACTAAACTAGCTGATGTTTTGGGCATGGAGTTAAAACTCGTCATAAAAGAGCTTGAATTCTAAATATGAGGAGCGCAAGAGTGCTATGGAACGGTCAATTAGCCGGGACGCTTACCCGGATAGGTCCATCACGCTATGAATTTGAATATGCTGATGCCTGGCTGGCAGACCGCACCAAACCGGCCATTAGCCTTACCTTCCCCAAAAGTAAAAAGAAGTATCAGGCCGATCATTTGTTTCCGTTTTTTTTCAACATGCTTTCAGAAGGTGTAAATCGGAAGCTACAGTGTAGGTTGCTCAGAATTGATGAAAAGGATCATTTTGGCTTGTTACTGGCCACCGGTTCAAATGACAGTATCGGTGCAGTTCGTGTCGTTCCCCAAAACCGTGAAGACGAATGAGTTTGCCAGATATACACTATTGTCCTGGAACATTAGCAGAAGGCAATGATACATACAGTCAAGCTTGTTTGCGGAGGTTATTTAATGGCAAGAAGGTCAGTCATATTCTGCCTTATGCTTCTCCGCAGACAAGTGACGAGGATGCGGAGAAGTTTATGGATAACCGCAAGCAGATATCCATTTCAGGAGTTCAGGAGAAAGTGTCTTTGATACTTGAAAAAAACAAGCTTCGTCTAGCCGAAGAAGGTGAGCAGGGAACCTATATCCTAAAGCCGGTTCCTAGAGATTTAAAAAAAGTGTGGCTGGTTCCTGCCAATGAGCATTTAACGATGCAAATCGCACGACAGGTGTATGGAATCAATACCGCTGAAAACTGTTTGATCTTTTTTAAGGATGGCTCCTCGGCTTATATCACCAAACGATTCGATGTGAAAGACGATCATTCCAAATGGGGAAAAGAAGACTTTGCTTCATTGGCGGGTAAAACCAGTGAAAACTCAGGAGCAAATTTTAAATATGAATACAGTTATGAAGAAATGGCTCAACTGATTCAAAAATACGTGCCCGCTGCTATGATTGAGATGGAAAAGTTCTTTTCGCGGGTGGTATTCAATTATTTGTTCTCGAACGGAGATGCACATTTAAAGAACTTTGCCCTATTACAAACTACCAATGGTGATCATATCTTAAGCCCTGCCTACGATTTGATCAACACCCGCATCCATGTAGATGACACCGACTTTGCCCTTGACGAAGGACTATTTACGGATGACTTCATGTCTGATCATATGCTTGCCAATGGTAGAGTAGGCGTTGAAGATTTTCAGGAGTTTGCTCAAAGAATCGGGATCAGCGAAAGGCGGAGAGATTCTTTACTGGCTCCTTTTGTAGAAAGGCAGCCGTTCGTAGAGGAACTGATCCATCGGTCATTCCTCGATGAACCCACCAAAAGAGACTACT
>CALBPF010000298.1 GCA_937899105.1 uncultured Flammeovirgaceae bacterium | reverse complement strand
TAAAGAAGAATCCACGGTTTAAAATGGCAACAAAAATGCCATCCACGGATTTATAAAGGACACTGAAAAAATTCCTTTTGGTATAGAAGAGTCAGTCAGATATTGCAGCTGACATACGTACCACCCTTGAGCGTGAAGGAAAACCCATAGGGGCATATGACATTCTTATCGCGGCAACAGCACTGACCAATGATTTCATTTTAGCAACTTCCAAAAAGAAGGAATTCATCCGAATACCTAATTTGGCTGTTGAAAATTAGAGATATTAAGACCTTCAGATCAAATTTCAAACCGCGGTCATCGATACAATAACTCGTAATACTCCTCCAGCATTCGTTTAACTGCAAAAGCTTCTCGTGAATCCTGAATGCTACTTTTCATCATTTCCAGCCATTTTTTATGGTCTTTGTAATAAGTGGGAATTACTTCCCCCTGTAGCGCTTTGTACATAGCCTTTAGGTCATGGGCATCCAGTTCTTTTTCATCCTCACTTTCAAAGGCGTCGCCAAACTGCCAGCCGTTAATACCGTCTTTGCAAGCCTCGGGCCACCAGCCATCAAGGATACTAAAGTTCAGTACTCCATTCATAGCTGCCTTCATGCCACTGGTACCGCTGGCCTCTTTCGGTCGCCTGGGGTTGTTCAACCAGATATCCGCGCCCCTGGTTAACATCATACCGGTTTTCATATCATAGTCCTCAATGAAGGCCACAGACTGCGGATACTTTTTGGCCATAGCTACGAGACGAGTAACGATATCTTTTCCCGTATCATCCAACGGATGCGCCTTGCCTGAAAAAACGATTTGAATAGTTTGATCCTCAAAAAGCGGCCCCACGAGCTCAGGATCGCTAAAGATGAAGTCCGAGCGCTTATAAGGAGCTGCCCTGCGGGAAAAACCTATCAGCAGCTTATCCATACTAAACTGCTGGCCCGTTTTCTCTTTGATGTACTCTATCAAATTCTTTTTGTTGGCCTGGTGTGGTTCCCATAAATCATCTCCTTTTTCAGCAGCATCGAGCATATTTTGATCTACCCAGGTTCCAAGGTGACTAGAATTCGTTATGGCTATAATCTCTGTCCGGTTAGCTATGTGTTTCCACATTTTATTGGCAGTATCACCATGAAGCTGCGCAACGGCATTTGATTTCTTGGATAACCTCAGCGCACCAACGGTCATATTAAACGGATCTCCACCTAATTGCTTGAGTTCCGGACGGCCCAGGTTAAGGTTGGCTCCCATATATATAATTCGCTCAATAGGATGACTCTCGTTACCTTGAATAATTGGCGTATGGGTAGTAAATACTACTTCCTTTCTGGTAAGCCCCAGAGCCTCATTAAAAGGGAGCAAATTCGGACCCTGCATTTTTTCTCTAAGCAATTCAAAGCCGGCAAAGAGCGCATGACCCTCATTAAAATGATAAATGTCAATATCAATGCCAAGTTTCCGAAGCGCCCGAACCCCTCCTACTCCTAATACTATTTCCTGCGCTATTCTTTCTTCTCCAAACCACCCATAAAGTTGGCCCGTTGTCCAGCTGTCAGGGTTTTCCGGAATATCAGTGTCTAGTAAATAAACAGGTACTGTTCCGAAATTATCGCAGAGCCATACTTTACACTTCACTTCTGTTTCGCGGATGGTAACTGAAACTGTTACTCCCGTATCTTTGAGAAAGTCATAATCGTAGTTCTGAAAACTGTCATAAGGCTTGCCCTCTTTATTAATGCGTTGTGAAGTATACCCTTGCTTCCACTTAATACCAATTCCCACCATAGGATAATCATGATCGTAAGCCCCCTTCATGTAATCACCGGCAAGGATACCCAGTCCTCCGGCATAAGTTTTCAATTGATCATCAAGGCCATATTCCATACAGAAATAGGCAACTTTTGGGAGTTGATTTTTTGGCATGGTTTAATGATTTATGTGCTTAACAAAGCTATCTAATGACAACCGGAAATAATAGTTTATTATATTACCAGAAGATCAAATAATTAGAAGCTTTAGTAACTGGAGACTTTATATACCTTATATAAAGGTATGATCAGAACATAGTTTCTATACTCCGTTAATAATTCAACATTTTAAATTCCATACTTAACATAGTATTAGTCTGACTTTTTACTTTCTAACAACACCCGCCGCCGTCATAGAAATAAGTGTGATCCGACACATGTATATCCTCTCGGCCTAAGGCCTCGATATTGCTTGCTGTTTTGTCACATACTGACAAGGGTTGGTTGTTCATGAGAATATGTCCCTTATTATCGTCGTAATATTCCTCTTTACCAAAATAAATGGCGGTACGTCCTGTAAATACACACGGTCCATCTTCGGGCATGGGATCTTTAATTGCACATACTTCTACGCTCTCGATAAAAATATCCTCCGGTGTATCGTATTGCCTTGTATCCAATATACGATAAGGTCTTTTCGCGCGAATCTCAACCGTTCCAAATCCGATTTCTGTAATCATTTTTGTGTACTGTTCCAGAGGTAGAGCCCCTGACAAACAAAGAGCTCTCAAGCGTTCATCTTGTTTAAGCGATTCCGGCATAACCTGTTGAGATACAGGGTCAGATAGTACTAATCGCCCATGAGGCTTAAGCACACGATACATTTCTTTCAGCGCTTGCCTCAAATCGTCTTCGTTGAATATATTAAATAAGCAGTTTTGAGCTGCCACATCAACTGAATTATCTTCTATGGGAAGGTTTAAGGCATCTCCTTTTCTTACAGACACAAAAGACGAATCAAACCACGGATTATGCTTCTCCGCTTCTTTGAAGTTTTCTTTACAAACATCTATCATTTCGTCTACCACATCCACACCAATAACTCCATCAGCTTGTCTGCTGAAATAGGAAAATTGCAATAACTCCATTCCTCCTCCCACGCCCACGTAAAGTATTTTAGGAGAATTTATAAGATCCCGAGGATGAACAGTGCTGCCACAACCGTAATTCATTGCAAGCATCTTTTCTGGAATTTCCAAGCCGGGAAAAGCCCAAACGGGAGTAGTAGTGCAACATAGACCCACATCAGGAGTCAGCGCTGCTTCTCTATATACATCTTTCGTAGTCTCTAAATAAGTTTCCATTTACAAAAATTAAGCTATGGTTCCTCCACAACTTGATCCGGCCCCAGCCGTGCATCCATAGCAATGTTGATTAATAATTATGTTTCGATTGTTGAGCTTCTCCAGATCAAAGTCTCGGATATGGTCAGGAGTCCCTCCATTCAGTTTTAGTTCTAACATTTGATTGAAATCACAGTCATAGAGATAGCCATCCCAACTTACTGAAAGTGTGCTCCGACACATTACTCCATGAGCAGCTTCAGGATTAAACGCATTTGCAAGCTCTTCCATGTAATCCTGATAGTTTTCAGAACGAATAAGGTATTCCAGAAATCGGCTCACCGGAAGATTAGTTATGGCAAAAAGCTCATTAAAATCAATATCATAACCTTCCTTTAATTTGGATTTAAAAGTGGCTTCCAAAGCCTTTTGGTCATCAGGAAGAAAAGCACCGGAAGGGTTATATACCAAATCAAGCTGCAAGCCTGATCCTTCCTTTCCGTAGCCAACTTCATTTAACCGTCTCAGCGCACGTATGGATTGCTCAAATACACCTTCACCTCTTTGAGCATCTGTCCTTTTAGCATTAAAATAAGGAAGCGAGGAAACCACATTGATGTTATGGGATCTGAAAAACTCAGGCAGGTCATAGTATTTTGGATGTGCAACGATTATAGTAAGGTTACACCGTACGATTATCTTTCTTCCTTGCTTCGAAAGCTGTTCGACAAACCATCTGAAATTAGGGTTCATCTCCGGCGCTCCTCCAGTAAGATCAACGGTCGATATATCAGTTCCTTTCAAAGCGTCTACACAAAGCTGCATGGTCTCCCTGGTCATGATTTCTTTACGACCAGGGCCCGCATCTACATGACAATGTTTGCAGACCTGATTGCACATTTTACCAACGTTGACTTGAAAAATATCAACGCCAGTAGGTTTTAGAGGTTCTATACCCAAATCATGTAGCCGATCCTCAAAACTCGTAATACCCAGACTATGGTTATCACTTAATATTCGGAGTTGCTCTTTGGGATCTGCAAGCCTACTTTTTATCTTAAGAAGGGATTTAGTAGCCGGCTTCACTCTACATTAATTTATCGCTTACCTTATTCATCATTTGCACACCATGCACCAATGCTGCTCCACCTTTGATAGCCGCAGTAACATGTACCGCTTCCATCATTTGTTCCTCATCTACACCCTTTTTAAGACAATCGTCCGTGTAAGCGTCAATACAATACGGACACTGAACAGCGTGCGAAACTGCCAAAGCAATAAGTGACTTTTCTCGTGCGGTAAGTGCACCTTCCTGAAAAACCGTTCCGTAGTAATCAAAGAACTTATCGCCAAGTTCCTTCTGCCATTCTGTTATATTTCCAAATTTTTTTAGATCCGCAGGATCATAGTATGATTTTGCCATTTAACTAATAAATAATGAATTGAAACAACACCCGGAAAATCAGGTGTAAAATTTAACGAGCTATAGAATGCTGTATAAGGCCGGAGGCGCACGTAGAGAGCGTACTGATAAAGTGGATACTCTAAAGGTCGTTTTTATCTCGGGAAAACGGTTCGTGAAGTGAATCAGGATCAATTTAATGACCCGCTTCAAATCCAGTGGGATTCGACTATTTCTTAACAAGGCCAATAGATCATGAAATGAGTTAACATCCCTTAATGCAGCCAACAGTTCTATTTTGTGACCCCCTGATCTGAGCAGATCACAAAATGATTCAAAAAGAATAGCTTTTTTCCAGGGTAGAGCTCGAATACTATGATAATTAAATGATTTTTTGGTCAGTCCAATAAGGTAGGCACCTCCTCTCAACGACGGACCTAAAACGCAATCACCTTGAGCTAGTCTGCCGGCGACATCATTAACATCAATGCTAATCAGTTCAGGAGTGTCGTTACCAACGGCAATGACTCCATCATAACCTAAGTGAAAAACTTCTTGCAATGCATTTGTCAGACGCTCGCCAAATGTACTCCCTACCTGATTGCCTTCATGAAAGTGAAATACAGCTAATCCTGTTTTTTTCAATACCTCAGAAATCTGCTCACTTAGACAACGGGCCACCTGTAAATTAGCTTGGCTCTTCCCGGAAAACCATTGCTTTTGGTTCGCTTCTTCACAAGAAGACCGACTGAAAAAAAGAATGGCAATATCGCGGTTAACTAATTTCAATAACTAAAGATAGAAGATAATACCATTACAGGTTGTCTGCTAGTTAACAAAGCACTAATCTTAATGAGAAAGAATCTGTAAATAAACTCAAGTCAAAACTTCTTAAGGTATAATGATTGATCCGTCCTCCGGCACCCACACTTTGTTCCTCAGCCCTTCTTTTTGCAATCGATCACGTAGGATATTGCGGGTAACCGGGCAGTGATTTATGGATTCCATGTGATTGGCTAAAACTTTGCCTGGGCTATCGTGAATAAAGGAGATGGCGTCATCAAGTGTCATCAACAAAGGCTTACCAAAGTCAAACCTGGCCGCACCTGTTGCCAGAACTGAAATATTGGGCTTATACTCATTCAGAATTTTTCTTACATCGTCTGTGTAAATTGTATCCGAACTAAGATACAAAGAGCATTCGTCAGGAAGAGTGATAAAGAAACCCATTACTTTCCCAGCTAAAACCGTAACCCAGCCATAACCATGAGTTGCCGGTGTACCCAAAATTGATCCACCCAAGAACTTCTCTTCTTTCCAATAATCTAGTACCTGCGCCACTTTAAGTCCGGCTTTGCTCAAGGCTTTTTCATCATGCAAGCTACAGGTAATAGGAATCTGTCTCTCCTTCAAAAATGCCTTTCCTGCCTTATCCAAATGATCAGGGTGTAAATGGGTAATCAAGCAATGATCCACCTTTTCAAGTATTCCCTTGGATTCTTTTGGGAAACCCACGATTGGATTCCTTTTTGCTTTGGATTTAAAAACCGAAAAAGGTGGCATCGTACCTGCAGAACCAAGCATTGGGTCAACTAGAATGCAGCGCTCCTCAGTTTCAACAATCAGAGTAGCATTTCTAACGTGATGGAGCTTCATACTCAAGTATTGATCGGCATTACTGGTTCTTTAATTACACTGAATAGATCTATAATGTATTGTACAAGTTCATTTTTCATATATCTGCCATGTCATTTCCACTCGGTATGAAAAATACCGTCTCTATCCAATCGCTCATAGGTGTGTGAACCAAAATGATCTCTTTGGGCCTGGATTAAATTTAATGGCAATCTACCACTTGTTATCGCATCAAAATAAGTAAGGCTATTTGATAATCCCGGTAGTGGGATTCCATAGGTAGCTCCGTATGCTACCACTTCGCGTGTAGCACTTACCGTACCCTTCAACTTCTCTACAAAGGCAGGGGCCATCACTATATTCTTAAGTTTATTATTCGCACTAAATGTTTTTGATATATCATCAAGTAAGGCAGCACGAATGATACAGCCGGCGCGCCATATTTTAGCTACCTCCGACATATTTAGCTCATATCCATATTCCTCGGACGCCTCAACAAGTTGCTGTAACCCCTGGGCATACGTGATAATGAAACTAAAATAAAGTGCTTGTTCCATCTTGGCGGTAAACTGATCCTTGTCCACATCGGCAGGATTAGGTTTTTCATAGAGCTTTTCTGTCTCCATACGCATGTCCTTAAATGCGGAGATCTCACGCATACTTACAGCAATATCTATGGAAGGCACGGGAATACCTAAATCCATAGCATTTTGAGAGGTCCACTTCCCCGTACCTTTCTGCTTAGCTTTGTCCAATATCATATCAACCAAACGGCCGTTGGTAAGATCATCATCCTGACTAAATATCTCGGAAGTAATCTCAATGAGAAATGATTGTAAACGACCATTATTCCATGCGTCAAAAGTTGAACTTAATTCGTCGTTGGTCAAACCTCCGGCTTTCTTTAAAAGGTCATAAACCTCCGAAGTCAGTTGCATTAGGCCATACTCAATCCCATTATGCACCATCTTTACGTAATTACCTGCGGATTTAGGACCTAAGTAAGTCACACAAGGCTCACCGTTAAATTTAGCAGCTGCCGCCTCAAAAATGGGTTTTATATGTTGATAGGCTTCTTTATTCCCCCCCGGCATAATACTGGGGCCCCTTCTGGCGCCCTCTGCCCCACCGGAAACACCGGAACCAAAAAAATTAATACCTTTTTCTGCTAAATAGGCTTCTCTCCTATCGGTATCCGTAAAGAAAGAATTACCACCGTCAATGATAATATCTTCTTCTGATAAATACGGCAACAAGCTTTCAATGGCAGTATCCACAAGTTTACCGGCTGGAACTAACAGCATTATTTTTCTGGGTGATTTAAGAGATGCAGCGAACTCTTCTGTTTTCGTTGTGGCTTGTACTCTTTCAGTATCACCACCAGAAGAAATCAATTGATCCACCTTCAACTGATCCAAGTCAAGGCCGCAGACTGAGAAACCCTTATCAGCGACATTCAAAATAAAATTGTGCCCCATTACCCCGAGGCCTACTAAACCAAAATCGTACTTATGTTCCGTCATTTGAAAAACTTATATTAGGCGATGTAAAATTCGATGATCAATATGATCATCATTTTTGACTAATAAAAACGAAGGTCTTTAATTTTTATCGTATTGAGCCGAATCCTATGAAAAAAACCGACAACCAAATGCTTATTATTTTTGGAGCATCAGGTGATCTCACTGCCAGAAAACTGATTCCTGCCTTGTTTGCTTTGTTCCAGGATAAAGATTTACCCGAAAATTATGTGATATTGGGAACAAGTAGAAGTGATTTATCAGATGACGACTTCAGGAACAGAGTTGCGCTGGAAAGTGCTTACATGGAGAATGAAGATCAGGAAAAACTAAGGACTTTTTCTGAAAAAATATTCTATCAGTCAATAGATGGCTACGATTCTAATTACAACGACCTTAAGGAAAGAATAAATAAGCTCAATACTTCTTTTGCTACAGATGGAAATTATATCTTTTACCTTTCAACGCCTCCCAGTGTCTATAAAACAATATCCCAGCGGTTGTCGGAAGCCGATCTAAGCAATCAGTCGGAAGGCTGGCGTAGGCTGATCGTAGAAAAGCCTTTCGGCTACGATTTAAAAACAGCCCAAACCTTAAACAAAGACTTACTTGAATTCTTTGAGGAAGACCAGATCTATAGAATAGATCACTATTTAGGAAAAGAAACGGTTCAAAACCTTTTAGTAACCCGATTTAGTAACAGTGTATTTGAGCCCCTATGGAATAGAAATTACATTCAACACATTGAAGTCACCAATGCTGAAAGTCTGGGGGTAGAAAAACGTGGTGGATATTATGATAAATCCGGGGCTCTCAGAGATATGTTTCAAAACCACTTACTTCAAGTGGTATCATTAGTGGCCATGGAACCTCCTGTCAAGGCCACCTCCGTCGAGATCCGCAACGAAAAGGTCAAAGTTCTTAAGGCCATGCGAATCATGAACGATGAAAAAACACTTTTCGAAAATACCATGAGAGGCCAATATAGGCCTTCGGAAATTGAAGGACAGAAAGTTAAAGGTTACCGGGAAGAAGATGGTGTGGATCCAGAGTCACTCACTGAGACCTTCGCTGCCATTAAATTCTACATAGATAATTGGCGTTGGAAAGGTGTACCCTTCTATGTACGCACGGCAAAGCGCATGCCCACAAAGGTGACCGAAGTAGTCATTCACTTTAAATCTACGCCACATAGTTTATTTGTAGGCGCGGATAAAGACAATAAACTGATCATACGCATACATCCTGACGAGGGCATTATGATGAAATTCGGGGTAAAGGTTCCTGGTCAAGGATTTATTGTCGAAGAGGCCAACATGGACTTTTACTACTCTGACATAGCCATCAACGGGGTGATGAATGCCTACGAAAGACTATTACTGGATGCTATGCAGGGTGATGCGACACTGTATGCTCGCGGCGATGAAGTAGAGGCTGCCTGGCGTTTTGTTGATCCTATTCTCAATTATTGGCAGGGAACCAAGGCGCCAATGTATGGTTATGCCGCTGGTGTTTGGGGACCTGAGCATTCTGATGATCTGATCGAAGGCAATTATTTCTGGCGTAATCCAGGACCTAATCTAGCAGATGATCCTGGATACTGTGTATTATGCTAAATCAGTAGTAATCTGACGACTGGATGAAAAGGCCCATCACCTCTACTAGAAACGACAAAAGTCTCAAAGACTTTTGTAGCTTGGCCATATGGAATTAAAAGTACACAACAATAAACAGGAGGTAGCGAAGCAGTTCTCATCTATCCTTGTAGACAAGATAGAAACCCGCAAAAATCTCTCTATTGCCCTTTCGGGAGGTAGCACACCCAAAATAGTTTTCGACTATCTGGTAGGTAATTTCCAATATCAGGATTGGAGTAATGTACATCTCTTTTGGGGCGATGAAAGATGCGTACCACCCGATCACGAAGAGAGCAACTATAAAATGACCGCAGATCACCTGCTTAATCACATCGTGATTCCCGAAGAAAATATACACCGTATTAAGGGAGAAGATGATCCCGAAAAAGAAGCTACTCGGTACGGATCTGTGCTCAACGTGTCTCTTCCTAAAAATAAGGGGGTACCCCAGTTCGATTTGGTGATCTTAGGCATGGGCAGTGATGGGCATACGGCGTCTATATTTCCACACGAAATTGAGCTGTGGGATGCCAAGCCTAACTGCGCAGTAGCCATACATCCAGACTCTGGACAAAGAAGAGTTTCATTAACCGGAAAAGTGATCAATAATGCGAAAGAGGTTGCATTCTTGGTCACCGGAGAAGATAAGCAGGAAAAAGTAACTGAGATTTTATCCAAATCTGAGGTCAGTAAAAACTACCCCGCTGCATTAGTTAATCCTGAATCCTCTAAGTTGTATTGGTTTTTAGACGAGGCCGCACATCCATCAAAATAGCTTAATCCAAAAGGTTATGTTTTTTCAAGAATGCATCCAGCTCCCCTATCTTGGGATTTTTGAGATGTTCAGAACCAAATGTAATGGTGGGAAATTTAAGTGTTCCATCATATAAAGCTTTTACCCGCTCCGCAGCCTCTGAATCTTCCTCAACATTAAAATCATCAAATTCTACCCAGATTGACTGTAAATAGTTTCTAAGATTAGCTGACTTAAGGCACCAGTCAGCACCATAAAGGTGAAGTTTATCATTACTCATCTGAACTCTTTTTTTGTAACTTTTGCTTTTTCCCAAAGAATGAAACCAGGGCAGGCTGAATTTTCTCAGCATTTCCAACAATGAAAGGCGTCAAAGACATCAGCAGAATCGAGACGGCCAGGAATATCTGATAATTATTCATGCTGATCAGTTGATATTCTAAACCACTTTGTGCCAATACAAACGAAAATTCACCAATTTGTGCGATAGAGAAACCCGCAGCCAGAGCCGTCTTCCAATCGATCTTCATGGTTTTTGCCGCCAAAATTCCGGCAATAGCTTTGACTGACAAGGAGAAGACGAACCAGAAAGCGATCCAGGGAAAATCTGTGAGAAATATCTTGTAATCCAGTAACATGCCCATAGAAATAAAAAAGAAACTCATAAAGACATATCGGAACGGCAGAAAGCAAGAAATGGCCATGCGGTTATAATCCGTTTCCGCAATGATCAAGCCGGCAATAAAAGCACCTAAAGCCAGTGAAAGCCCTAGCTTTTCGGTAAGTAGAGCAATACCCGTAACTATAAAAACAGTTGCAATGAGGAATACTTCCTGACTTTGCACTTTCATTTCCGTTTTTAAAAAGAAAGGAATGACATATTTGGCCAAAAGAAAAGCAATACCTCCCATGAGAATCATTTTTCCAATCAACCACAATAAGGCGGTTCCTGGACTATCTCCAACCCCGGCTAATATGGGTGTAAACAACATCAAGGGGACGATCATAATGTCCTGAAAAAGAAGTACCGCCAGGATGAATTTACCGTGTGGTGTATTGATCATATTTCGATCCTGAAGTACTTTTACCACTATAGCCGTACTGCTCAGGGCATACAGAAACCCCCAGAACACACTCTCTTCGATAGATGGTCTCACCAGTAACCAAATCAAGGCCGCCGTAAGAAAAATCGTGAGAAAAACCTGCGCTGCCCCTCCCACCAACACATAGTTCTTTATACGCTTTAGATTGCTAAAAGAGAATTCAAGCCCTACGGTAAACAACAAAAGAATAATGCCGATTTCAGAATAGATTTCTACCTCCTCCATCTTAGAGAAAAGACCGGATGTGTGCGGACTTAAAAATACGCCCGTGATCAGATAGCCAATAATATATCTGATCTTCAACATTTTACAGATAATAATGACTAAGGTGGCCACCCCAAAAATGGCACAGATATTAATCAGGACTTGATGTTCCATTTTAAAATTTAAATTCTGCGGTCAAAACTGAATGAAAGAGTGTATTGTTCAAATTACTTCTTCTCAAAAAAGTTTCAGGAAAGATAAGATTTGTCTCTAACTCCAGAGCAAAGTGTTTACTTATTTCAATTCCTGTTATCGTTCCAATCTGTTGCGCAATTTTTCTATTATCATTCTGTGCTGGATACTCTAGAATTAAAGCTGGATTATAAACACCATCGTCGCTAGAGAAACGCCAAAAGGATACGTAATCTAACTCAACATAAAATTGACCAATATTGGTATTTAAATAAGGGTGAACATCTACTAAGTTCGAAGGTCCAAAGCGAGCCACTCTGCCGAAATAAGCCCCTCGTGGATAAAGCCCGTCAAAGGTATTTAGCCTATTATCATCGAGATCGCTATCACCACTTATCGCTTCCGTCTTTATCCCTAAGGTAAAAGTATGACCCAACCATTGAAGATCTCCCTCAAGATTGAATGAAGCCGTCCACGCACTAATTTCTTCCGCATCAAAATCTCCAAATTGGTATACAAACTCATTATTAAATCGCAGCTTATTTAACTTTCCAAAGTGACGTATTCCAATACTGGATCTTTCATCACTACCTATCCCTTTGTTCCATATCTTATCTTCTTCTTTTTTGAACAAATAATAGATGTCAAAATTCAGGGTAGGTCCCAGTCTTTTGGTCATGTAAAGTCCAGCCACAAACTCACTGGTTTCTAAAGCTTCATTATCAAATACACCAGGTTTGGGCTGTACAGGTATGGCAAAAAAAACACTGACATCCGTAGTTGCACTCCGATACATTAATTTGATTTGGTCGAAACTACGCCTAACGTTAGGTCCTTCCCTGACATCAATGAGCCTACCGCTTCCTAACCTGAAGTTTTCGCGCCCTAAAAGCAGGCTCCAACGGTCGTTAAACGAGTAGGCTATGAATAACTGATTCATGGAGAGTTCATCCATATCTACCGGAACCAGGGCTTCTTTACCCGTAATTTGACTAGAATTTAGCTCCCCAAAGAATTGGAAACGCCTTCCTAAATATAAATGAGCGTGAAGCATGGTCCGGTTCAGAAACCAGATATTATCATTTACAGGGAGGCTCCCAAATTGTTCGTTAATAAATGATTCTACCTGAAACCGATTACTACCGCCCAGACTTAATATATTATTTTGACCAAGCGAAATAGACTTAATGTGTTTGTAAAATGATGAACTTGATTCCAAAGAATCTGATGAAATGCCTAGGCCATCATTTTGGCGTAAAAGTGCAAATGACATTTCATTTTGCTGAGCCGAAGTCAGAGTACTTATAAAAAGCAGTATGACTCCGAATACTCTCATTTAAAACTTTCGAATGAGTAGTACACCTCCTATGAGGAATGCAATGCCAAGGAGGCGCTGCCAGTTCAAAGGCACTCTAGGCATACCAAGAAGACCAAAGTGGTCGAGCACCATTGACACAAACATTTGACCTGTAACAATCAAAGAAAAAGTGAGTGCTGCTCCTAATTTAGGCGCCACAATAATAACAGCAGCCACATAAAATGCACCTAAAAGTCCGGCTATCCATACTACAGGAGAAACCGTTTTTATTTCTGCAATGGTATCAAACTGAAACTTGAGCATAAAAAGGTATACCAGTAGGCCCGCGCTCCCTACTAAGAAAGAGGCAAATGCCGCAAAAATGGGCTGATGGACGGCTTTACCTAGTTGCACATTAAGCCCGGCCTGCACCGGAAGTACTGCCCCGGCTATTATTGCCAATACTATTAGGAATATTTGTGCTTTCATTTTTTCTGTGTTAGTCCATAATCCATTGAATATTTTCCAGGACCAAGATAGAGTAATAGAAAAAACGCTAATGAGTACATCAGTGGAACGTCCTTGACCGGCCACGGATCTGTATAGTGTACAAGCAGAAGTCCGGAAAGCGTTATAGCAACAATCGGTAAAATGGCGAGTCTTGTAAAAAGACCGAGGATGATAAACATCGGGCAAATAACGTTGGCAAAAATGGCAAAATAGGTACTCAGTTCCCCACCCATACCAAATGGATCAGGGATATGAGCCACTGAACCTTCAAAGTCAAGTAGTTTTTTGAGCCCATGGGTATTTATTAAAGAAAGGGAAATGAGCAATCGATAAACCAGCAAAGCTATATCTAACCTATTGCTGGGCATATTGGTATTCATTATGCTGCTCATGACATATTTTAAGTTCAGAAGTCTCATTTCCCTCCTCGATTAGCTATGAATAAGCTGAACTTCGATCAACAGCTCTACTTTGTCACCTACTACGATGCTACCTGCTTCAGTTACAGCACTCCAGCTGAGTCCAAAGCCCTTACGATTCAGGTCACCCTTAATCTGAAAACCGGCTTTGGTTTGACCGTATGGATCGATAACTACGCCGATTAAATCAACAACGAGAACAATCTCATAGGAGATATCCCGAATGGTCAAATCACCTATAAGCTTCTCACCATCGAATGATTTGGATTTAAACTTCAATTCAGGGTATTCAGCAGCATTAAAGAAATCATCAGACCTCAGATGATTGTCTCTATCCCTATTATTCGTATCTATTGAATCTACTTTAGCGGAAAATTTGATTTCAGCGTTTTCGAAGTCTTCACGCTCCGATTCTACGATCAGATCGAAGTCATTAAACTTGCCTCTAACCGATGAGATCATCATGTGCTTTACTTTAAACCCGATCTCTGTGTGTGCCTTATCCACACTCCATTTTGTTTTGACTATAGTTTCCATTGTTTTAAAATTTATAAGTGTTACGCTTAGTCGTCTGACCACTTAGAGTGGTCTGACG
>CALBPF010000297.1 GCA_937899105.1 uncultured Flammeovirgaceae bacterium | reverse complement strand
TCGGTAGTAATCATCATCCTTATTTCCATCATCCTTTTTATCCTGTATCGAATAAACCAACTCAGAAGAAAGACCAATCGTGAGCTGGCTGAAGCCAAACGTATCATTGAGCAGCAAAATAATGTACTTGAAGAAAAGGTAAGAGAGCGTACTAAAGAGCTTAAAGAGGCCAACGCCGCCTTGATGAAGTCGAACACGGATCTCGATAACTTCATTTATAAAACATCCCATGATATCCGGGGCCCGCTAGCGACGCTACAAGGCATGTGTAATGTAGCGCTGATAGATATTCAAGAGCAAAAGTCCCGCGATTATTTTGACAAGATTGGAAAGACCGCATTCCGCCTCAATGAGATACTCTCCAAGCTGCTGATCATCAATCAGATCAATAATTCGCTTATCGCGCAAAATCCAATCGACCTGCAAGGTCTGTCTAAAGAGATTGTTCGTGAACAATCCTTTATATCAGGTCAAAATGACATTAAGGTTGAAAATAAGATTGGTAAGCTGGATAATTTTCAATCTGATGAAGTGCTTTTGAAGATCATTCTCGGGAATATGGTTTCAAATGCTTTCAAGTTCCATAATAGTTCAAATCGTGTGAATTCATGGGTGCGGCTTGAGGCCCACCGGGAAAATGGTCATCTTAAATTAAACGTTATTGATAATGGAATAGGGGTAGATGAAAAAGCCTCAAGCAAAATTTTTGAAATTTTCTCCAGGGCCTCAGAGGTTTCCGATACCGCAGGGTTGGGTTTATATCTTGTAAAACTTGCGGTAGAAAAATTGCACGGTAAAATCACTCACTCAAAAACGGACGAAGGGTATACTAAATTTACCGTGGAATTGCCGGCCTAATTAAATTTATTTCTGTTCGGTCAAGACACTGCACATACAAAGTAGTATCACCTATCTTTACGCTTCCAAATAATCAATAATGCCTCATAAGTTCAAAAGATATACAATTACAGCTGCCTTGCCCTATGCGAATGGTCCGGTACATATTGGTCACCTGGCGGGAGTATATGTACCTGCCGATATTTATGTTCGTTATCTCCGAAATACTAATAAAGATGTGGCCTTTGTCTGCGGATCAGACGAACATGGAGTAGCTATAACGCTCAGAGCTCGAAAGGAGGGTGTAACTCCTCAACAGATTGTAGATAAGTACCACGCAATTATCAAAAGTTCTTTTGAGAAACTAGGAATATCCTTTGATGTTTATTCAAGAACATCAGCGAAGATTCATCATGAAACTTCTTCAGAGCTATTTAAAAATCTGTACGATAACGGTGAATTTGAGGAGAAAACGAGTTCCCAATACTATGATGATGAGGCCGGCCAGTTTCTTGCAGATCGGTATATTATCGGTACCTGCCCGAATTGTTCTTATGATCAGGCCTATGGTGACCAGTGTGAACGGTGTGGAACTTCACTCAGCCCGGATGAGCTGATTAACCCGAAGTCGGCTTTAAGTGGCGCCACCCCGATTAAAAAAGAAACTAAGCACTGGTTCCTTCCTATGCAGAACTACGAACCTTGGCTCAGAGAATATATTCTGGAAGGCCATAAAGAATGGAAGGCCAATGTCTATGGTCAGTGTAAATCCTGGTTGGATACGGGCCTTCGCTCACGTGCTATGACCCGGGACCTGGATTGGGGTATACCTGTGCCGGTGGCAGGAGCAGAGGGGAAAGTGTTATACGTGTGGTTTGATGCTCCTATAGGCTACATTTCAGCTACCAAGGAGTGGGCGGAGAGGAAGGGCATAGACTGGGAGCCTTACTGGAAAGACGAAGAGACACGACTTATTCATTTTATTGGGAAGGACAATATTGTTTTCCATTGCATCATTTTCCCCAGTATTCTGAAAGCGGACGGTGATTTTGTTTTACCGGATAATGTGCCTGCCAATGAGTTTTTAAATCTCGAAGGTGATAAAATAAGTACTTCAAGGAACTGGGCCGTATGGCTGCATGAGTATCTGGAAGAACTACCTGGAAAGGAGGATGTTTTACGATATGTGCTATGCGCTAACGCACCGGAAACTAAAGACAATGACTTTACCTGGAAAGATTTCCAAGCTCGTAATAACAATGAACTTGTAGCCATCTACGGTAATTTTGTTAACAGGGCTTTGGTGCTTACTCAAAAATATTTTGATGGTGCGCTTCCTGAGGTTGGAGAATTATTCGATGCTGAAAAAGAGATTATAAGCCGTTTAACAGTAGCTCCCCAAAAGATAGCTGAGGCATTAGAGAGCTTTAAGTTCAGGGAAGCGCTGTCAGAGTTCATGGATTTGGCTCGGGCGGGAAACAAATACTTGGCCGATACTGAGCCTTGGAAATTAATTAAGACTGATCCGGAGAGGGTTAAAACTATTCTAAACTTGGCGCTTCAGGTGGCCGCCAATCTAAGTTTATTAGGGGAGCCCTTCTTACCAAATACTTCGGTCAAACTGAAATCTATTCTCAATTTCGAAGGATCAGGATGGGAAAAGGTAGGATCTGATGATTTACTTTCCGCAGGTCACTCTATAGATAAACCAGAATTGTTGTTTGAAAAAATTGAAGATGAGGTGATCGAGAAGCAAATTGAGAAGCTAGAGAAGACTAAATTGGAGAATGAAGCAACAAATAGCAAAGTAGCTCCGGTGAAAGAGGTTATTAACTACGATGATTTTATAAAAATGGACATGCGGATCAGTACAATACTTGATGCCGAGGCTGTTCCTAAATCCAAGAAGTTATTAAAACTAACTGTTGATACGGGGATTGATACCAGGACCATCTTAAGTGGGATAGCCCAGCATTTTTCTGTGGAAGAAGTAATTGGCAGGCAAGTTTGTGTATTGGTTAATCTTGCACCCCGGAAAATGATGGGGATTGAATCAGAGGGAATGATCCTGATGGCTGAAAACAGTGATGGAAGTCTTAAATTTATCGCGCCACCTGTGGCTATTGACAATGGATCTACCGTTAGTTGAAATGAACAATAACCACTTAATAAATGCAGCTGTACAAATTGTGCCTCTTCAGGGAGAAAGCCATTATAACAAGTATATAGATGCGGCCATTTCCGTAATTCAGAAAAGTGGTCTAAAGTATGCTGTAACTCCAATGGAAACTGTGATTGAAGGACCAAAGCTTAAGGTTTTAAAGCTGCTGGATGATGTTAGGGAGACAGCCTTAGACGCCGGGGCTGATGAGCTTCTTGTTAACATTAAACTGCACCTTAAAAAGAATAAGGACGTTACCTTTTCCGAAAAACTGGATAAGTTTAAAAGTACTT
>CALBPF010000296.1 GCA_937899105.1 uncultured Flammeovirgaceae bacterium | reverse complement strand
TCAAATAAGCTGAAATAAACCTGCCCAGAAAAAAGCGCTTCTGATCGACAGGGGTGGCGTAGATAATCCCAGAGGTTTTGTGTTGAATATCTTTATAGAGGACCGTACCGGTAATCAGTGCCAGGATGATACATAGTAGCATACCTCCACCAGCCAGCGTCTTGTAAAAGATGGCAGAACCATTCATTAAAGTAGCGTCATTTACATAATACTTATAGCTCCCCTGGGTGTACCAAATGCCTTGAAACACCAACATGAGAAAATAGATAATGGTCAACGGCTGGGTAAAACGAGCCTTAAGTTCGAATTTTAATATTTTACGGATCATAATTTCTGATAGCTAGTGAGTTCCAACTTTGATCTCATTGATTTTCATTCCTAGAAATAGTGTGAGTAAATTTTAAGAAAGCGGGCTGATTTAAATCAGCCCGCTCTCGGTAGTTTCAAATACCTTCACCCACTGCTCGCGAGATTCATCGGATAAATGGTTGATCAAGATCTCGTAAAGGGATTTGAATACAACTTTCTCTCCTTGATTAGACGCAGCCCATTTCAGTACTATAGAAATAAATTTTTCGTATCCTATCTCAGTAACTAGATTACTAAGCGCAGTGGCTCCTTTATTAATCTCAAGGTAGTCAGCCCCATCGGCGTAGAGTAAGGGAGGTTCCTGATTTGGTTCATTGTGACGATCTTTCGCGTACTGCTCCATTTTCTTTTCAGTCAATAATTGAACCCCTTCTTTACCAAATACCTCCATTACAAATTGTAGACCGATGGCCTCAGGCAAAGCTTCAGCAAGCATCTGTGCGCCTTGCACGTTGGCGACTTGAACATTGTCCTGTAGCCAAAGGCTGGCCAAACCGCTACCTATCTTGAGATAGAGATATGCTTTCTCTTGCAATCCTCTTGTGTCAGCTACCCATCCCTCTTTTTCGGAGATAACCAAGGTGTTGGCGAAAGTATAGAATGGGTCTTGCCAGCGATGCATCTCTAACACTTGCAACTTATCCCGAACCGCGTTTGCTCCAAATTGCTTCTGCATATAGGATATTCCTTTGTCCATTGCATCTCGATATAAGTCGATGTTAAAGCTATGCTCACGCTTGTGGAAAAGGGTATAGTCCAGCCCACTTGCCACACCTTGAACAAGTGCATATTCGGAGGATCCCAAATGCCAATTAAAAGCGGATGGATCATCGATCTGATAAGTGGCTATAGTACGTCCTTCCCGTTCTTCCTTTTTCATCAAGGTTCCTGCCGTAAAAGGTACCTGGCCTGTTTCGGTACTTATGGTAATGCTACCAGTAACCAGTCCCGCATCCGGAGCAAAGAAATCCTGACCTTTAGCCAACGGATCTCCAATTTCAGCCATCCGTGAGGACAGTCTGGTCAATTCGAGCGCTTCCCGCGTACGGTTTTCTGACAGTTCATGGTCACTATCATATCCGATTACGGGCAAGAATTCGTGGATACTGGCAAAGCTGCCAACCCTAGTTAAGTCTCCCTGAAAATCACCTTGGACAAAACCTACGTACTGCTTTTTACCCTCAATAGACACACTTAACAAGCTGTCTCCTTTAGCCTCTTTTGGAATAAGATAGGCTGTAAGGTTCTGACCTTCATCTTCTTTCACAGGTTTAAGCTCTTGCTGATTCAGCTTCAGGCTGGTTATCACTACAAAATCTTTCCAATTCAGAAAGAGTGTGTCAATATCCAATGCATTAGCTAATACAATTTCAGCCTCATAAGTCGCCTTTCTTTCCGAAGGGAAAAGATCAATTTCCAGATCAACTTTTAAATACTTCGGTTGTGGGTAGGCCTCTAAATGTTTGTATTTATATTCATACTCCGCATCTAGCCGTTCTTGCTCGTCTTCCGGAACAAAATTTCCATTATCATACACATTCTTCGTAATGAAAGACATCAAGAAAAAGAATACACCGATGCATCCTACCATCGCTAACTTCGAGGTATGCGCCAGTTGTACATTTTTCAGTGAGAGTCGATGACGCCATTTTTTATCAGAGCCTCGTTTCCAAAGCCATATACCAGCCATGATCAACGTAATTGCCAAAGATGTCCAAAGCAGGAAAAACCAATTAGCGGAGGTTTGGAAAATTCCGTAGCTACTGATTTCTGAAAAGTCTTCTATACCCGGTACAAATCCGTAACCAATACGCAGGTCCTCTACGATCCCCATGTCAAAAGAGACCACCAGGAATAAAAATAAGCCAACACTGAGGATATGGGTAATGATGCGATTAGAGGTAAGCCCTGCTACGAAAAAAACAAGGGCAGCATACATTACAAAGTTCATAAACGCCCAGCGATACAAGAGTAAGTCCTCCGCAAAACGGGCTAAATCGATGTACGAAGCCCCGCCTAGCAGAATCTGCGTGAAAATGGAAACCGCGATGAAGCTAAGGCTCAACACGAATGAAAGTCCAATAACCGCAACGAAACGAGAAAGCTGCGTCACCCACACGGGGACGGGTAGTGAATCGGTGATCTGCCAGATATTGACGGTCTTATCTTTGAAAAAGAGCTCACCTGCCCAAATCATGATCAACATATTGACAAAAACCCCCCACTGCAAACGGAAGAAGGTCATATTACTACTGATAGGTACCTCCTTGCCGATGTAATACGTAGCATTCCAAGTCACGTTTTGTAAGAAAACCATTAACAGAATGATCCCCAGAATGATCTTGAAGGATGTCGGCCGAACGATATTCAAAAACTCCAGTTTGGATAGTGTCCCGAGCTTTTTCAAAAAATCGGCAATCCCAAATTGTTTTGCAATCTTAGGAACTCGTACAGTCGCACCACTGAAAAGGTTACTGCGCTCTTCCTTGATCTTCTTCGACTTATCAACTCCGGCTTGAATGAAGTACTTGAACGAAAACTTGAAATAAGCAGCTACAGCCAGAAGTAAAGCAATTCCAGCCCATAGCAGTCTATTTTGTAATAGATAACCATTCAATTGAAAGTAGGCTGTATTTTTTTCTAGAGGGGACTGTAAATCTGCGTAATACTGAGCGGCGACATAGCCTCCCGGATCCACTAAGAGGTATGCTAACAAGTTGTTTCCACCTCCGGTTTCGTAAGAAGTTTGAGCGATCAAAAAGGTAATAACTACCGCAAAAACCGCAAGATAGCTTGTGGCAATTCGTCTGGAGAACACAATGGAGAAAAACACAAGTGCTACGTATACAAATAGATTTGGAACAGTAAACATGAGCCATCCATGAAACAATTGCCCCCAAGGTTGAGGGCCAAATTGGTTAGCCTCACCAATACCAGAAAAAGGAAGCAAAAAGTGCCCTAGAATTAAGCCCGTACTGATGATGACGAGGTACAAAAAAGCCGCTAAGAAACGTCCTACGAAAAATTCTTTTTCATTGATCGGCATTGCGTAAGTCCACTCAGACGATTTGTACTGAATGTCCTTGTACAATACACCTCCGGTAGAGATCGCGATGATGATGATCATCAACATACCCATTGCGGCATAGTTTCGATAAATGATACTAGGAGCATTCATCAGCACATTTTCATTAGCAAAATATTCGAAGCCACCTTTGGTATACCATATGGCCTGGAATACCAGCATCAAGAAGAAGATGACGGTAACCCAGCTGAACAGGCGTTGCTTGAGCTCGCTTTTGATGATGGAAAGAATCGTTTGCATATTTAGTGTTCGCTCAGTATTTTGAAATAAGCATCCTCCAGAGTCGGCGCTTTTGTATCGAACCCATTGGATGGCATCTCATCAGAAAGAATTGTGATCATCATTCTGCCGGCGAAAAAACGCTGGGAAATCACGTTGTACTTTTCCTGGTACTTACCAATTTCGTCTTTGGATACGGGCATTTCGTATAGTTTACCCCGTAGCGCTTCCTCTATCTCATCGGGCTTGCCAGTAAGTACTACCTCACCTTTACCTATAATGGCCATATCCGTACAAAGTGTACTTACATCCTCCACAATGTGGGTAGAAAGAATGACTACTGCGTTTTCACCTAGTTCCGAAAGCAGGTTGTAAAAGCGGTTCCTTTCCATGGGATCCAGGCCGGCGGTAGGCTCATCCACTATGATCAAGTCCGGATTGCCTACTAAAGCCTGGGCAATGCCAAATCTCTGCTTCATTCCGCCGGAGTAGCCGTCTAGTTTTTTGTTTCGAGCATCATAAAGGTTGACTTTTTGAAGTAGCGCCTCTACGGTATCTTTTCGTTCCCCTTTCTGTACAATGCCTTTCATATCGGCAATATGGGATAGTAATTCCTCTGCCGTAACGTTAGGATAAACGCCGAATTCCTGGGGTAAATATCCAAGCGTCTTTCTCAGTTTCTCGGGTTCTTTGGCCACATCAATCCCGTTGAAATGTATGGTGCCACTATCGGCATCCTGTAGCGTGGCAATGGTGCGCATCAACGTGGATTTACCCGCTCCGTTTTGACCTAAGAGCCCAAACATCCCTTTACCGATGCTAAGGCTTACATCTTTAAGCGCTTGTACTCCATTAGAGTAGGTTTTTGATAGGTTTTTTATTTCTAATTCCATGATTGAATGATTTATGTGTTGGCTTTTATAATTTCTTGGTTGCTCTTGAGTTATGGTTCGACTTTTTCAAATACATTTTTTAATTCCTGGATTTCTGGTTTGGAAAGCATGGTAATTTGTTCGCTGCCGAGCAGTGTTAAATACAAATCGTAGAAGGTTCCTTTCGCTTCCAAACCTTGAGCCCAGTTTTTGACATTTTTATTAAAGTGACTGAAACCCATTAATTGACTTAGTTCATATAGTGCAAGGGTTCCTTTATTACTTTCTAAGTACTCTATCCCATCAGCCGCTATTAGTGTAGGTTCTGAGTTAGGTTCGGTTCCTCTTTCCCGGGCATACAGGCCTTGCTTTTTGGTGATCAGCCCATCAAGTCCTTCTTTACCAAATTGAGCTTCAACAATCTGCATAGCCAGGGCTTCAGGAAGTGCTTGACGTAGCATATCTGCCCCTTGTACATTGGCAACAGGAATATTTTGCATAATCCAATGGGCAATCAAATTTGAGGCTACCGTGAACTCCATATATACGCGATTTTCGAGCGATGTAGTATCAGCATACCAACCTTCGTTTTCCGAAATAGCGATGGTATTTGGAAAGGCGTAATGAGGTTCCTGATAAAACGGAATCTCCAATAGTCTCACCTCGCTATAAGGGTATGCACCCAACTTGGATTCGATAAAGTTGAGAGCATTGCTAAATGATTTTTTGAAGAATGGTAGGTTGTAGACGTGTTCAGGTTTATGGTAAATATGACACCGCACATCATTGAAGTCGAAAGATTGCTGATCGTAACTAGCGGATCCAAAGTACCACTCAAAGGGAGCTAAATATTCTAACGAATACTGATAGTAGTTTCTACCGTCTGACTCCCATGAGTTAACAAGTTTACCCGGACCTATGGCTACCTGGTCAGATGAAGTGCTGACCTCGATCGTTCCCTTCACCCAGGTAGCATCAGGCGAATACGCATCTTCACCAAGTGCAGTAGAATCAGAAACAGGAGACATTCTCGGCCCTAGCTCTTGAAGGCCCCAGTCGGATCGATACCGATTCTCCATAAGTTCTAAATCATCATTGTAACCGATGACAGGGAGAAGATCCTGAGCACGTAGGAATGACCCATTGTAAGTTACTTCAGGCTGTTGTGTTTCACTATCCTGTGTAAACCCGATATGAACTCGGGAACCCTTTATCGCTAGCATGCCCGTCGTATCTTGAGGCATTTTAACAGCGAGCGCCATCACATTGAGCTCTGAATCAGTCCATGCCGGCTCTACGCCTTTACCGTTCCAACTAATATTCTTATACTTTGTGAAATCAGGAAAGTTCAGGTATAGTGTATCAATCCATCGACCGGTTGAGTTAATAAGTTGGTAAGTAGTCTCGAAGTCTGCAGATCGATTATCCGGGTGGAAATCTAACTTCAGGTTGATACCATTAATTTTTGGTTGGGGGTGGGCTTCGAGTTTTTTATACGTTTTCTCGTAAGCAGCATTCTTTTCCTGTTCTTGTTGCTTCGATTCAAAGTTTCCCTTCGCATTGACATGGTTCACAATGAAAGTTTGTAGATAAAAGAACCCGGCCAAAGAAGCAGCTACAACGACCTTTCCTGCCCAATTCAATTGGTCGCCTCTCAAAGAAAATTTCTTTTTGAATTTGTGACTGGCTCCTCTTTTCCAGAAATAAATCCCTAGCGCTACAAATGCTGTGGCAAGAGATGTCCATAACAGGAAAAACCATGGGATAGAGGTATTCCAAATTCCATACCCATTCATTTCTGAGTAGTCATTCACACCGGGTACCGCAAGGTAAATAAAACGTGTCTCTTGAATAATTCCCAGGTCAAGGCTGATCAGGTTGAAGAAGTATATACCCACTGATAGCATGTGTGTAGCAAACCGATTAGCAGTTAATCCAGCGATCAGGCAAACAAAAGCGAGCATCTGCAAGTAATTCAACCACCCTAAATTGTAACCGAGTAGCTCTGTGATGTAAAACCATAAATCGATTTCGGCTGAAGCTCCTTTGATCAGCTGAACGAGAATTCCAAATACAATAAACATGCATGAAATGATGAAGGTCACTACCGCCATCGCCAGGAACTTTGATAAGACATTGACCCAGGTGGGCACAGGTAAGGCATCATTGACTTGCCAAAAACCGACTACACGATCCTTAAACAGGAGTTCCCCCGTCCAAATCATCAATATAAAGGAGACCCAAATTCCCATGGAAATCCGTGTCAAGGTCATGGTGGAGGTGAGCGCATAGCTAGATCCGATAAAAAAGGACGAATTCCATAAAAGGTTGAATAAGAAAAAGACAATACATAAAATAAAGATCAGGATTCGAAAACCGGGTGTACGAACCAGATTTTTAACCTCCAATGAAGCCAATCGAAAGAGCTTACTTAAAAAGTCGGTAAACCGATAACTCTCATGTACTTTAGGGATAACAAGCGACGGTCTGGATACCGAAACTGTAGCTTGACTTTCTTCGACTTTCTGAGTGTTTTTAGCTTTTTTACCGTAAGAAACGAATTTCTTAAAGGAGAAAGATTTATAGGCAATCCCCAGCATAAGCATAGAAAATCCTAACCACACGACCCTATTCAACAGAAAAATCTTAGTCAGTGGTAAAAAAGCCAGGTTTCGCTCGGCCACTGGAATAGTCTCAACCGTGATTGTAGTATACACAAATGCGGAAGGGTCACAAATTTGCAATAGGCCAATATTGGAAGACTCGGGTCGTAACGTTTCACAAACAAAAAATATAAGTGTAATGAAGAAGATACTGAGGTAGCTGGATGCAATACGTCTGGTTAACACCAAAAAAGAGATGCTTAGGGCCGTATAGATAAATAAATTACTGGCAGTGAGAATAAAGTATCCAAAGAACAACTGTGCCCATGGAGTTGGGCCAAACTTATCAGGTGTTCCAATACCCGAATAGGGAGCTAACGCTAATCCAACCAACATTCCAAATCCGAGGATTAAGTTGATGGTATAAGCCGACAAAAATCTTCCTGCGAAAAAGGTTTTTTCGTTAGTGGAAGTCGTGTAAATAAGACCCGTTGCCTTGTACTGAATGTCCTTCCAAAGCACCGAACCGGTAATCAGGGCTATGAGTATGGTCATGATGATGCTGGTGCCTGCGAATATTTGATAGAACAGGATGGCCCCGTTCATATTAGTAGCATCGTTGACATAAATATCGTACGCACCTTGAAGGTACCAGATAGACTGCAATGCCATCAAAACAAAGAATATTATAAACAGTGGTTGCCTTATTCTGCTTCTAAGTTCAAATTGAAAAATCTTTAAAATCATAGGCTTTAAGCGGTAACCATCTTTTCATTTTCAATTTCTGTCTTGGGAGACATCGCCTTGAAGAGCTTCATGACTACCATTAATATCCAGCCCGTTACGATTACATCGATCAATGTGCTGCCGTAATACACCCATTCTACTCCCAAAAATCTGGGCAGTAAGAGCATTGCAGGAACATAGAAGACCAACTGTCTTGCTAATCCAATGATGCTCGCATGTTTCTCTTCTTTGATCGCTGGGAAGAAGGTAAGCGCCATAAATACCAGAGGCAGCATGGGAAGTACCAACATATAGATCCTCACGTTCATTAAATCCTGAGTTGAAAAAGATATATCTGGAAGTACCAGTGACATGCTTTCACCAGGAAATACCATCAAAACCAACCAAAATGGCGCTACTAGATAGATACCTGTTCGTGTGAAGAGCCAGAAGCTTTTCTTTACCCTGTCGTACTGTCTCGCACCAAAGTTGATCCCCAAGACGGGCTGCAAGGCACGCATCAGCCCAAAAAGTGGTGTCATTAAAAAGAATAGAAAACGATTAGCTCCGGCGAAGAACGCCAGGTCACTATCGGTTCCATTGTTAACGATAGCATTAAATACCACAATGGCTTGAATCAGACCCATAATAGTCATAATGAATCCAGGGAAACCCATTTTCATAATGGATTGAAAAACGCCCTTATCGTAACTCAATGAATTTACCTCAGAAGAAAAGGAAGCTTTTCCTCTGAGGAAATAGACATACCCGACTATGCAGTAAATGAACATACCCACATTCGTACCCCATGCTGCTCCAGCTACCCCCATATCAAAAATGGTAATAAACAAAGGTGTTAGTACCAGATTGACAGCTTAGCCATAAGTCATCATCAAAGCCGCCGTAGGCATTTTTCCTTCTCCACGAATGATCATATTGAGCGTAAGACCGTAGACCCAAAACGGGGCTGCCAGCATAGTAATCTCGAAATATTCTACTCCCTCTGCGAGAATGGCTCCTTCACCGCCCATCATTCGGATCAAAGGTTGAGCGAAGAAATATGAAGGTATTGCTATAAAAAGCGTGCTAATAATTGCGAAAAGGGTAGCATTGGAAAGGATACTTTCCTGTGTGCTACGATCTTCATCTCCAATTGCAATACTCAGTAGGTTTGCAGCCCCCGTTCCAGCCCAGGATCCCAGACCTAATAAAATACCGGTCAGCGGGTAGGCCAATGCCACACCTGCCAAAGCAGTTTCGTTCATCAACTGACCGATAAAGAAGTTATCCATGAAGTCATTGAGACCTAAATGAACCATGTCTGCTTTGTCATGAATTGAGAGCTTACTCATGATTTTGCTCAATGAGTCATTGAGAATGAATTGTTTCTGTTGATCTTTTGCTTTCATGCTAGTTCAGAATTAGTAGAGGTTTAAGTCGATCTTTTTCAAGAAATACCAAGAAGAAAGTCGTTAGTGACACGAACATGCCCATGGAAAAGAAAAAAGCATGCGCAAATGGCAAATCGTGAAATACATGGATACAGAAAATATTAAAGGCGATCGGAAGATGGATCAGCAACCCTACAAACCAATACTTTTTCGTGAAGAGTAACACTCCAATGACGATGTGTAGCACTCTGATTACGATGCCCATATAACTGAGCATAATGGAATTGTGAAGGTTGCGAAAGATATCTCCATATAGCAAGATACCCACACTCTCCGGATCATACCCATTACTGAGATGATCGAAAGTTCCCATAAGTCCAATAACGAGAAGAACTGTACCCAAAAGCCACCTAATGATTTTCTTAACTAATTCCATAGATTAAAATTTTGGCAGCAATCTTCCAGTCTTGCTTTTGTAGTTCTTGTACTGTTCTCCGAATGTGTTCTCCATCATCTTCTCCTCCGGGCCCACTCGAAGAAGGTACATGAGCCAAAAAGCGACTATCCCGCTTAGGCCGGCAATGTAATTGTGAAGCAGTAGAGACTGTCCAATCACCCAGAACCAAATAGCGGTATACATAGGGTGACGGATTTTGCTGTACACTCCTGAAGAAACCAGCGTGTGTTCATCTCTAATTTCGAGGCTTACGGACCAGTTTTGACCCAGGTCTTTGTGAGAGCGATAGAAAAGCCAGACAAAAAGTGTCATGAACAGTACACCCAGAAATTGGAGGGCCAGTGGTAAGGTATAGTTGGCAAAATCCAGCACCCCGGTAAAAACATAGATCATGGGTAAAATCATCATACCGATGAAAACCAGGAGTAGCAACGTCTTTTCCAAAGCGGTTTTCTGATTGTCCACAATTTTATTGACCTTATTCCTATTTTCGTGTGGTCGGCGGATAATGATACTCGCCAAAATGGAAAGGCCATAAATGATCTTTAGAATGAGGGATTCCATCTTAAGTATATTTTAATTCCATTCAGCTTTTAAATTGAGAAAGTACCGTTGGTGATGGTATAGATAACCTCATCATTTTTATAGGCTTTTAAGCTGAAGATTCCTACTACACTATCGTTCACCTTTTGCTCAATGCGAAACTCGCCCCTACAGACAAACTCTTTCCATGCGCCATTACGATCTTCAAATATGACGGCCTCATAAACTCCTTCGTATTTTTCTAGCGTTACCCTGTTCTTGGAGCTATTTTCACTAAAGGAATATGTGCCGATCGTCATATCTTCGAGCTCTGCGCTGGTTAGAATTGAGATCTTAAATCCGTCGTCTGAAATGCCAACCCACGAACTTTGGATGGAAATAATTTGACCTTGCGACTCCGTTGTAGTGACGGTCTCACCCTCTATCTCGACGGACTCAAAAGGTTGCTGATCAATAGTAGCGGCTATTTGCCGTGGACTAATTGAACAATCAATAAATTGTAACTGATTAGTTTCAACTCTTCCGCTAATTCTCTTGGAACTTTCTTTTTTGTCCAATTCATAAAGTACTCCATCAAAGTCAAAACTTAAAGTTCCTTCAGATTCTGAGTATTCAAAATTGTTGATAAAGAAGACCTCCGAGGAGAGAAAATCCGCTGATCTATAATCTGGAGCAGCGATACCTGACACTGAGAAATCGAGACAATAGACTTCGCTAATTTTCCCGCTTTTTGTAAGCTGGAATCCTAAACGAAACCTTTTGTCATCAACTTGCGCGGTCGCACCGTTAATGAAAATAAAGTTACAATTCTCATTAACCGAAAGATTTTCATCTGCATATGTGAACTCATTCCCGTCGATCTCAACTATCATGTAATTTGAAATAGTGGGAGTATCTTCCGAGTTACATCCCATTATCAAGCTAGACATAACCAAATAGATCCACCGTTGTATAGAAAATTTTGTCAGATCCATCTTGCTTGTGGTTTCAAAAAGGTCGATTTTAATTCCTGATAGTGGCTCAAAACCAGAAAGGCGTTCAAAGAGAATAGCAGGCTGTCGAAAATGATGAAACCAATGTATTTTCCTATGAGTATCTGTGTCATAAGTAAGCATAACATAAGCGGTACCATCATCACTGCCCCTAGTAGATAGGTTCTTTTATAGACCAGTAATAGCCCATTTAGCAACTGAAAAAATCCTACGAAATAGAGGTAGCCAGTACTCATCAAAAAGTCATAGAACTCAAAGAACTTTGGATCAGTCATGGCTACATCCGACTTAAATACGGAAGGATCGTAGGGCAGGAATAGTTTTTCTATTCCTGCCCATACGAAGGGCAATGCCAATAAAAACCGTATGGTATACCGTGCGATATTCATTGGGTGATGTTCGTAAGCTATTCGAGGTCGTAAAGGGCAGGTAGCCCTACGGTTTCGATATGTTGGACAGCATCTAGTGTGGTAAGATCTACTTTCATCACAAAATTTTCACCACTACTTTCAAAAGGAATGTATCCTGAATCCTCATCAAAATAGGAAACGGCAGCTAAGGCACCCCTTGAGTATTCTTCTGTCACTATGGAGGCCGATTGATCGTATAAATCGAAACTCCACCATTGGAAGATAGGATCTACGAAATAAGAAAAAGGATTGTCAGGATCAGCGGCACTAGGATCTTGCACTGCAGCAAGGAATTTGCCGTTTCCATAGTATTCAAAATTCATCACGCCGTTGCCTGTACCTCCGGAAATAGCCTCTACATCGAAGTAGTAGTCCTCATCAAAGTCGGTCTCTCCATTTGCTATTCTAAGAATACAAGCAGGATTGAAACTGGGGCGCAGGAATGGATTAGCCCAAAAATTATGACTCAGTACATAAATGTCATTGTTTTCATCCATTTGCATAAACGAATTTCCTCCTCCTGATCCCCAAGCACCTGTGGACGATCCTCTTTCATCATAAATTCTTTTTACCACTGCATCTGCATTTCCAACGGCATTGAGGTCTACCTGATTTAAATCCACTACAATGATCGAGCAGCCGATTTCTGCAGGCTGAAAAGACTCTATATTAGTAAGTGGCATTAAAGAAGCAAATAGGTAATTGTCTCTAATGATAATCTCAGTAACGCTTTCTGCCTGGTACGTACCTCCTGGCATAGGGAAATCGGTTGATTCTCCCACCTTGGAGAACTCGCTGAAATCAATCGTACCAGTTTTGGTCATGGTGGTAGGATTAAAAATGACAATACTGGTACTTAAGCCACCAACAAAAGCACTATTTTCATCTCGGAAGGCCGTATTTCCTTGAAATCCAAGCTCTACCAGCGACATTTCTGCTTGATTGGAAACATTGTTTGATCCGTCGACACTCCATTTAACCATTTGACCGATGGCGTAATCACTGAAAAAGATGGATCCATTAAAGGCATGAATCATTGCAGAAGTAGCGGGGCTCAGTTCTGTAGCGCCACTATTATCAATAGTTCCTGTAGAATCTACGGATACACGTTGTAGGAAAAAGGCACGGGTTTGTCCGTCCGAATTTAAAGTGGAGGTAACCATCGCAAATTGTGAAGGTTCTGCCGGTTCCGGTTCTATTGCTGTGTCAGGATCATCATCACTACAACTTAAGAAGAGTACGAAAGAAAGAAGTAAGCACCAACTAAAAACGTACCGTTTTATAAAGTAATGTGGTTTTTTCATAATATTAATTGATTATTCTTATAGTTTATCTAAAAAAAGTCTTGCCTTGATGTAAAAACTTCTACCTGGTTTTTGGACATTAAAATTGTCGAAAGCTTGCTCATCTAAGAGATTTCGGCATTCCAGACCTAAGCTCCACCTCTCTTTTGGAGCGCGCCATACCGCGGAGAGATTGTGGATGGTCTGGGTGGGAGTGGTCGCCTGTCCTGTGGCATTATTATCCCAGGAAATCAAGAAGGAATTGACGTAGTTTACACTGTAGCGCAAAGCAATCTCTGCTTTGGTAAACGAAAGTTTAGTAAAAGAATAATCCGAAATAAAATTAGCAAAAAGGTAGGGTTCATTCGGAATTCTAAGCCCAATCGCACTTTGGCTTAAATCACTTTCCTCAGAAATGGATTTTAGTTTAGTGCTGAAATAAGACCCATTTATAAAAAGTTTAAGATTATCTTTTTTGTAGTCAGCACTGACTTCGACCCCCGTTGTTTTGGTTGAAGTCAAGTTAATGTATTGAGATCCAGACCTGGGCACAACTCTTAAGAATAATTTATCCTCTGTGTTGCGATAGAAATAGCCAGAAACTAAACGCAAGTTACCCTGTTGGTTTTTCCATTCCAGGCTTGCATTGAAATTATTACTTAGTTCGGGTTCCAAATAAGGATTAGGTATTACAATACGTCCATCGGCGATGCCCCCGAAAAGCTCTTCCTGATCCGGTTGTCGAATAGTATATTCATAGCCAATATTAGATGTAAAGTTTTGAGAAATTCGATAGCGTATCACGTCCCCATACCCGATTGAATTGGATGAATTTTCAATTAAATCACCGGTTTCAAAAGCATTAAATTCAACTACGTCAGATTCTTGATAATAGTGTTTTGCCGAAATAATGTTGGTAATTCGGTCTTGCATAAAACTGCTCTCGACAGAAAGACCAATATAGTTCTTCAGTAGTTCCTGCGGTTCACCAAGTCCTTCCTGACGTTCCACTGGTAAGGCAGAGTTAGTGATTTTGAAACGATCTTGGGTGAAGAGAGTAGTCAAGTTAACGTAGTGCTTAGGGTGGATAGAATAGATTAAGCTACTTCTTACAAAGAAGCTATTAAGTTCGGTTCTGGGAGAGGTACCATTGTCGTAGTTTCCAGACTCACCAGCTCCCGCGGGTTTGGGTATAAAATTACCATCCCAGTAATAGGTCCTTCTGGCCGTGTCTAAAAAGTCAAGCTTATTTTCAAGATATCCACCGGTAATATTCAGGCTTAGCCTACCGTCATTAGAGGTATTTCTCCAAGTAAGCGCCGAGCTCCAGGAATCTTCTTCTGATGAGGGCTCTCCCCAAGGATTATTTGGGATTATGTCGTGCTGCCATTCACGATTAACCCGTGATAAAGAAGAGAATAGGACAATTTCATCGGCCCATGATAAATCGCGAACCCCTAAATTGATTCGGCCCAGTTTAGAATCGAATGCATCGTTAAAGCGCCTTGCCCTACCTCTTTCCGTAGTAGGAAGCTGGGGAGTCGCACTTTCATCCCAAACTAAAACATCATCCATCCAATAGTCGATGTCTGAATAAGTTTGGAAACCTTCGATACCAATGCTGAATTATC
>CALBPF010000295.1 GCA_937899105.1 uncultured Flammeovirgaceae bacterium | reverse complement strand
AAAAAGTAATGAATCGACGTTAGAAGGCACAACTCTTATAGCTTACAGTACTTAATATGGCAATAATTGAAACAAGCGTTAAGATCCGTCTTTCACTTCAGTAACTAATTATCATTTTGTTATACGAAGCATTTTCAAGCAAAGGCAAAAAATACTAACCAGACGATAAGTAAAAGTGGTAAAAGGAACGGAATAGAAAAGCGAATAATATACCCGAAGAAAGAAGGCATTTTGATGCCAATCTGCTCTGCAATAGACTTTACCATAAAATTTGGGCCATTACCTATATAAGTAAATGCGCCAAAGAAAACTGCCGCTATTGAAATTGCCTTCAAGTCCAAGACCGATCCAATAAATCTACCTCCTTCAGAAAAAGCAATTACGTCAGCCATTTTTAATATGGATCCTCCTTCGGCCGCGAGAGCTGCGGTTAAGAAATTAATATAGGTGGGGGCGTTATCCAAAAACCCCGAGAGCAGGCCGGTACCCCAATATAGCGTGTTATGACTGATAAGTTTAGAACCTTCGGGTGAAGCTGCAAACCCCCCTACTAATTCAAGAGCAGGCATCATAGTTCCAAATATTCCAATAAAAATAAATGCTACTTCTCTTATTGGTTCAAAGCTGAATTCATTTCCCTGAATGGCTTCTTTTTTGGCAAATTTGAAGGAGAAAAAAGCTACGCAAAACATTATGATCTCACGAATAAAAGAGAATTTTTGTCCATCATAATTAATTGCCGGAACCCAGTCAATAACGTTGGGGTCCAAGAAAACAGATCCTATAACTAAAGCCAGCCAAAAGAAATTACGGGCACCAATAAGGGATAGTTTGTTAGAATATTCCGTATCCTCATCCATCCCGTTCCCTACTTTATTTCGTTTATCAAAGAAATAGAAAATGGCCGCCAGCAATAAAATAGCAAAAAGCCAGGGCCAAAGATTATTAGTCAGCGTCCAAAAGAATGGTACGCCTTTTAAAAACCCGAGAAATAGTGGTGGATCACCTATTGGTGTAAGCGAACCTCCGACATTACTAACAATAAAAATGAAGAAGATAATGTGATAGGGACGGATCCTGGTTTTATTCAGCCGGATAAACGGCCTTACAAGAAGCATTGAAGCCCCTGTAGTACCAATCAAATTTGAAATAACGGCTCCGACCAGCAACAAAATGACGTTCGCCATAGGCGTTACCTTTTTATCTATATTGATCATTATTCCTCCTGAAGCTATGTATAAAGAGGCAAGCAACGCTATGAACTGAACATATTCAGCCAATGCATGAATGGGACTATGGACATTATGCAGTACAAATAAGTAGTAAGCCACAACCATGCCGGCCAATGCCACGGCTACTTTAGGGTAATTCTTATGCCAGAAGTGCTCATAAAAAAGCGGCCCGGTAGCGATCATCAATAACAGCAAAGCAAAAGGAATTACCGTCCAACCAGGAGGAGCGTGATGCACCTCATCGACGGTAGCGTCAGAAGAGGTTTCAGCTAGATTTAAGACTGACGTACTTGTATCATTATCAAAGTTCGATTCTACTGGATGGGCATAAACAGCGTTCACCGAAAATGTGATAAACAGTACCAAAAAAAGCCTTACAAGAACTATACTCACAAATATGGTTTTGAGTAAAATAGTGTAAATAAAAAGAATTTCACAAATAGTTTACCTGAGACATTAAACAAACTTATGTATCCCAGGATTTAGCAAACGGTTTAACCATTAAACCAACTGATTTAATGCTATTTCAAAAGACGTTTTAACCAGATTTATTTTTGTGTTATTTTTCATGAGGGTTTGCTCTAAAGCGCTAAAAATGGTGGCAGAGGTATCTTCAAAAATGTCTTTATCTTGGAGGCTAACCTCGCTTTCCATGAGGTATGCAAAAACTCTTGCCATACCGCAGTTGGCAATGAAATCAGGAATTACAGAAAATCTTTGATCAGCATACAGTCCCGTCGGCCCAAAGAATATTTCAGGATCTGCGAAAGGTACATTAGCTCCACAGGAAAATAGTTCGAGCTTGGCATTGATCATTCGATCAACCTGATCTTTAGTGATAAGTCTTGATGCGGCAGCGGGAATAAAGATTTCGAAATGTTCATCCCAAATTTTCCGGTTCACCTCGTCAAAGGACAACATTCCGTCTGTTCTTAGTTGGTTACCATTTCTATTCAGAAAGAACTCTCGGATTTGTGCAAGGGAGTATCCAGAAGAATTTGTTACACCCCCGCCTTTATCTATAATGCCAACTATTTTCACTCCCATCTGGGCAAGGTAGAAGCCAGCGGCTGCACCTACATTACCCCAGCCCTGAATCACCGCTCTTTTTTCATTAACATCTCCTCCCCACAATCGGTAATAATGACGCACGGCCTCAGCAACTCCAAAACCTGTTATCATATCGGCTACAGTATATTTACGCTTTACTGATGGCGAGTAAAACTCATCTTCCAGCGCTTTAATTACACCCATTCTAAGCTGCCCAATCCTATTAATGATTTGTGCTTCATTAGGATGAAAATGACCATGAAAAACACCTTCCTGAGGATGCCAAATTCCTACATCCTCCGTAATAGGAATTACATCATTGATTTCATCCACATTAAGATCACCCCCGGTGCCGTAGTAATATTTCAATAAAGGTTTCACTGCGGCGAACCACCTTTTAAGAACACCTTCCTTTCTTGGATCTGAAGGATCGAAGTTTATGCCCGACTTTGCACCACCAATACGTGGACCGGACACGGTAAATTTTACCTCCATAGTTTTAGCCAGCGATTCTACTTCACGCTTATCCAGGCCTTTTCTCATTCTGGTGCCTCCACCAGCAGCCCCGCCGCGTAAAGAATTAATTACCACCCAACCTTCCGCTTCTGTTTCAGAATCGCTCCATTCGAATACAATCTCAGGTTTCTTATTCTCAAATTTCTGTAAGAGTTCTTGCATTGTTGGTATGGGTTGCAATGCGCGCAAAGCTACAAAAAAGGTGAAAGCGTCAAACTATGGATAGCAAATCACAACAATACCTAGTTTTGTAATCTCAAAAATGCAAACTCCGATGAACCTAATTCTTGATATTGGAAATACAAATGCCAAAATTGGCCTTTTTGAAAACGCTGACCTTAAGCAAAAAATAAATGAAATAACACCAACAGAACTCCAAAATACCATTCAGAAATTCTCCATCGACAGGGCAATTGTCAGTAATGTAGGAAAAAGCATCGATCCGTTCCACAAGTCACTTATAACATTAAAAGTAATCACCCTCTCTCACAGGACGCCCCTACCCATCCATATTAAATATGATACTCCCGAAACACTTGGCCATGATAGAATAGCGGCAGCATGCGGAGCCCATTTCTTGTTTCCCGATCAACCTTGTTTAATTATTGATTGTGGCACATGTATAACTTACGATGTAGTGACCGCAAATGGAACATACCTCGGGGGAGCTATTTCTCCGGGTCTGCAAATGAGATTAGAATCACTAAATACTTTTACATCAAACTTACCGTTAGTAAGTGTGGAAGAAAATATCCGCATGGTCGGGAAAAGTACTAAACAAAGCATCCAAAGTGGTGTTGTTCATGGTATTCTTGGAGAAATGGAAGTCTTTATTCATCGTTTTTCCGAAGCCTTTCAACCTTTGAAAGTGGTTATGTGTGGGGGCGACACTTATTTTTTTGAAAACAAGGTTAAAGCTCGCATATTTGCAGCCCCCGAATTGGTTTTGAGAGGATTGAATAGGATTTTACAGCACAATGCTTAATAAAATAATTGCTTTAGCAGTAGTGGTAGTTATGTCACATACCGCCACAACTACGTTTGGCCAGGCAAGTAGATCTCCGTTTACCTCTCAGGGTATAGGTGATATTTACGATATGGGGCTTGCACATAACAAAGGCATGGGCGGGCTTGGCATTAGCAATGCTTCGTATTGGCATCTGAACAACATTAATCCTGCCTTATTACCATACAACTCATTAACTGTTTTTTCGGCGGCAATAATAGCCGAAAACAGATCAATCGAAAACAGTACTGGATCAGAAACAAACGGAAGTGGCAACTTGGCTTATTTAGCTACCGCTTTCCCTGTGAAGCCAGGGAAATGGACTACTTCAGTTGGACTAATGCCTTATTCGAATGTTGACTACCAGTCACAAGATACAGTAGGCATTACAGGGGCTATTAACGGCGAAAGAGCGCTGAAAATATCTGCTGGTACCGGAGGTTTTAATCAATTTTACTGGTCAAACGGATATGCGATCAACAAAAATATTTTTGTCGGCTTAAAAGCCGCTTATATATTTAGCAACATTGAGTCCGATGTGGCCTTTGACTTAGTTGACCAGAGCGGCACGTTTAGAAGAGGCCAAAATGAAAGAGTTTCCGTATCAGACTTTCAGTTTTCCGGAGGCCTTGCTTTTAAGAAGGATTCCATTTTTAATAACAAAATACAATTAAAACTCGGGCTTACTTATGACTTTGGCGCCAACTTAAATGCTGAAAAGTTCACAAGTACTGAACTAAGAACACTGGATATTCCTATTGTTAGAGATTCCCTGGAAGATGTAAGAGGTGAGATTGAAATTCCTAAAGCCCTGGGGTTTGGTATCTCATTTAATAACGGTGCAAGGTGGATGGTAGGTTTGGATGCCAAGTTCCAGACATGGTCGAATTTCAGGGACTTCGATGGCTCAAACGAAAACCTTGAGGATCAGGTGAAAGTTATACTCGGCGGAGAGCTTACACCGGACCCCACATCAGTAACGAGCTATTTTAAAAGAGTCACCTACAGATTTGGTCTTTCTTATGAAAATACGCCATATCAAGTAGCTAATCTGGAAGGTAATTTTAATCAGGTAAATGAATTTGGCATTAATCTTGGATGGTCCATGCCGGTGAGCAGAATTTCAAATCTGGATTTTGCTATAACTTATGGCGTTCGAGGCAATGTTGAAGATACCATAATTCAAGAAGAATACTTTAGGTTCCATTTGGGCATGACTTTTAACGATCAATGGTTTATTAAAAGAAAGTATAATTAAGGAATTCGTAATTAACAATGAAAACAACAATGATGAAGAGAATTTTACTTATGACAGCGTTTACGCTGCTGGGTTATATAGCTAACGCCCAGTGTGGAGATTGGAAATTCCCTGAAGATAAATCAACATTTGATGAGAAAAATGTGCTTTACAATGACGCACTAAGAAGCAAGGACTTCGCAGGAGCTCAAAAGCCCCACTTGTGGATATTACAAAATGCACCCGACATTAACAATGCTATATATATCAATGGTGAGAAAATCTATAAGGGACTAGCGGATGCAGAAAAAGATACCGAGCGAAAAAAGGTCTTGGTTGACTCGCTTATGCTCATGTACGACATGCGTCTCAAGTATACGCCTTGTGGAAAAGAGGCTGATATAGCAGCGAGAAAGGCTTATAATGCGTACCGTTACAATGTGCGCAATAAGAGTGAACTGGAAAACATACTCAAGCTTTTTGACGAGGCTTATGCACTGAACGAAAACAAACTTCCGTATTACATGCTCCTCCCTTATATGAGTGTGGTACAGTACAACGTGAAGTACAAGAAAAACCTTTCTGAAGACCAAATACTGAATCACTATGATAAAATAATGGCCGTGGTTGACTATCAAATAGCCAATGAAAAAAGTTCTGATCGTGTTGATAAATTGAAAGGATATAAAGGTTCAATCGATGGTATACTTGTAGGCCTTGTGAATATTGATTGTGACTTCGTAAAAGAAAAACTGGCGCCTAAATTCAAAGAAGATCCTTCCAATTTGAAAATGGCTAAAAAGATTTTCGGTTTTATGCTGAATGGAAAATGTACCGATGATCCTTTATGGCTCGAGACAGGCGAGGTTATTTTGGCTAATGAGCCAGATTTTGGAATCGCTAAGGCGTTGGGCGTTAAATTTAAGGCGGCAGATGACTATGAAAAAGCGAGAACATATTTCGGCCAGGCATTGGAAATCACTGATGACCCTTCAAACAAAGCCGACATGTACATACAACTTGGCAACTTAAGGTCTGGCGCTGCTGCGAGAGATCTATATAGAAAAGCGCTCGCGGTCGATCCAAGTAAAAAAGAAGCTTACGCCGCGATAGGATACTTATATTATGGCAGCTTTGAGACCTGTGCTGGAAAAGAAGATTGGGTAAAAGACAGAGCTATATTCCTAGCCGCTTATGAAAAATTCAGACAAGCGGGTAATTCTTCCATGATGAGTAAAGCAAAAGAAGCTTTCCCATCAAAAGAGGAGGTGTTTACGTATAACTATAAGGCCGGCGATAAAATCACTGTTGGTTGTTGGGTCGGCGAAACCGTAACTATTCAAACCAGGGATTAATTTTAACGCATTGAAAAGATTAGGCCATGGTGATCAGTCATGGCCTTTTTAGTTTTAAATGATAACAAAACGCTCACTATCATCAATTTGCATACTATTAGTTATGATTAGTGTATCTGGTTGTGGTAATCCGGATCAGGGAATAGAGGAAATACCTACTTACGATGGCGCCGTTCAGCAGGCGGAAGACATGGTTCTTTACCATAGTGAGAATGCAATCGTAAAAAATAAACTTGTCACGCCTCGATTTCTTGAATTTGTGAACGGAGATCGAGAGTTCCCGGAAGGTCTGTATTTTGAGTTTTACGATGAGGAAGGAAAAATTACATCCACTTTAAAAGCCAATGAGGCTTACTATTTCAAAGAAGAGGATCAGTGGCGCGGCCGAGGTGACGTAGAAGTAAAAAATATCGAGCAGAATCAAAAACTTGAAAGCGAGGAATTATTTTGGAAGCCTAGTAAAGAACAAATTTTTACTGAGAAATTCGTTACGATAACACTCCCAGATAAAATTCTGTATGGTGAGGGGCTCACAGCAAAACAAGATTTTTCGTCTTATCACATTAAAAAGCCTCAAGGCACTTTCGATATTGAAGAGTAAGCTTTTACCAGTTCTTGTCCTGTCCATTACAGTAGCGCTATTCATAATGGGCGTACATCAAACCATGACTTTAGGTCTAACCTATTCCTACTGGATTTTCATGTTATGTGTCAGTCTATTATTTTTATATAAGCTGATAAAACCGAAAGATAATAAACAGTCTTAATGGATATCGTTCTTATATTATCAATACTTGTCACCCTATCGTTTTCTGCCTTTTTCTCAGGAATTGAAATTGCCTTTGTATCTGCCGATCGTCTTCATATAGAGCTGCAAGGCAAAAAGGGTGTTTGGCCATCAAGAATAGTTGGCAAGTTTGTGAAAAACCCTTCGAGGTTTATAGGTACCACACTAGTAGGTAATACACTTTCACTTGTTCTATATGGTATTTTTATGGCTAAGCTGTTAGATCCTTTTATACGATCTATCATACATTCCTATCTGCCGGCAATGTGGCTTAATGATGCGACTGTACTTATCGTCCAGACTGTATTATCGACACTCCTCGTGCTTTTTACAGCAGAATTCCTACCTAAAAGCATTTTTCTAATCAATCCTAACCGGATGCTGAACATACTGGCAATTCCAATGGATTTTATTTACCGATTGATCTATTATCCCTTGGTAGCGCCGGTAGTTTCCTTTTCTAAACTGGTGATCACAAAAGTATTGAGGCTAGAGTACAAGGAAGATCAACCTGCTTTTGGCTTAACAGATCTTAATGACTATATCAATAAAACCACAAGCTCAAACGAAGAAACCAATGTAGAAGTAGATACAAAAATCTTTAGTAATGCATTAGAGTTCAAGACCATTCGTATTCGTGAGTGCATGATTCCCAGAACAGACATAGTAGCTATTGAAAATACAGATTCCATTGAAGATTTAAGAAAGGCCTTTGTTGAATCAGGTTACTCTAAAATAGTAGTCTATAAAGAGAGTATTGATGACGTTATTGGCTATTGTCATTCTCTTGAACTCTTTAAAAAACCAAAAGCGATTGAAGGTATTATAACGCCTATCTCTATCGTACCGGAAACCATGCTTGCAAATGAGCTAATGATACAGTTCATTCAGGAACGAAAGAGCCTGGCGCTGGTAGTAGATGAGTTTGGCGGCACTTCAGGCATCGTGAGTATTGAGGATATAATTGAAGAGATTTTCGGTGAAATTCAGGACGAACACGATGATGAGGATTACACAGAGCAGAAAATTAATGAAACTACCTACTTACTAAGCGCCAGGCACGAGATCGACTATCTGAATGATAAATATGATTGGAACTTATCGGTAGGTGAGTACGAGACACTTGGAGGATTAATATTATCGGTCACAGAAGACCTCCCTGAAACGGGTGATACCATCGAAATGGGGCGTTTTACATTTTCTATTCAATCTATGAAGGACATACGAATCGAAACTGTAAAACTTTCCTTCGGGCTGGATCCAGAAGAAGATCAGTAGTCAACATTGCACCTGTAAAATTAATGTTTTAAAAGGCGATTGATTCGCGAATTAAGCCGTATTAATTACTGTTTGATATTAGTGGCGATCTCATTAAATTTGCGCCCTCTTTAAATTTTAGAAACGGATTTACACAATGGCATTAATCAATACTTTAAGGAATAAGATGGGCAAGGTGATAGTGGCGGTAGTGGCAGTTGCCATACTATCTTTCGTCCTTGCAGATCTACTTGGTCCTAGCTCAACGTTATTTGGAAATGACACCAATGTTGGAGAAATAGCCGGCCAAAGTATCAGTCTGAAAGAATTCCAAAATGAAGTCCAGCAGCGAGAAAACAACTACATACTCAATTTTAACCGAACAGCTACTGAACGCGAGAAACCTACACTAAGACAACAAGCATGGGATTTTCTCATCACCAAATATGCTTTTACAAAAGAGTATGAAAAGCTTGGAGTGCAAGTGCACGAGGATGAAATGTGGGATATGATGCAAGGTAAAAATATCAGCCCTGGCATTAAACAGTCATTCACTAACCCAAATACCGGAGAGTTTGACCGTCAGCAATTCATGCAATTCCTTCAGCAATTACCTACCCTGCCTCCTGACGCTCAAGTACGTTGGAATCTATTTAAGAATGATCTGAAGCCCGGAAGAGAACGTCTGAAGTATGAAAACTTAATGCTCCTGTCGAGCTATGCAACAAACGCTGAAGGGGAGAGAAAGTATGGTGCGGAAACCGACGTGGCAGAGGTAAAGTATGTTTACGTTCCTTTCTATTCTGTAAATGACTCGTCCGTCCAAGTTTCTGATAATGACTTAGAAGCCTACCTCAATGGCAACAAGGAGAAATATAAAGTAGAAGAAAGCAGAAGTTTAAAGTATGTTTCCTTTTCTGTAATCCCTTCTGCAGAAGATTCTGCTTTTGTTCGGCAGGAAATGCTAGACTTAAAAGAAGAATTCAAAACAGTTAACGACGATTCTGTTTTTGCAAGCCTCAACACTGATGGGCTCAGTCCATTTAACAGGTATAATGTCGGCACACTGCCGCTACAACTGCAAGGTAACGTTTCAAACATTACCCAAGGCGATGTAAGAGGTCCTTATCTTGATGCCGGTAACTTTAAGCTTTACAAAGTCACCGAGGTTTTTGAAGATACTGTGGAATATGCCAGAGCAAGCCATATACTTATTAAAGGTGAGGATGATGAGGCTAAAACAGAGGCCAGGAGAATTCTTAATGAAATTAAAGCCGGTGCAAGCTTTGAGGAAATGGCGCGTCAGTATGGCACAGATGGAACTTCATCTAAAGGGGGTGATTTGGGATGGTTCAAAACAGGAACGATGGTTGAAGAATTTAACGAAGCAGTATTCAGCGCCACTCGAACAGGCCTCTTAAATAATACCGTTAAAACACAGTTTGGCTATCACATTATTCGTGTAGATAATTTAAAAACCGGTACATCCTACAAGATCGCTTCTGTAGAAAGAGAAATACTACCCAGCGATGATACACGTAATCAAGCTTTTAGAAAGGCCGATGAATTTGCAGCCGCTGTTGATGACCTATCAAGCTTTGAGGAAATAGCGACGCAAGATACAATTACAGTACTTGCCGCTAATAAGTTAGGCAACAACGACCGTAGAGTAGGAGCGCTTGGCGAGGCACGTCAAATTGTACAATGGCTATTCACAGATGCTTCGAAGGGCGATGTATCTAAAGTTTATGAGCTCGATGATAACTATGTAGTAGCTGTTATGACAGCGGAGACCAATGAAGGATATCAGTCCATTGATAAGATACGAAACGAACTATCTGTTAAAGTTAAGAACGAGAAAAAAGGTCAAATAATTATTGATAAGCTGAATGGCCTTACAGGTACTTTAGAGGAAATTGCTGCCGCTTATGGCGATGATGCCAGTGTATATAACAGCAGTGACCTTAAGCTAACTAGTAATTCTTTACCAAGTGTAGGCTTTGATCCGAAAGCTGTGGGTAGAGCATTCGGTTTAAGCTCTGCTGAGAAAACCGCTCCTTTTGCTTCCGAAAATGGCGTGCTGATAATTGAAATGATCAATAAAACAGAAGCTCCTGAAATTGCAGACTACGCCACTTACAAAACCCAAGTAGCTCAAGATTTTCAAAATCAAGCAAGGTACAATATTGCCGAAGCGGTAAAAGAATTTGCTGATATTAAGGACGAGCGTTATAAGTTCTATTAATAAAAAAGTAATTTTAATTAAATAAAAGCGGGCCACTCACCCGCTTTTATTGTTTTACTACAAAGCTATGGGCACAACTACAGAGTCTTTTAGAGAAAAACTTGAAAACGAATATGATTGGCCTGCACTATATACTTTTAAGTTTATAGTACCGGAGCAAAAACTGGATGAATTGAAAGTTATTTTCGAAGGTCATGAAATAACAGAAAAAGCTTCAAGTAAAGGTAAATATATAAGCCTTACCTCCAGGGTAATGGCTCAATCCAGTGACTTTATCATAAACACCTATATCAGAGCAAGTAAAATAGATGGTATTATCTCGCTTTAGCTTTTTTATTACCGCTATTGTTGTTTACCTCATATCAGCATGTGCAGATATGAGGTCGAAAGAGGAAAATGTGGCTGATATTGCTAAAAGCGCTGACCAGGAAAACATAAATACGGATAAAGATACCGTAGTTTTTAAAGATCTGGTGAGAACGTACGAGGATCCAGAAAGAGGTGTTTGGCAAAACCCTGATCTGATAATAGAAAAATTTGGTATTCTATCAGGAAAGACGGTAGCAGATGTTGGTGCGGGTACAGGATATTTCAGTTTCAAATTAGCCTCCAAAGGCGCTGATGTAATTGCCATTGACATTGAAGAACAATTTCTGGACTACATTGCAGAACGCCAACAAGAGCTGGTAAATCTTTCGGGAAAAATAAGCACACGACTATCTGTTCCCAATGATCCGCTGCTAAAAGAACAGGAAGTTGATTTTATCCTTATTGTAAACACATACCACTTTTTAGAAGAGAGACTGTCCTACTTATCCCGACTCAGAAAGGGTTTAAAGGCCGATGGAAAAATAATCATTGTTGACTTCAAGACTGGGAAACAGCCTGTAGGGCCACTGGAAGAGTTTAAAATAGCTAAAGAAATTGTGGAACAAGAGTTAAATCAAGTCGGCTTCATGCAGATTCAAAGTGACGAAGAAGCATTAAAATATCAATTTATTATTACAGCTAAAAAGTAAGAACTATGTGGACCGAAGAAAATAACAGGCTCAAAAAGACATTCACTTTTGAAGATTTCGTAAGCGCTTTCGGCTTTATGACACGGGTGGCGATAATTGCCGAGAAAATGGATCATCATCCCAATTGGTCAAATGTGTACAACACAGTGAGTTTTGAACTCAATACGCACGATGCCGGCGATATTGTAACAGAAAAAGACCATAAGCTGGCCGCTGAAATTGATAAACTGATCTGAAGTTGGATACTCAACTGTATCTGGTTCCTACTCCTATTGGTAACCTTGAGGACATTACCCTCAGAGCTCTACGCATTTTAAAGGAAGTAGACTTAATACTAGCGGAAGATACGCGCACATCAGGCAAGCTGTTAAAACATTATCAAATAAGTAACCCTTTGCAGAGTTATCATATATTTAACGAACACAAGATCGTTGAAAGCCTGATTAAGCGATTGAAAAATGGTGAGACTATAGCACTAATATCGGATGCGGGTACACCTTCTATTTCAGATCCGGGGTTTTTACTGGTAAAGCAGTGCCTGGAGGCTGGTGTTAGTCTTGAATGTTTACCAGGCGCCACCGCATTTGTACCTGCCCTCGTAAAATCCGGACTTCCGAGCGATAGATTTACTTTTGAAGGATTTCTGCCTCATAAAAAGGGTAGGCAAACCAGGCTACGTCAGATAGCCGAAGAAACAAGAACCACGGTCATCTATGAATCTCCACATCGCCTTGTAAAATGTCTAAATCAACTGGCAGAAGTATGTGGAACATCGAGAATGTCTTCCGTTTCTCGCGAACTAACCAAGATCCATGAGGAGACAATCAATGGTACCTTGGGTGAGCTAATCGATTATTTTGGGAAAAAAGTGATCAAAGGAGAGATCGTAATCGTTATCCATGGAAAGTAGAAAGCAAGCATTAATTCTCATCGTTATTGCCTTTGGCCTTGTACTACTTTCCCGAACCTACTTTTCAACTGCTTCACTTATTGCTTTTGCTCCACTGATTGGCTTACTCGAAAATACATCTGAAAGGAAGTTTCCATTTTTTTACTGGTTTGGCGCGGCCTTTCTGGTTTTCGGGCTAAATGCGGCACTCACACTGAGTGATCCGGTATCTATAATTATTTATAGCATTGGAATAACATTAGCTTGTTCCGCTTATCTTCTCACTAAATACTTTTCAAAAAACAAATTAGGTGTTTTTACGCTATTACTTTTTTGGCTTGGTTTTGACTATTTAATTCTCAAATTACTTCCTACAGCTTCCGATGCGTTTTTATCTACTTTTTTTGATGGGTATAAGATAGTGGGTTGGTCAAGAAAAACAGGTTATTTTGGAATAACAGCCTGGATCATAATCGCTAACATACTTTTCTATTATGTTTTTCTTTGGCGAGATGCCATCATGAGAAGTAAGATGCGCTGGTTGAGTTTAATGTATTCAATGCTCTTAATTATAATTCCGGTGGCTATTAGCCTATTCATAGTCCCTGAATTAACCCCTGTTACTTTAGCTGAGTTAAACACAGTTTATGTTGAGAATAGTAGTCTAGCAGATCTAAATTATACAGAAAATGGTGAGTGGCTTGGCAGAACTGCCGCATGGGTTAGTGTGATGATATTGGTTTATGCAATAATAAAAGGTAAAATAAAATGATAGATCTAAAAACTATCAACGACCACGTACGAGCTACCTGTATGGAAGTAGGAGCATTCATACTGAACGAGGCAGGTCGCTTTAGTAAAGACAGCATAGAGTTGAAGGGGGTGAATGATCTTGTTTCCTATGTAGACAAGCAGGCAGAGCAGAAGCTCGTAAATGCTTGTAAAGCAATTTTACCGGAAGCAGGATTCATTGCCGAAGAAGGTACGGAAACATTAAGAGGCGAAGAGTATAATTGGGTGATTGACCCCCTCGATGGTACGACCAACTTCACTCATGGCCTTCCAATTTATGCCATAAGTATTGCCTTAATGCATAGAGATGTAGTCATTCTTGGCGTGGTACATGAAATAAACCGAAACGAATGCTTTCATGCCATCAAAGCTGGTCCGGCGTATTGCAACGATAAAATTATTACTGTTGCGGATACCCAAGAACTAAAAGACAGCTTACTCGCCACTGGCTTCCCGTACTACAACTTTAAACAAATGAAACAATATCTAAGTATACTGGATACCTTAATGCAGAGAACTCACGGCCTGCGGAGGTTAGGTAGCGCTGCAGTAGATCTCGTCTATGTTGCCTGTGGTAGGTTCGAAGGTTTTTTTGAATACAATCTCAACGCTTGGGACGTTGCTGCAGGAGCCTTTATCGTACAACAGGCCGGAGGTCAGGTAACGGATTTTAAAGGTGACGATGATTACATTTTTGGCAGGGAAATTATTGCTGCCGGGCCTATACACCAAGAGATGCTCTCAGCCATCAAAGAAATATGGCATAATCAGAACTAATACACTATTTTCGAAGTTCTTAGACAATATGCAGGAATTTTTAGTTATACTACTTTTTATCAGTGCAATAGGCTATTTAGGCAAGCTCGTTTTCAATGCTGCAAGAAGAGGGCAAGGTTGTGCTTCAAACTGTAATTGCGATCCCAAGCTGAAAAAGAATATAAGCCCCGAGCCCAGATAGAAAATCGACGATTATTATTCCTATAGAGCGAAAACAGAGCTCAAGAATCTCTTTTTTAATAAGCACCTAATTTAAAGTGGATTCCTGCGCTTTAATTTCCGTCCTATCGCAGACTAAATCCTAATAAACCAAGGTCACAAAACCGCGATAACCTATTTGAAATACATTGACTAACTATTATAAAATCCGTCATAGACAGATCGACTTAACCTCGCGCTCATTT
>CALBPF010000294.1 GCA_937899105.1 uncultured Flammeovirgaceae bacterium | reverse complement strand
CCTGAGTTCCGGGGTAGGGGTGCCGGTCCACGCCCCGACTTTTCTGACATGCTTTGGTCCTGTAGCCTTTCTCCAGTAGAGTGTTTGATCTGGATGTCTGGTACAAATGCTTGATTTTCTGTTCCTGTTAGAGTTTGTTTTAAGTTTAGAAGTGTGCCAGGTCTCTTAGCTTGAGTAGTCTTCTCTTCTTTTAGCATTAATTCCGGCTCCTGCTTTTCTGAAATATTGATATACTCAGTCATTTTTCATTACAGAACAGTAAAGTGTTTGTCGCCAGCCCAAGGCTGTAGGTTACAGGGAAGTCATTCTCAAATTTCTTGTACAGTAACGCAGAGTAGAGTGAGCTGTTAAACTAAATTTGGCTCTCTGCTGCTAAAATCTATATGCACAAATTCAGTGGTTTTCCAGCATTTCATGTTACAAAACAGATGGGAAGAATCATCATGGGATGAAAACTAATTTGAATATTTCGCCCATTAGCATTTATGACTACACGTACATGTATAACTATATGGCCATGATGGCGATGCAAGCACATAAAATGCCTAAACACGAGGAAAAAGATTATAAGAGTTAAGGTTTCGAGACATAACAATGAATACTTACCTCTACTGTCGTGATTTCTTTTCTTATTTAAAATCCTTCAGTAGTCACTTCTTCTGCCGCTGGGCTTCTGCTAAGCTTTATTTTACGGCACTGCAGAACCAGGGTTAAAATCCTCTTCTCCTCTGACGTCCTAACGTTCATCACCCGTTGTCAGGACAACGATAATTAAAGTATTCTATTTTGCGTTATTATTGTTGTGGGGTGGATATCGAAACCAGACTCTTTGACAGGACAATTAATTTATTATCGAAAATAGCCTTAAGTTCCCATGAACTATAATTTCCATATGGTTCACTGGAGACTGATAAGGCCCTATATCATTGACCTATTATCAGCATGGTTTATTGACCTTAGGCTAAACATTTCGCACATAACAAATAGCATGCCCACAACAATTTCGTAACATTATACGGTTGCAAAAGTTGAACATTCACCACACATTGTGACTAATAATGAGATGGAAATAAAACATGAATAGGCTATACTCATTAGGTTCCTGTCCTCGCCGTGGTTTCAGGACACAAAATATTAGGCCTTTAGATAGGATACATGGTGCAATGAAAACAATAATACTCCTTATGATTGGTTATTTTGTGTTTTATCACGCTAGTGTTGGTGTGTACTTGAGCCAGGGTTCAAGAATATCAAGTTTCTCTCTTTCATCATAACATTACTACTGTTAGGAATTTATGACATCAGAGGAAGCGTTTTGGTGACAACAACCTCTACTGAGTTGTGATTGTGCAGTCGCAACCATCAATGTGTCATACCATGTCAGTGTTAGCTTGAAAAGGCAACCTCTGAGTCATGCTGAAGCCCAATCTTTCGATATCTGATTAAATTTCCTGTTTAATCAGATACATAATCAATTTGACGGCCAAAAAAGAGATTACCAAAGCCTGATACCAAGGAGTTACAGATCCATGTTGAAATCTAGATGTGAGCCGACAAATAAGCAAGGTAAGTGGGTGAGGTCCTCTCAATCTAAATCTTGACTTTCGTGCTTATCTGTCCAACTTCTTAAGTTTTTGTTTGTTTGTTTGTATCAAGGAGTATGAACTTTAATTCCTGTCAATACAGGTAACAAAGTTTCGTCACCCTTAACAATTTATACTCCCATCAGACCAATACTGGTGTTTGGTAGCAAATATCTTCATCATATCCTACATAAGTACCCTGTTAGTTCTAAAGTTTCAAAATTATAGCCATGTTTTATAAATTTTTAAATATGTTTGTAGTTTAACTTAACTCCAGCTACCCTAAAGGAGGAAATATTAGCGCAAGGAGATCCTAGTTTTTTTTCACACTAAAAAATCAAAGTAGCTAAATTAATATCTCGCTAAAACTTTCAAATTTCAGGCACTATAAATGCCTAAATTTTATGTACAGGTATTTGTGTCTTATATCAAAATTTCGAAAGGCCTCTCTCTCCTGAAGCTAATTATTTGGTAGCCTATTTTATTAGACAACAGCATAGTTTACAAGGACAGACTGAATGGACTGGTCAGCCCACTATTTTATCCTCTATTGGGCAAATTACAGAAATTTGAAATTAAGGCACATTAAAAGCTAAACGACTTTACATATACCCACTTTTTTAAAGTATAAAGATTTACCACATTATAATGCCTTGGGAGCCTCGGGCGGTGTTTCGTCCATTCTTTTTAGCTACATTCTATTTGACCCTTCAAGTAAGCTGTATTTGTATGGCCTAATAGGATTACCAGGAGTAGTTTGGGCTGCTCTTTATATCATCTACTCATATTATATGAGTAAAAAGCAAATTGATAATATAAACCATGATGCACACTTATATGGCGGCATTTTTGGCATTGTTTTTACAATTATTACCATCCCCCAGGTAGTTCCTCACTTTTTTGAACAACTCACTCAGTTAAGATTGTTTTAAGCGCTGGTTTGGCTCAATAGCTTTGGCTAAATTGAGTTATGAATCGGTCAAAATTATTTGTAATCAACGCTTTTCTTTCTATCTCCTTGATATTTTCATGCGGCTCCGAAACTAATGACAATAAAGATTTAATAGAAAATCTACTTCGAAACGATAAAGAATCCTTCGGTGTAATATTGGATAATTTGAAGAAAAATGAAGTCCAGGTCATTTACACTCAAATAAATAGAGACAGCGCTAATAACCCGTCTTTTAAATCCTTTTATTTCAATGTTGATCCTAAGAGATACTTTTACCCTGCAAGCACGGTAAAAATGCCCGCAGCTTTGCTTGCACTTGAGAAACTGCAAAATCTAAACATTGAGGGGTTAGATCGTAATACTACTTTTCTAACTGACAGCGCCTACAACGGTCAAAGTGCTGTAATGAACGATTCAACTTCTGAAAATGAACTCCCCAATATTGCTCATTATATAAAGAAGATATTTATAGTTAGTGATAATGATGCCTACAATCGCCTCTATGAGTTCATCGGACAAGAAGAAATAAACAGAAAACTACATGCTAAAGGCTACACATCTACCCGACTTATTCATCGTTTGTCAATACCGCTATCTCTAGAAGAAAATCAACACACTAACCCAGTTCGTTTTCTAAATGGTGATTCCATTATTTATGAGCAGCCTCCCGTCAAAAGCGCTTTGAACTACCAACCTGATGAAAAAATACTAAAGGGTATAGCCTATATTGATAACGACGGGCAACTAATTCAAGCGCCGTTCGACTTTACCTATAAAAACTTCATGCCCTTGGAGGAAATGCAGATGATGTTAAGATCAGTGATATTTCCGGAAACTACAGAAGGGGTTACGCTTTCTTCAGATAACAGAGATTTTGTATTACAGTATATGTCGCAATTGCCCAGAGAAACATTATATCCTGAATATAATGAAGAAGAATATTATGACGCATACTCGAAATTTCTGCTTTTCGGTGAGTCTAAAAAGATCCCCAATACCATCCGTATCTTCAACAAGATAGGCCAAGCCTATGGTTACCTTATTGATAATGCCTACATAATCGATTTTGATCATAATGTTGAATTCCTGCTCTCAGCAGTCATTCATGTCAATAATAATGAGACCTATAATGATGGCAAATACGAATATGACGAAATCGGCTTTCCATTTATGCAACGACTGGGTGAAGTCATACATGAATATGAACTCAACAGATCCCGAGCGGTTCAACCTGATCTATCACAATTCAGAATTAACTATGACAAGTAAGCAATCTATTTCCGGGACTGCCTGTATAATAACCGGAGGTCTTCTCAACGATATTCATGCGAAAACAGCCCACGGCTTAATTAGACAATCTGATCGATTTGAAATTGTAGGTGTCTTAGATAATACATCTGCAGGTCAAGACGCGGGTGAGATATTAGATGGGGAATTCCGGAATATACCAGTATGCGCACAACTTGATGAGTTAATCACAAAAGTGGGAAAGACACCTGAATTCGCCATCATAGGTATGGCGACTAAGGGGGGTATATTACCTAAAGAACTATATCCCTTAATAATTCATACATTAGAGCTAGGGATTAGTATAGTCAACGGTTTGCACGAGACACTAACAGAGATAGATGAGTTTGCAAAAGCAATTTACAATTCCAGCGCTACTATTTATGACATAAGGAAACCTAAAACCTTTAGTGAACTACATTTTTGGAGCGGTAAAATAAATACCGTTAAATGTCCTAAGATAGCAGTTTTAGGTACAGACTGTGCGCTAGGAAAACGTACCACCGGCAAATTCATAGTTAACGAATTACGAGCTAACGGGTATAATGCGCATATGATCTATACAGGTCAGACCGGCTGGCTACAAGGCACAAAGTATGGCTTTATTTTCGATTCAACACCAAACGATTTCATTTCTGGCGAGCTTGAACATGCCATTTTAGATTGTTGGAAAAATGAGAATCCAGATATTATCATTCTTGAGGGGCAATCTTCTCTTCGCAATCCGAGTGGCCCTTGCGGATCAGAATACATTATTTCGGCAGAGTTAGATGGTGTAATCTTGCAGCATGACCCAACTCGAACGTTTTACAATGGATTAGAGAGTTATGGTAAGAAAATACCCCCTTTAGAAGAAGAGATCGAATTGATCAAAATGCTAGGGACCAGAACGGTAGCTGTAACACTAAACACACAAAATCTTGATACGGCCGAGGCTCAAAGTACTAAGCTCAGAATAGAAGAGGAAATTGGATTGCCAGTAATAGCTCCCCTTTACGATGGTGTAGAGGTAATTGTTCAATCTCTCATTAACATGTTTAATTCTTATTCGGAAAAATCGATCAACCCTAATCCATGAAAATCAAAAAAATAAAAGTATACCAAAAAGACTTGGGTAATAAAAGGCCATATACCATTGCCTTTAAAACTGTGGATAAAGTGTACAACGCTCTGGTTGAAATAGAGTTGGAAAATGGAATAATAGGTTACGGATCAGGCAACCCAAGTGAGTATGTAGTAGGTGAGAGTCTTACTTCAACCATGGATGTTCTTAATGGGGGAGATTTGGATTTTATAAAAGGCAGAGATATCAGGCATTTTTATTCTATCTTAAATGACATTCAGGAGACTTTACCTAAAAATCCCGCTGCCAGGGCTGCATTAGATATTGCAATTCACGATGCATTTACAAAATACTTAGATATACCCTTGGCTCAATTTCTTGGGCAGCGAATTAACTCTTTACCTACATCTGTAACGATCGGAATTAAGAATGTTGAAGATACTTTAGAGGAAGCCCAGGAGTACTATGGAATGGGATTCAGGATAGTAAAGGTAAAGACCGGAAAAACCCTCGAAGAGGATATTGCCAGGGTGAAGAAACTTCGAGAAAAATTTGGTAAGCAGTTCATAATCAGAGTAGATGCTAACCAAGGTTATAACACCGAAATGTTGTTAAAATTCTTTTATGATACAAAAGAAGACGAAGTTGAACTCATCGAACAACCTGTTCCGGCAAACGCTATCAACGAATTAAAAAAACTTCCTGACGAAGTAAAAAAAATAATTGCAGCAGACGAAAGTCTCATAGATCCATCGGATGCATTTACATTAGCGTCCGGATCCAGGGCCAGCGATATTTATAATATTAAGCTGATGAAGTCTGGAGGAATATTTCCGGCCAGAAGAATTGCCTCAATTGCACAAGCTGCAAGCATTGATCTTATGTGGGGCTGCAACGATGAAAGTTCTATTAGTATTACTGCTGCGCTTCATTCCGCCCTGAGCTTTTCAAACACAAAATATTTGGACCTGGACGGTAGTCTTGATTTAGTAGTAGATGTGGTAAATGCTGGCTTTGAAATTAAAGATGGCTGGATGAGCGTTACAGGAAGAAGCGGGTTGGGTGTGAACTAAAAAAGCACGACCTTATGCGTCGTGCTTTAAAATTTCATAAATGTGCTTTTTTAAGCTTCTGCTATCTCTTCTACAGAAACGTAAGACCGGTTGTTCTTACCTTTTTTGAAAGATACTACACCATTCTTTAAGGCAAATAGCGTATGATCTTTACCTATACCTACATTAAGACCGGGATGATGTTTGGTACCACGTTGACGAACGATGATATTACCGGCAACAGCATCCTGACCCCCAAATATTTTTACACCAAGTCGTTTACTTTCTGACTCTCTTCCGTTTTTAGAACTACCTGCTCCTTTTTTATGTGCCATGTTCTATTTTATTTAGAAATACCTTCTATTAATACCTTAGTGAAATCCTGGCGATGGCCATTCTTCACCTTATACCCTTTTCTTCTTTTTTTCTTGAAGACTACAACTTTATCTCCTTTTACGTGTCCTAGAATTTTTCCTGAAACTTTAGCTCCTTTTACCAACGGAGCGCCAACGTCAACTTTTCCTTCGTTATCTAAAAGAAGTACTTCGTTGAACTCTACGGAAGCGCCTTCTTCGCCCTCCAATTTGGGAGCATAAACGAATTGGTCTTGCGTTACTTTGAACTGCTTACCGGCTATGTTAACAATTGCGTACATTTTAAACGTTTCTTAAATGGTTTGCAAAGGTAGCTCTTTTCATTTTTTAAGCAAATCTGAATTTAAAATTAATTCATGACAATCCAAGCGCTTACAGGAAGGCAAGCAATTTTAATATTTCGCTTGATTCGCTTGATTATTTTGCTTTATTTGCTTGCAACATATTTAAAGAGATAAAACCCCTGAGTATACATGGTTTAAAGACTACTATGAAGATAAACGTTCCCGAAAAATATGCCGATCTATACTTAAAGGCGCTTGCAGAGCGCAAGCAAGCGCTAGAACAGAAGATTAATGCATTTAAAGATGAAATCGCCGAAATCGATAATCATATTAGAAACCTGACCAGTATCCCCATTTTTAATGAAACCGATGAACTTCACACCCAGGTTTTGAACTTTGACGGATATAGCCCAGAATGGTCCTGGACCAGGAAAATTAGCTTTTTTCAGCAACAGGTTAACCACATATTTACAGCTGGCGATATTGTGGAATTCATACTTGAATCCGAACCTGATCTGGACAAATCAAAATCCCGAAGTTCAATATCAGCCGCTCTGTCTAATTGGGTTAGGCAGAAGAGGTACTCAAAATTTATAGACCCTCTTTCTAACACTACATATTACGGCCCTTCTGATTGGTTCCTCTCGAATGGTAATCCACAAATCGATTACATACCTGACACGCTTAAAAATAAACTTCTAAAGAGGACTTAACTTAATGTAAGGTATCCCACCTATTTTATTCACAAAGCAATGTGAATATTGCTTGGTTTTGTGGAAAACTTTTTGACTTTTTTTCGACCCTCATCAGAACCATAAAAGGGGCAAGTTCTAATTTAATTAATCAGCATAAGTATCTGTTAAACAGATTGTTAATACAAAATAAAATAATCCCCCGAGTAAAAATCAGCTGCTTTGTTTTTAAGTGTCCATTGTCAATATTTGTATGACCTATTGGCCTCAATGGTTTCCTTGACTGTCTTAGTTGCTTCCTCGTAACTTTGTAAGAAAATCATTAGAAGTCAGTCAAATCGAGTTAGAACGTTAAATTAAACTGAGAGAGATGAGTGAAATTGCCACTGCCCAAGAAAAGATTCTTCAAGAGAATGCAAATCGTTTTGTATTATTCCCCATTCAACATGATGATATATGGGAGTATTATAAAAAGGCAGAGGCCAGTTTCTGGACAGCTGAGGAAATAGATTTAAGCCAAGATCTAAGGGATTGGGGAAATTTGAATGATGGTGAACGTCATTTCATCTCTCATGTATTGGCATTTTTTGCGGCTAGCGATGGTATAGTTAATGAAAATCTGGCTGAGCACTTCGTAGCAGAAGTCCAATATACAGAAGCAAAGTTTTTCTATGGTTTTCAGATTGCTATTGAGAATATTCACTCAGAAACTTATTCTTTACTTATAGATACCTATGTAAAAGATCCTGCGGAAAAGGACAAACTTTTCAATGCCGTCGAGACCATGGATTGCGTTAAAAAGAAGGCAGATTGGGCGCTCCGTTGGATAGATGAAGGCAACTTTCAAGAGCGTTTGATTGCCTTTGCAGCCGTTGAAGGTATTTTCTTTTCTGGTAGCTTCTGCTCCATTTTCTGGATGAAAAAGCGTGGCTTAATGCCAGGGCTGACCTTCTCCAATGAGTTGATTTCCAGAGATGAAGGACTTCACTGCGACTTCGCCTGTCTTCTCTATAATAATCACGTACAAAATAAGCTTCCGGAAGAAACAGTAATAGGAATCATTAAGGACGCTGTTGAAATAGAAAAAGAATTTGTAACCTCCGCCCTACCGGTCAATTTGATAGGCATGAATGCCGACTTAATGTGTCAGTACATAGAATTTGTTGCTGACAGATTATTATTTGAGTTAGTTGGCCAAAAAGTTTATGGGGCATCCAACCCGTTTGATTTCATGGAAATGATCTCGCTACAGGGCAAAACCAATTTCTTCGAAAAAAGAGTCGGTGACTACCAAAAAGCTGGTGTCATGAAAGGAGCCGAAGATGCACCTCGATTCTCCCTTGACGAAGATTTTTAATTTTTTAAACTTTTTGTAATTCCAAACCACCAAATGAATCATGTTAGTAATTAAAAGAGACGGCAGACGAGAATCTGTGAAGTTCGACAAAGTGACCGCAAGAGTCGAAAAATTATGTTATGGCTTAGACCTCAATTACATTGAGCCGCTTGACATCGCCAAAAAAGTAATTAACGGCATTTATGATGGTGTCACTACAGTGGAGTTAGATAACTTGGCTGCGGAAACCGCTGCTTCCATGACAGTTAAGCATCCGGATTTCGCTAAACTAGCAGCTAGAATTGCCCTTTCTAACCTTCACAAGGTTACTAGCAAGTCGTTTTCCAATACAATGAAAAGACTTTACACCTATGTTGACCTTAAAACAGGTGAAAATGCACCTTTAATATCAACAGAGGCATACGGAGTAATTAAAAAGAATGCTGCACTTCTGGATTCCTCGATCATTTATGATCGTGACTTCAGCTACGATTACTTTGGTTTCAAGACTTTAGAGCGTTCTTACCTAATGAAGGTGGATGGAAAGATCGTAGAAAGGCCACAACATATGCTTATGAGAGTGGCAGTGGGTATTCACATGGATGATATTGATGCGGTAATAGAAACATACAACCTTCTTTCAGAAAAGTGGTTCACTCATGCTACTCCTACATTATTTAATGCTGCCACACCAAAACCTCAACTTTCTTCCTGTTTTCTACTTACTATGAAGGACGATAGTATTGATGGAATTTACGATACACTAAAGCAAACCGCAAAGATTTCACAATCTGCCGGCGGTATTGGTCTAAGTATTCATAATGTACGGGCGACCGGGTCATATATTAAAGGAACAGGTGGTGTTTCTAATGGTATTGTTCCTATGCTCCGAAATTTCGATATGACGGCTCGTTATGTTGATCAGGGTGGAGGTAAGAGAAAAGGAAGTTTTGCCATTTATCTTGAGCCTTGGCATGCCGATATATTCGAATTCCTTGATTTGAAGAAGAATCATGGTAAAGAGGAGTTACGCGCAAGGGATCTCTTTTATGCCTTATGGATTTCCGATCTTTTCATGAAAAGGGTAGAAGAAAATAGTGATTGGTCCCTTTTCTGCCCTAATGAAGCTCCTGGCTTAGCTGAAGCGTACGGAGATGACTTTGAAAAACTTTATATAAAGTACGAAAAGGAAGAAAAGTATAGAAAGCAGGTAAAGGCGCAAGATCTGTGGTTTGAAATACTAGAAGCCCAAATAGAAACAGGTACACCTTACATGTTGTACAAGGATGCCGCTAACAAAAAGTCAAACCAAAAGAATTTAGGCACGATTAAGTCGAGTAACTTATGTACTGAGATCATGGAGTATACTTCTCCGGATGAAGTAGCGGTTTGTAATCTTGCTTCCATTGCACTTCCTAAGTTTGTTACTGTCGATGGTAAGTTTGATCACCAACGTTTGTACGAAATTACCAAAGTAATCACTCGTAATCTGAATAAGGTAATTGACATTAACTACTATCCGGTTGAAGAAGCTCGTAACTCTAATTTGAAGCATAGACCAATAGGAATAGGTGTTCAGGGTCTTGCCGATGCATTCATTCAGCTTAAAATGCCATTTGAGTCTGATGAAGCCAGGGGTTTGAATAAAGATATTCACGAGACTATTTATTTCGGAGCCATGGAAGCTTCCATGGAACTTGCAGAAAAGGACGGCGCTTACGAAACGTTCAAAGGATCTCCGGTATCGAAAGGAATCTTCCAGTTTGATATGTGGGGTATAACACCCTCTTCAGGACGATGGGACTGGGATACCTTGAAAAAACAAGTGAAGAAAAATGGTGTTCGTAATTCTCTTTTATTGGCTCCTATGCCTACAGCTTCAACTTCACAGATCTTAGGTAATAATGAGTGCTTTGAGCCATACACTTCTAATATCTATACCAGAAGAACGCTTTCCGGCGAATTCATAGTAGTGAACAAACATCTGATGAAGGACCTGATCAAGCTCGGCCTTTGGGATGATGCTATGAAAAACAGATTGATTGAGGCAAACGGTTCCGTACAGGATATGCCAGAAGTACCTCAGAATATCAAGGATATCTATAAAACGGTTTGGGAGATCTCTCAAAAGACAATTATAGACATGTCAGCTGACCGGGGGGCTTATATCTGCCAAAGCCAGAGTTTGAATATTCATATCCAGAATCCAAACTTTGGTAAGCTTACTTCTATGCACTTCTACGCCTGGAAGAAAGGCTTGAAAACAGGTATGTACTACCTAAGATCTAAAGCTGCTACGAGCGCTATTCAGTTTACCGTTGAAAAAACGAAAGAAGAAGCGCCGAAAGTGCAAAAGACAGTAGCCGAAAGAGAAACAGCTGCCTTAACTCAAAAACAAGCCGATATGGCTTGCTCACTGGATAACCCGGATGAGTGCGAGGCTTGTGGTAGTTAATCTAAAGTAAGCTGATTTCAAGCCAGGTTTAACTATGTTAAACCTGGCTTTTTGTATTTACACTATGAAGAAGCCTCTATTTATAGTCTTACTCTTTATTCATATCGATCTGTTAGCACAGCAGAAATTTTATCTTGATAAGGGATTCAGTGAGAGTACTAGGTTTTATAACCAAGGTCGAGAGCTCCTTGTTAACAGATCTAATTTACAAGGAGCAGTTCATTACTTCAATAAGGCCATCCAACTTAATGATAAGGATGGTGATTTCTTCTTTGGAAAATCACAAGCGCTGGATTTGTTAGCTCAATATGATTCAGCTTTGTTTGCAGTTGAGAAAGCTATTTCATTGAATCCAAAATCTACAAGCTATTTAGAACATTCAGGAAACCTGCTTTACAAAATGAAAAAATATGAAAAGGCCATTAGTAATTACACCTTGGCAATAAAATATAATGAATTCGATGAATCTTATATGACTGTATTATATTTCAATCTTGGTAATTCATACTTATCCACCTCACGTTACAGCAAAGCAATTGAAAATTTTTCTAAGTCGATTCAGTTTGATTCAAATTTCACAGGCGCTTATCATAATCGAGGCGTTGCAAAAAGTAGATTAGAAAGACAGTATCTTAAAAGTGAAATTTGCTCAGATTTTCAACGTGCGCTGGAACTTGGTAGTAAAAAGTCTAAGAGATATATATCAAAATATTGCAAAGATTAATTTATCTCTACATAAACAATAAAGCATTTCATCTTTGACAACTTAGAATTATCTGTTACATTCACTGCTTCAAACTAATAGATAGTTCTGTACTTGAACCTAAATACAAAACATAATATAAAACTAACTCAGCCCGGCAGGATCTTTATTAGCAGCGCTACATCTACCACTATTACCCCATTCTGGGGTTAACACTACTATATCGCCAATAGGCATCAGCCAATAACTTCAAATTCACAATCATTTTTCTAATCCCATGTTGGTAATCAAATTCGGAGGTACTTCTGTTGCCACCGCAAAAAATATAAGTCTGGTTAAGGATATAATTTCCGAGAAAGATAAGCCTGTTATAGTGGTTGTTTCTGCTCTCGGAGGCATTACAAATCTTTTAATTGAATGCAGCGAATTCGCCGCCAAAGGTGATGACACCTACATAAAGATCTTCAATAAAATAGAGGAACGTCATCTTCAAATGATTAAAGATCTCATTTCAGTTAAAGCCCAGGGTAAGACACTGAGTAAAGTTAAAATATTACTTAATGAGCTTGAAGATATTTACAGGGGCGTTTTTCTAATTCATGAGCTGAGTTTAAAAACACTTGACCGCATAGTAAGCTTTGGTGAAATAGCCTCTTCAATGATCATTAACGATTTCCTACTTGATCAGGGTTTGACGTCACAACTTGCCGCTCCAAAGGAACTCATACAGACCGATAGTAACTATGGTAGAGCTAATGTAAATTTCAACACCACTAACAGGGCGATAAGCTCCTATTTCAAAAACACCAACGGCATATGGATCTGTCCAGGCTTTATTGCGACTAATGCAAGAGGTGAAACTACTACACTAGGTCGAGGTGGATCGGACTATTCGGCCGCTATCATTGCCGCGGCTTTAAAAACCAAACAGTTAGAAATATGGACAGATGTTAGTGGAATGATGACGGCCGATCCCCGAATGGTAAGATCGGCTTACGCCATTGAGAAGATCTCATACGAAGAAGCCATGGAGCTTTCACACTTTGGCGCCAAAGTTCTGTATCCACCCTCCATTCAGCCGGTACTAGATGCCAAAATACCTATCTGCATCAAAAATACTTTTGATAAGGACCATCCGGGTACCGTAATCTCAAAGCAATCTAGAAAGAGCAATGGGAAAATCATTAAAGGATTATCTTCCATAAGAAGCATAGCGCTTTTCAGCCTGACGGGAAGTGGAATGGTGGGCATTCCTAACTTTTCCTATCGTCTTTTTAAGGCATTATCACAGGCTCAAATCAATGTTATATTGATCACACAGGCATCATCGGAACATTCCATTTGTGTGGGAATTGATCAGGCTGATAGCGCTGTTTCTAAAAAGGCTATTGAAACCGAATTCGAATACGAATTGGCCACTCATAAAGTAGATAAACTTGATATTGAAACAGATTTAGCTATTGTAGCGCTCGTGGGCTCTAACATGCAGCAGCAGGTCGGGGTTAGTGGTAAAATGTTTAGCGTGCTAGGGCAAAACGGCGTAAATATAAAGGCCATCGCTCAGGGATCATCTGAGAAGAATATTTCTGTGGTTATCAATGGCAATGAAGTCAAAAAAGCCTTGAATAGTCTTCATGAGAGCTTCTTTTTATCTGAAAGAAAGCAACTCAATCTTTTCATGATAGGGGTAGGTAATGTAGGAGGAACACTTATAGAACAGCTGAAGCGGCAAAAAGACTATCTGGCGGAGCATCTCCATATTAATATTCGAATAGCCGGCCTTGCGAACAGTAAGAAAATGCTATTTAAGTCCGAGGGTATTGAGCTCAATCAATGGAAGGACGAGCTATTGAAGGAAGGAAAGAAAATGAAGCTGGAAGCTTTTATTAATGAAATGTATGCTTTGAACATGCGCAATAGTATCTTTATTGATAATACTGCCGAAGAGTCAGTGGCTTCTAGCTATCAAAGAACGCTGGAAAAGAGTATTTCAGTGGTTACCCCAAATAAGATTGCCTGTACCCAAAGTTATTCATCTTATCAGTTATTAAAACACTCTGCACTTCGTTATCGAACTCAGTTCTTGTTTGAAACCAACGTTGGCGCCGGACTTCCGGTGATCAATACACTCAGCGATCTTATCAAGAGCGGCGATGAGGTGGTTAAAATTCAGGCTGTTCTGTCGGGAAGTTTAAACTTCATATTTAACAACTTCAGTGAGAAGACCAGATTTATAGACATTGTGAAGCAGGCCCAGGAAGAAGGTTACACCGAGCCGGATCCGAGGATTGACTTAAGTGGTGTTGATGTGATGAGAAAAATACTTATTCTCATTCGGGAGAGCGGCTTTGAAATGGAATTAAAACAAATCAAAGCAAGGCCATTTATGCCTAATGCTTGTATGAACACGAAAAGTGTATCCAACTTTTTCAAAAAACTGGAAACACATGAAAAGGATTTTCAGGATTTATTTATGGAGGCGGAGGACCAGGGCGCTAAAATGAAGTACGTTGCCAGTTTTGATAAAGGCAAGGCCGAAGCCGGTGTTGAGATGATCACTCCGGATCATCCATTTTATAATCTCGAAGGCAAAGACAACATTGTTTTGTTTTACACCAAGCGGTATACCGAACAGCCTCTTGTAATAAAAGGTGCAGGAGCTGGGGCAGAGGTTACGGCTATGGGTATTTTTGGGGATATTATGCGCATTGCTCATGAGTAGCTCCATAAAAGTTTTCGCCCCTGCTACAGTGGCCAATGTAGGCCCCGGCTTTGACATACTTGGTTTGGCGATGGATAACATCGGCGACCAATTAGAACTCACTCTTCGTGATGGGACAGGTATCGCCATTGATATGCCCGGGTCTGACCTACCTACGGATCCTAAACTAAATGTTGCAGGAGTGTCTGTTCAAGGATTACTCGATCAAGTCGGCTCCAACCAAGGAATACACATCACTATTCATAAGAATGTTGCACCGGGTAGCGGTCTTGGCTCAAGTGCATCCAGCGCTGCCGGAGCGGTGTTCGGCGCTAATCAACTACTAGGGAGCCCACTTAGAAAATATGACCTTATCAAATTCGCTATGATGGGCGAAGCTGTTGCATCCGGAAAAGCACATGCCGATAATGTAGCGCCTTCGCTATTAGGTGGTTTTACATTGGTAAGAAATTACTACCCATTAGAAGTGGTTAATCTTAGTTTCCCAAAAGACTTAGTTATTGTAGTTATTCATCCTCAAATAGAGGTGAAGACCTCCGATTCAAAACGAATTCTACGTAAAGACATCCCCCTAGAGGTAGCCATAAAGCAATGGGGAAATGTAGCAGGCCTCGTGTCCGGACTCGCTTCAGCAGATTACGAATTGATAGGTAAATCGTTGGAAGATGTTATCGTGGAACCTGTACGCTCTATGTTAATACCGGGATTTGGTGAATTAAAAACTGCAGCTTTAGAGAACGGGGCATTAGGCTGTAGTATTTCGGGTTCAGGACCTTCTGTTTTTGCGTTGTGCAATGATCCTGAAATAGCTGAAAAAGTAGCTAAGTCTTTTAAAGATGAATACACTACGTTAGGGATTGATCACGAGCTGTATATTTCTAACATAAATGAAGAAGGCGCCAAAATTATTTCAGCATGAAGTACTACAGTACTAAACAAGAGGTGTCACACACTTCATTTCAAGGAGCGGTGATCAAAGGTTTACCGGATGATAATGGTTTATTTATGCCTGCCCACATTCCTAAACTAGACGTTAGTTTTCTCGATAATCTTCATAATGAAACATTAAGTAATATTGGCTTCACAGTTGCTAAGCCTTTTGTAGGCTCGGATGTATCTGAAGAAAAACTGTATAGTATAATTGAGGAAACACTCAACTTCCCATTGCCGGTGGTTGAGGTGCACGATAACCTTTTTAGCTTAGAACTATTCCACGGTCCGACCTGTGCCTTTAAAGATGTAGGCGCCCGGTTTCTAGCACGATGTCTCAGCCTTTTTTCAAACGAAAAGGTTACTGTTCTTGTGGCCACCTCGGGTGATACCGGAAGTGCAGTAGCCAATGGTTTTTTAGATGTACAGAACGTAGATGTTGTGATCTTATATCCTAAAGGAAAAGTAAGCCATTTACAGGAACAGCAGCTAACTACGCTTGGCAAGAATATTACCGCCTTAGAGGTAGAAGGTACTTTCGATGATTGCCAACGAATGGTTAAAGCAGCTTTTCTGGATAAAGAGCTGAACCGGAAAATGAAACTGACCAGCGCCAATTCAATCAATATAGCAAGACTCATTCCCCAATCATTTTATTATTTCTGGGCTATGGCACAGCTTCATGACCATGAAAAAGTGACCTTTTCGGTACCCAGTGGAAACTATGGAAATCTAACTGCAGGATTGCTAGCAAAGGCCATGGGTTTACCCATCTCCGGATTCGTAGCTGCATCTAATATCAACGATATCGTACCCACCTATTTGAAAGATGGCCTCTTTGACCCCAAACCATCAAAAAAAACTATTTCAAACGCTATGGACGTTGGCGACCCTAGCAATTTCGGGCGGATGACTGAAATTTACGGTCAATCCTGGGATCAAATAACCAATGACATCTCTGGCTATAGCTTCAATGATGATAATACTAAAAAGGTAATGAAAGAGGTCCATGAAAAGTACAGATATGTCCTAGATCCACATGGTGCAATAGGCTATCTGGGATTGAGAAAGCAACTGCAAAAATCTGGTGGTACAGGCGTATTCCTGGAGACTGCTCACCCGGCTAAGTTTATTGACACCGTTACCGAGGTTATAGGAGAAATAGAAATTCCCGCGCGCCTTTCATCTTATCTTAAAAAAGAAAAGAAAAGTCATTTGGTTAAGAATGAGTTTAATGAATTAAAGAGTTATTTGATTGATTAGACCTTCGTCTTCTTCTTCAAACCTGAAATCTCTTTTTTTAGCTTACTTACCTTTTCCTCCATCTCCTTAGCTCTGCGGTCACGATCCTCATTGATGGCCTGCATCTCCTCAAGATTTTGTTGTAGCTCTTCTTCACGAACGGTAAGTTCTTCAGCTTTAATCTTTGAATCGTCTAGCAACTTTTTCGTTTGCTCACCTAAAATGGTAGTATTTATTGCTGCGGTCAGCCGTTGCGAAAAGGTAATAACCAGATCACGTTTAAATTCCGGAATAGGCTTAAAGCAACCAATCTCCATGACGCCAATTATTATATCTTCGTAAATCAGTGGTACAAGCAAAAGATGTGAAGCAGAAGACTCACCAAGACCACTGGTTACTTTTAGGTAGCCAACGGGCAAGCTGTCAAAATAGGACGCTTCCCTATTTTTAAAACACTCGCCTACCATGCCATCTCCTATGCCAAATTCTTTGTTTTTTTGGTCGTAGCCATAATCTGCGCGTTGGATCAAAACTTTCTTACCTTCTTGGTTCTCATTAATTAAGTAAATCGCCGCCAATCTTACTTCAAGATATTTAACCAAAGTCTTCAATACATTTCTGCAGAGCTCCTCAATATCATCCTTAGAGCCGCTTAGCACATCGCCAAGTTGCACAATACCCTGGTCAGTCCAGATGCGGTCCTTCTCCTTTTCACGTTGTTCAGCCATTTGCCTTTTTTGGTCTTCAACTTCTTTCTGCGCTTTGGCTATCGCATCTTCTAAAGCCTTCTTATCTCTTTTTAATGTTTTCTCACGAGATCTTATGAACCAATAAGCGCCTCCTCCCATGGCTAAAATGACCAACGTATAAAACCACCAGGTTCTCCAAAATGGTGGAGAAATAGTAATAATGAGACTGGCGCCCTCTTCATTCCAAATGTTATCATTATTTGAACCCTTTACTCTAAACACATATTCCCCGGGATCCAGATTAGTGTAAGTAGCAGCATGACGATTACCTACGTAATTCCAATCCGTTTCAAAGCCCTCCAGCATGTACGCATATTGGTTCTTTTCCGGATAATTGAAATTCAGTGCGGCAAAACTAAACGTCAACACAGCATCTTTGTAAGAAAGCTGAACCGCATCCGTGTAAGAAATGCTCTTCTCTAAAACTGAGTCGGCCCCAATAGAAACAGGTTTATTATAAATCTGGAAATCGCTGATCACAATCGGAGGCACAAGCGTATTATCCTTTATTTCTTCAGGTGAAAAAAGATTTAAACCATTGGAACCACCGAACATAAGTCGTCCGTCAGAAGTTGATCCAACAGCGCCCCAATAAAACTCATTACCTTGTAAGCCTTCGCTTTTATCGTAGTTCCTAAAACTCTCAGATTTAATATTGAATCTCGATAACCCATTATTAGTACTCATCCAAAGGTGGCCTTCGTTATCGGCTCTAATGCCATAAATCACTCCATTGGGTAAACCATCGTTTTCTGTATAATTCTTAAATGTTTCTGTTTTAGTATCAAACCGAAATAATCCTCCTCCAAAAGTCCCTATCCAAAGAGTTTTACTTTCAAGATACAGGCTTATTACATGCTCATTTACAAGTCCTTTTTCACTTTCACGCCAGCTTTTAATACTTCTTCTATCGGGACTTACCTTATTGAGCCCATTCCATGTTCCAATCCATAATGAACCATCTTCAGCTTCTAAAAAAGCTTGGCCCTGTATGGTACTGCCATTTAACCCTTCAAAAACCTGCCATTGTCCAGTATTAGAATCAAAAATATTTAACCCGTTTTCCGTTCCTACCCAGAATACTCCCTGCTTATCAGTATGAAAAACCTGTATACGATCGTCTGAGACAGAATTTACAGCAGGATCGTGGCTGAAATGTCTGGTCTGGTTATTCTCAAAGTTCAATACGTAAACGCCATCGCCCCAGGTACCTACCCAATACTCATCCTGATATTTCTTAATGGCCGACGTCTGAGGACTTGCCACATAAATTGCTGAGGAACTGTCTTGTGATATCTGACGGATGGTCCCATCAGTTGAAAGAATATTAAGACCTCCGCCTTGGGTTCCAATCCAGATCTCACCTGAGTGGTCTTCATAGAGCGACCGGATCAAATTGTTGGAAAGGCCACTTATAGAATTGTAGGTGAAAAACGCCTTCTTATCCAGAGTCTTGTTGATTCTACCTCCCTCATTACCAATCCAGGTTGAACCTGTATTATCCACAAAAATAATGCGGAGACTATTGTTACTCAGGCTGAATGGATCTGTCACATCATTTTTAAAGTTATAAAACCTATATTTTTTAATATCAAATAAGTCAAGACCACCGTTAGTGGCTAACCAGATAAAACCGTTATTGGCCATATGGATGTCGTAAATAGCGTCACTACTCAAGCCTTGCTCAGATTGACTAAACCAGGTAAAAGTATAACCATCGTTATTTAGCTTATTTAGACCGGCGTTATCCGTAGCTATCCAAATATCACCATTAGGATCTTGAGCAATATCGCGGATATTATTTGAGCTTAAGGAGCTAGAATCACCAGCAACATTGGTATAGTTTTGAATTGCACCGGACATTACATCCAGTCTGTTGAGACCGCCAGACGAGTACCAGACGTAGCCATTATTATCTTCAAAAATAGCTAAGACAGGGTCGTTACTACCTTCTGAAAATCGTTCAAAGTTACCTACACCGGGATCCAACTTATTTAAGCCATTTGACCACGAACCCGCCCACAGTTGTCCTTTGGAATCTACCAACAATGACCATATACCATTCCCGCTGATTGATGTATTATCTTCGGGGTCGTGATTATGATGTACAAATCTTTCTTGATCAAGAATAAATTGATTCAAACCTCCGCTTTGGGTACCTATCCATAAGTTACCTAAGGCATCAACAGCCAATGCCTGTATATTATTATCAGAAAGAGAGTTTTCCTTTTTAGGGTCATTTTTATAGATCCTGGCGCTGAATCCATCATAACGCAATAAGCCATCCGGGGTTCCAAGCCATATATAACCTTTGTTATCCTGAACTACAGAGGTGACGGAGCGGTTAACGAGTTCAGGAATGCTGTTTAAGTGATCAAATCTCAAGTCGGGACTTTGGGCAATGACCGATAGGTCAATTACTATACAAACTAGTAGGAAGCCAAAAAAAAGTGGTGTTTTAAATCCAACCATAAAAATCAAAAAAATAGGCTTATTGAAAAGTTAGAAATTATAATTCATTATTTCAATGAAATATAAGAAACCGCTAAATTACATCTTTAAGGAAGACATCAGGTTAAGCGCCGTAAGTATTTCATTCTGAATTGACTCACGTTCAACCTGAATGGGTGGAGCAATTCGGTCCTCACAATCCGTCCAGGCGCATCTTTCGCAAGTTGTATTGACTACCCTGGCTTTGATTGAGGGGTCATCTATAAATTTGATGCGCTTCTTTAAGCCATTATCGATGTAAAAACCTATAGTTACACTTATGCTCTCACGTGGATTAGAGACATTCGGAAAGGCGAGTGATAAACAAAGATAATCGTCCTCAGTACCATAATATTTGGAGATCTGTGCCCCGGCTAAGAGCTTATTTACTTTATTAATCTTTGATGTACTTCTTAGCTGCTTGATCATACGGATTGCTAACCATCTACGACAATAGTGCTCGTTCAGCTCATTCGAATGAGGATTATGACTTCTGGAAAGGTGCAACTCCTTGGTCAGCTGATAGTTAGAAAAGTCATCAGTACCGACAAAACGAAGGAAAAACAGGTTTTTGATCCCAAAAAGCCTGGGCAGAATATTAGTAAGGCGTTGCATGAGCATTTCGGGTGTAGCACGATACTTTCCTGCCAATTCTGTGATCATGGCTTTATCCCATTTTAAAGAACGCGCTACTTTCTTAATGTCTTTGATCACCTCTTTTTCAGGCATAATCAACGCTGCCGAAAAATAGGAGGCTTTGTAATTATTGAGAATGGTCTCAAAGTTATACTCACGCTGAGGAGGAGTTTCCAGTGGCCGCTCCGAAAGGTTCAGATCTTGAAAAGCTACCTCTCTGCCTAATAGAAAGCTCTCCTGCGCGGGCGTAAGTCCTCTATTAATCATCAGGTTACGACCTTCAGCATTAAAAAATGATCTTAAATCACGGAGTGTATCATTTTTTGGCAAAGTCCCACGATCTAACTTCACTCCAAAATCTTTATTCAAAACGTCTTTTAGAGCATTTACGGATATAGGCACTGTGAGCAAGGAAGCATGTTTTTTACGAAAAGAATTAGCGGCAGCTTCCAGGTCAGGAAAATAATTATCATTCATTTCCTGATAAGCCCTCAAAGCCGCAAAATAGAAATGCTCTCCTCGCATTTTATAATTCCTTGCTATAGTTATAATAGAAGTAATGAAAGCATTAATCTTTTCCGGCGCTACCGATATGAGTTCTATAATCTTCTGCGGTTCAAGGCCGAAGGCCTCCAAGGGAAACTCTTTGAAAAAATCTGATTGGAGTAAATTGACCACAGGCTGAAGTTTTTTTGAAACCTGAAGAGAAACAAGATAATCGTAGCTGACGCCAAATGCTTCTGAAAGGGCAATAATTTTATCTCCTTTAGGGTACTTCTTCCCTTTTTCAATCTCACTTAGGTAAGACATGCTCAAACCCGTCTGCTCGGACAGAGCTTGAAACGACAAGTCTTGTTCCATACGAAGATCACGCACTTTCAGTCCCAAAATATGCTTGAGCGAAAAGTTTCCATTCACCATCTTTCAAAGATACTTATATTTTGCATAAAATTTCTTTTAGCGAATTTTCGCTATTAAAGAATTTTTTCTATATTCGTCAGAGAGTTTACTTTAAATACTATAAACCATGATCGAATCTACTATGAAAACCAGAGAGATGACTAGCTCGATCTTGATCGACGCGGATATAAAACCACCATACAATGAGATCCTTACACCTGAAGCGCTTAATTTTATTGAGGCGCTGCATCATAATTTTAATGCGGAGCGTAAAAGGTTACTAAAGGCGCGCGAGATAAGACAGAAGGAACTGGACAATGGCCAGATTCCAGGATTTCTGGAGAACACGAAGAAAATAAGAGAAAGTGATTGGAAAGTGGCGTCTGTGCCCGAAGATATTCAGGACAGAAGGGTAGAAATAACCGGCCCTGTCGAGCGTAAAATGATCATTAATGCACTAAACTCAGGGGCAAAGGTTTTCATGGCCGACTTTGAAGATAGTAATACTCCTAACTGGGATAATACTATGCAAGGGCAAATCAACCTTAGAGATGCCATAGTGGGAACCATCTCGTTTGAAAACAAGGAAAAGAATAAAAAATATACGCTCAACGAAAAGATAGCTACCTTATTCGTCCGGCCCCGTGGCTGGCACCTGAAAGAAAAGCATCTTACTATTGACGGCGAACCTCTCAGTGGCGGGCTAGTAGATTTTGGGTTATATTTTTTCCATAATGCTAAAAAGCTAATATCAAAAGGGAGCGGCCCTTACTTCTACCTTCCTAAAATTGAAAGTCATAAAGAAGCCCGTCTCTGGAACAAGGTCTTCGAATTTTCACAAGAGTATATTGGCATACCGCAGGGTTCTATTAAGGCCACTGTACTTATTGAAACCATGCTAGCCAGCTTTGAACTGCACGAGATTTTATTTGAACTCAAAGAGCACAGCGCAGGTCTAAATTGCGGCCGATGGGATTATATTTTCTCCTTCATTAAGAAGTTTAGAAATAGAAAAGGCTTTGTGTTACCGGATCGTTCTCAAGTGACTATGGACGTCCCATTCATGAATACTTATGCTCTTGCTGTGATCAAAGCATGCCATAAAAGGGGTATTCATGCTATGGGGGGTATGGCGGCTCAAATACCAATTAAGTCAGATCCCGAAGCCAACGAATTAGCCTTGGAAAAAGTAAGAGCCGATAAAGTACGTGAAGCTCGTATAGGCCATGATGGTACCTGGGTGGCGCATCCGGGTTTGGTGCAAGTAGCTGAAGATGCTTTTAATCAGCATATGCCTACCAAGAATCAAATTCATATCAAGCGAAGAGATATACAAATCTCAGCCAAGGAGCTTATAGCAGTTCCGGAAGGTACCGTCACCGAAACAGGTCTTCGCATCAACATCAATGTAGGAATACTTTATATCGAAAGCTGGCTACGCGGTAATGGAGCGGCGGCGCGCTATCACCTGATGGAAGATGCGGCCACCGCAGAGATCTCCAGGACCCAGGTATGGCAATGGCTACAGGATAGCACAAAACTGGATGACGGTAGGGTCATTGATAAAGAACTCTACCAGGAACTTAAGAACGAGGAAATCGAAAAAATAAAACAATACATAGGAAAGGAAAACTATAAGACAGGTGAATTCAAGAAAGCCATACAGCTATTTGACGACCTGGTCCTTTCTGACGACTATAAAGAATTTTTGACACTCCCAGCATATAACTTAATTGATTAATACCATGAACAAAGCAGATCAAATCGAAAAATTGTATAGCAATTGGATGACAAATCCACGCTGGAAAAATGTAAAACGCACCTACAGCCCCGAAGAGGTAGTAAAACTGCGTGGCTCGGTCATGGTAGAATATACCCTGGCGAGACTCGGCGCTGCAAAACTTTGGAAGAAGCTTAACTCTCAAGACTTTGTAGCCGGACTTGGGGCCTTAACAGGTAACCAGGCTATCCAGGAGGTAACTGCAGGACTAGAAGCGATTTATCTGAGTGGCTGGCAAGTGGCCGCTGATGCGAATCTGGCCGGACAGATGTATCCCGATCAGTCTTTGTACCCAGCAGATTCAGTTCCTAATGTAGTGAAGCGCATTAACAATGCCTTGATGCGAAGAGATGAGATCCAAAGTGTAACGGGTGAAACGGACATTGACTGGATGGCGCCCATAGTTGCTGATGCCGAGGCAGGTTTTGGAGGAAACTTAAATGCCTTTGAACTCATGAAGGCCATGATCCAGGCCGGAGCAGCAGGAGTACATTTCGAAGATCAGCTGTCTTCGGCAAAAAAATGTGGCCATCTGGGAGGTAAGGTATTGGTACCTACCCAGGAGGCAATCAATAAATTACTCGCTGCACGTTTAGCTGCAGACGTTTTGGGAGTTCCTACACTTTTGGTTGCCAGAACAGATGCGGAAGCAGCTAACCTCATTACTTCTGATATTGATCCAAGAGATCAGAAGTTTATAGAAGGGGATCGAACTGCTGAAGGCTTCTTCCACGTGAAGAATGGATTGGAGCAAGGTATTGACCGCGGTTTAAGTTATGCTCCTTACGCTGACCTGATTTGGATGGAAACTTCAAATCCTGACCTGGGTCTTGCCAGGGAATTTGCTCAAGGCATCAAAGAAAAATATCCTGAACAAATGTTGGCTTACAACTGCTCGCCATCCTTTAACTGGGCAGCTAAGCTTTCTGTGAAAGAAATGGAAAGTTTCAGGGAAGAGTTAGCTGCCATGGGCTATAAGTTCCAATTCATTACGCTAGCGGGTTTCCATGCACTAAACACCTCTATGTTTGAGCTGTCTAAAGCTTATAAAGAGCGGGGTATGGCAGGGTATAGTGAATTGCAGGAAAGAGAGTTTGCATTGCAAGAGGATGGCTTCAAAGCCGTGAAGCATCAGGCATTCGTGGGCACTGGCTACTTTGATGCCGTACAGAATACAGTTCAACAAGGTACGTCTTCAACAACCGCCATGAGTGGTAGCACCGAGGAGGCACAGTTTGTGAAATAGAGCGTCAGACCACTTCGAATGGTCCGACGAAATGATACGCCGCTTAATTCGGTTAGTTTTAAAGTGAGAAGAGCGCAGCCTTAAGGCTGCGTTTTTTTTAGCCTGATCTTAAAATCAACTATCTTTAATAAGATGATCAAATAATGAAAATGCTAAATACTCTTCTGTTCTTTCTTGTGATAATAGCTTGTGATTCTAATGATAACTCGACCCGTCCGGTAAACCGGTTCGCTGATGTAACCAAGGTAGAGGTGAACGGCAGTCCTGGAGCATACCTATTTGCTGTTACCATATTAAGCCCGGACACTGGTTGTAATCAATATGCAGACTGGTGGGAGGTGCTTTCAGAAGATGGCGAACTTCTACACCGAAGAATACTGGCTCACAGCCATGTGGATGAGCAGCCCTTTACCAGATCGGGAAGCAGCATCGATATTACAGAAACCCGGTTAGTTTATGTTAGAGCTCATATGAACAATGCCGGATACGGCGGTCAAGTGATGAAAGGTACTGTTAAAGGTGGTTTTGATACCTCGGAAGTAACGGACGACTTTGCATCCGGGGTAGCAAATCAAGAGCCGCTGCCGACAGGGTGTGCTTTTTAAAATAATATTGCCGGTAGTTAACAGCCGTATTCGTATGTCACATCAAATTACCCTTAACATATAAAGGTCTGTTTCCTTAAAATGTAACTTACATTTCTCTTCAAATCAGAGAACTTAACATTTCAATAGTCCCGCATGCAACGAACGGAATTGTATAGGTTTTTTCCTCCCTTCCATCGCTGAAGCTTAACCCAACGAAAGTTGACTTTCCAATCCAATGCAGATGCTGAATCCAATTCATTTGATGACCAGAATATAGAAGGTTTTTTAATGTTAAAGAGACTCTTATTTATTCCTCCTAATTCAGTACTCTTTAAGTATTAACCCGCAGAAGAAACACCGTCATACAGATAAGCCAATAAATACGTATGCATCCTGTGATGCACGTATTCTATCTATTTTGATTAGTGTGTAAAATT
>CALBPF010000293.1 GCA_937899105.1 uncultured Flammeovirgaceae bacterium | reverse complement strand
TACCCGAAGGGATGATTTTCATTTTTAAGTCATGGCAACGAAGTGGAGATATCTTTGCCGCATAGAATTACCTGGTGATTTAAAAAAGTCCAACTGGGATTATCTTAATTAATCTATTCTTCTTTCTATTCCAATCTTTGATTTCTTTTTCCCTTTTTATAGCTCCAACAGCTGTATCATGAGTTTCATAGTAAATCAACTGATAGCAATGGTACCGCCCAGCGAAATGATTCTAGATTCCAAACCATTGGTAATACCTATGTACAATACTGTTTTCTTTGGGTTCGTGATAATATAAACAAAGAATGACCTCATAATGATGAAGATAGTTTCTGACTTGCTTGATGGCAAGGATTTCTTCGCTATCGCTACGAAATGACTTCGTTTTAATTCGTTCAAACTTTCCTTCTTAAGTCGTGTCGTAACGCAGTGAAGACATCTTTGCCACAAAGAAAGTAGTTACCAGGCAAAAGAAAATGAACATTGCAGTCCGCTCACTTCTTCTTAGCCGAATGCTTCACCCCAATGCTCGTAGTTTCCAGATCGATTTCGGGCTTTTTGTAATTGATGATCTCGGTAAGCATGGTGTGATAAGACTCAAACGTATTTAGATTTTTATGGCCTCCGCCGATGACCGAATGCAACCTGGTACGCTCGGGATTTATTTTTGACAGCTTCACGCTACTGCTAAAAGGGATCAGCTTATCGTTGGTACCGTGGATAATATGCACGGGACAGTTCACATATTTCAGCCATTTGTACGTAGGCATAGGATACCGCAAAATCACTGACAAGGGCATGAAGGGTAAAAACCGCCCGGCTACTTTCTTTAAACTGTAATATGGTGCATCCAAAATAAGCATTCTAGGGTTGTTCATGGAAGCCAGTTTAGTGGCAAATCCACTACCCATAGAACGGCCGTAAAGGATGATGTACTTTTCATCCACCCGCTCCCGGATTTCGTTGTAAATGTGCTGCAGGTCATGTTTGATAGCCTTTTGTGACCGCCTGCCCGTACTTTTCCCGAACCCACGGTAATCAACCATGATCACGTCATAGTTGTGACGAGTAAAGTCCACGGCAAACTTTCCCCAGCCTTTCATGCTCTTGGAGTTGCCTTTGAGGTACAGCACCGCGCCGCGTGGGTTTTCGGTTTTGAAATGCAGACCATTAATCACGGCCCCGTCACGGGTTTCTATATCGTATTCTTCAACAACCTGATTCTCATAGTAGAACTGAAATTCCCTGGGCAGCTTTTCAGGTTTAAAGAGGAGGTACTCTTGCAGGTAATACAGTAGCACACTGATGACCACATAAACCAGCAGAACTAAAAGCGCTATATACAACCACAGCGGCATAGTCTAATTTACGAAAATCAATTTAAGTCGTGTCGTGGGGCTGTAGAGATATCCCCGGCCTTGAGCAGGGGTCTCGAACTAAAGAGGATAGCAGCTAAATATTTCGGGGTCCAACGTCAAGCGCGGTAATGCTCATTTATTTCGGAACCCCTGCTCAAGGCCGGGAACAGGTTATGATAAAAGTCCGTTCAGCAACTAATTAAACTTTAACACATGCTCTTCGTTCTACTTAATTTAATGCGGATACTTATCATCCTTTTTATTCTGTGTCTGACCAATGCTTCACTTGGACAAGGCTATAACGCAGGATTCATCTCTATATCATTAAGGAAGAGTTCAAGAATTTACAAGCCTGACGCAGACTCTACCGACAGTTTGCATTATCGACCTGTAGAACTGGATATTTGGTATCCCTCGCAAGAGAAAAGGAATTCCCCGTTGGTTTTCGGTGATGTTTTCAAACTATTTGAGCAGCGGGCCATTCAATATCAGGATAATACGGATTACACTGGTCTCACCAAAGAGTTAGCTCAGTTTTATATTGCGGAATTGGGTGTAGGTACGGATGGAGGTAAATTACTCAACATAAAAACCAATAGCCACAAGAACCTCAAACCCTCCAAAGGCAAACACCCCATTATTCTGTATATGGCCGGCTTCAATGGGATGGGGTTTGAAAACTATAAGGTACTGGAAAGGCTGGCCCAGGAAGGCTTTATTGTTGTCTCCATTTCGTCCGTGGGTCGCTACCCTGGAGATATGACCAATGAAATGGAAGATATGCTTGAACAAGTTTATGACGCGGAGTTTGCACTGAACTACTTGAAGATCAATGATAGATTTGTAATTGACACCAAAAATATAGGCCTTTTGGGGTGTAGCTGGGGTGGAATGAGTGCTGCAGTCTTGGCAAACAGAAATCCCAGTATTAAGGCCATGGCTTCGTATGATGGTACGGAAACCCATTACTTTGGAGAGACCGATACCAATATCTACGCCAATAGCGTCAGTGGGGAAACGAATGATCAGTTCATTCAGGAAATACATGACTCGAACCTTCTCTCTACCGGCAATCAAGACATCAGATACCTCTATTTTGAAAGTGGTGACAAAATCGATGATTTCGTACCAAGCAATGAATATCACTATTTCAAAAAATTAAACGCTCAGAAATACTACTTGCGTTTTACGAACAGCAGACATGCCGACTTTGTATGCATACCATCGATTCTCAATTCCTCGCAACAGTCTGTTACTATTTACAAAAACCTTGAAGAAGCTACGGTTCTCTTTTTCAACGCAAGCCTTACAGGTGCAGGTACATTTAATTCTTACTGGAAAGACCTGAAGTTATTGGATTACACCACCGACAAACCGTACGACTTAATAAAAAAAGAAGAGAAAGAGGACCTATCAGAACTATCCGGTCAAGTGGTAGACGCTCAGACCATGAAACCTTTGCCCTATGTCAACATAGGGATTTTGAATAGAGGAGTGGGAACAGTGACCGATACGGAAGGAGAATTTCGCTTAGACGTAAAAGAAAAGTTTAATGACACACTTCGGATTTCCATGGTGGGCTACAGGCCGATTGAGATGTTGATGGAGGAGATAAAAGGAGGTAAGAAACCTCTGTCTATACAAATGGAAGAACAAATTAGCACGCTTAACGAAATAGTGGTTACGGCTAAAGCATACAAGAAAAAGACCCTGGGTAATAAAACTGAATCGAAATTCATAAGTACCGGCTTCAATTACGATCAACTAGGAGCAGAAATGGGCATAAAGATCAATATAAGGAAGACACCGTCTTTTGTGGATGCCTTTCAATTCCACGTTTCATATAATAGACTGAGCGCCAAATCCATTTTCAGGATCAATTTTTATAGTGTTAAGAAGAACAGACCTTTCGAGAATATCTTAACCAAAAATATCCTCGTGCCCATAGAGCCTAAACAAACCGGTTCTATAACGGTCGATTTGACTCCCTATGATATTGTCCTGAATGATGATGTAATTGTTTCACTCGAGTGGGTGGATAATGAGGGAGAAAACAAGAAAGGAGAGGCTATTTTTTTCTCGCTCGGTCTATTTACCAATGGAACACTTTATAAAAAATCGAGTCAATCCCGATTTAAAAAACATAGTAGCCTGGGGATAGCATTTACGGTAAATGTGAGGTATTAGATTCGGACATCAAAAGCACTTTACAACAACAATAGCACACCCCCAGCCTTGAGCCGGGGCCCCAAATACATGATTATTCCTGCGCTTAACATGCCTGACTTGTTAAAATCAGGGCGCTGCCTGCATAATGCCAACTTTTTGAACCCTTATTTGATAGGGATCATGAAATGAGATGATTCAGGGCTTATTTTTTAGCCTGTCGTTCAGCTCACAGTTCTTGCTTCTTTTCAAAAACCATTGGCTGACCTGAAATTCATCTGGCCGGATGGACCATAAATAAAACGGACCTTTGGTAGAAAGGTACTTCCACTACGTTTTTCCTATACATTTGACTTGTAGAAGTGGCTAGAAAATAATTGACTTGCTGGAGTGGCTATAAAATTGACTTTCAAGCGCGTATAGAAAAAACCTAATATAACACTCGATAAATATCATCCTGCTACATGCATCTCTTAGCTTTTTTTGCAGTCATGAAGCCACTATATTTATCTCAACATTATGCATAAGCGACACAAGCATAAAATATCACAAAGGAAAATTAAAATTTAATGGTAACAGCTTCACTAATTCTAAATGTTATTGTTCTTACATTCGTTTGCTTAGGATTAATCACAGATTCAAAAAGAGTGCAAAGAACAGCAGGAATATTGACACCTGCCCGCGGTATATTACTTGCAATTTATCTAACGATTGCCTTTGCCTCATTAGCCTTACTTTTTAGTCAAAATAACAATTTTATTTTTAGTCTCTTAATTCTTCAAATCGTATATAAAATAATGACTCCAATTACAGTTAGGACGTTTAAAAACCCAATTGTAATAAGTAATTTATTTATTGCAGTCTTTCATTTTGTAACAATTTATTTAATGATTAATGATGGACTAGTAAAAATTTAAATAGCCTAATGCGCAATCGAGTGGACGGACCCGTCAACGCTAATTGACGGGGTGCGCCTATCACACCACCCAGCGTACGGGTCTCGTACTGGGCGGTTCATTGAATTTGAGGTTTGAATTTCAAATAGTATTCTATCATACTTTCATACCCTTTCTTCCTTAGTAGTGATAATGTAATTGTAGCCCTTAGGATTGGGCTTTGGGCTACTGACCAGCCGCCCCTTCTCGATCTACTATAAGCATAAGCTTGTCCCTGTTTCACTCCTAGTCGGATCAGGTTCTTACGCTTCCTTTCCAGCTGCTTCCAGTCATGCCAGGTACAGTATCTGATGCGATTACCCTCCCCTGGTCTGTGTTGACACAGACCAGGGGTAAGAACTAGTCAGTGATTCAAATAAATTTTATCATTAATTTTCCAATTACAAACGACAATAGTCATTTGTAAACGGCAAGTGCACTACATTCGGTTGTTAGGGTGCATTCCAAGAGCCACACATAAACATCATTTGTAAAAGTCACTTGTAATATGTTCTCTTTTAAGATAACTTTAAGTTGTGAAAAGACGTATTACATTTTATGGAGATCATTTCACCGAATTTTATTCGAAACAGTCTCTCAAAGTACAAAAGAAGATTGAATATGTTTTTAATCTGATAAGGCAAGTCGAAAGAGTCCCAGAAAAATTCTTCAAGCACTTAAGTGGCACAAATGGTCTATATGAAATAAGAGTTGAATATGAATCCAATATATTCAGAATCTTTTGTTGTCTGGATGAAGGAAAATTAGTGGTCTTATTCAATGGATTTCAAAAGAAATCTCAGAAGACACCAGCAAATGAATTGGAAAAAGCTAAAAAACTTAGAGAAGAGTATTTTAAATCAAAAAGTAATGGAGGCAAATAAATATAAAGGCATCACTAGTTTTGATGAACTACTTGATGAAAAATATGGGAGTATTGGAACAGAGAAGAGAAACGAATTTGAAGAGTCTGCTCAAATGTTCATTATCAGTGAAATGCTAAAGGAAGCCAGAAAAGAAGCAAACTTGACACAAGAGCAATTAGCTGAGAAAGCTGGGACCAAGAAGAGTTACATTTCTAAACTTGAAAATGCTAAGGGGAACATACAACTATCAACACTGATTCGAATTTTTGAACAAGGGCTTGGCAGGCGAATTGGCTTAACTTTTTTATAAACCAACTATGAATACCGAATTATTAAAAACGTACAAACAACTGGAAGGAATGAACCAAACTGATGAGGTGGTTCAAATCAAAAACCAGATCAAAGAATCGCTTTATCAATAGTTGAGGTTTCATTTTCTTGAGCTATCAGGAATTGGGAGAGTAATTGGTTATGATGAACTTCAAAGTGAATTAGTGAAAGCTATCGAGTTACTTGAAATAGAGAAACAAAGAACAAAATAACGACACCCTAATCGAGTAGACGGCCGTGAGCCATAAGCCCACGGTGCGCCTCTCACACCACC
>CALBPF010000292.1 GCA_937899105.1 uncultured Flammeovirgaceae bacterium | reverse complement strand
CATGGAGAATATTATCCTCCACAATATTTATATACACGAGTCTGAAGGTGAAGGGATGTATATTGGAGGCACCTTCGGGTTCGAAAACTCAAGCAGGGTTTGTGGAGGCACACAACGCTTTGCTCACTTGATAAGATATGTGCGAATATATGATAACATAGTTGAAGACGCCGGGTGGGATGGTTTTCAGGTAAGTCTGGCGAACGATGACGTCAAAATATACGATAACGTTATCAGAAACTACGGCACGCGAAAAGAAGGTAATCAAAACTATGGATTAGCTATTGGTGCCGGATCCAAGGTTGAAGTATTTAACAATATTATTACACAAAGTTCAGAGTACCATGGTCCTGACAACAATCCAAAACTACAGCGCGGAATAAGTATTATAGACGCCATTTTAGGTTCTAAATTTTACAATAATATAGTTGTAAATCCTGGTGGAGATGGCATATGGATGCACATTAGAATGTCTAATGCCTCTATAGGAGATCTCAATGATGCCTATATATTCGTAAATAACACTATTATAGAGCCTGGCGGCTCTGGCATTTTTTATAATACTAGCATACCCGGTGGAGGTGGTTCAAGAGCAGATCTGAATAATGTACTCTACAATAATTTAATTATAGACCCTGGTAACAACTACGAAAATAGTGGTTTTTGGAAGGTGGCGGAAGATGCATTTATTGACTTTAACGAAAAAGCACAGCGAGATCAATCTTCCAAATCAAATAATTATTTTACCAGGAATATATCGGAAGCGGGTTTCGTAAATGTAGGAAGTGAAAATTTTGATCTATTAGAAAATTCTCCGGCGGTGGACGCCGGGAATAATGTTTCGGATTTAGGTATCAACATTGACTTCAATTCAAACGCACGGCCAGTAGGGGCGGCATTTGATATTGGGGCCTTTGAATATGGTTCATCCACAGGGCAAAATATTAACCCTACGGCTAATGCCGGGGCCGATCAAAGTGGTACTATAAATAATTTGATCACATTAAACGGATCTGGATCTTCTGATTCTGATGGTAATATTACCTCTTACCAATGGGAGCAAATATCAGGTACTACTGTTACTATTAACGATGGATCGTCATCAATGGCGTCCTTCACTCCCGCTTTGGAAGGCACCTATACTTTTAGACTAACCGTAACAGACAATGGTGGCTTAACAGATTCAGATGATGTGAATATAAATGTGACAGAAGCATCATCCAATGTATTACCCACTGCTGACGCAGGGCCTGATCAATCATTCCCAGTTAGTGCGAACATACAGCTAAATGGAACGGCATCAACTGATTCTGACGGAACAATTGACACCTATTTTTGGGAACAGATTGCGGGCGAACCGCTTACAATTATTAGTTCAGACTTGGCCACGGCTACTATTGAGGAACCTGCGGCTGGCGTGTATACATTCCGACTCACCGTAACCGACAATAACGGTGGGATAGACAGTGACGAGGTTACGCATACAGTAACACAAAACATAACAAGCTTAGTAGGATCTGTAACTGAAACCACCAACATTTTTCCTAACCCTTCAAACGGAAAATTTTCATTATTTATTAATTCTAAAGTCTACGAATCCGTAGATGTATCCGTTTATACCCTTCATGGCCGGTTAGTATATAGTAAACAAGACAACATAAGTATTGGAGAAAACTACATTACAGTTGACTTACAAGATCTTAATTTAAAAGGAAATTACTTACTTTTGTTTCAATCAGAGGAAATAGGGAATGTTCAAAAAATGTTATTAATAAAATAGGTTTATCAGTAGCGCTTGTTACTGTCCTAGTATACTGTTCCTACCTGCTTTTGTGAAAATCGGCGGAATTAGTAACTTAATAGCCTTTTTGAATTTCTGCTTCTTGGCATATTTGGCGGCTTCTTGATCATCTTTGGCATATTTAAATATTGTACGATGATTTTCTAAGCCCTCTTCTATCTCATTTTCTGGCCTTCCATTTGTATAATAATAAAGCGCTATGGACTTCCGACTTCTATCAGGTGGACAGGAAAGTGGTGTAGGATGCCCATGATAAGAGTAGATAGTAGTAGAAAACATTGCCATACGATTAAACAACGGCAGAATCTTTTTCTCACATTTGGTCATCTCCTTATCCCATAGCTCAAAGTTTCCCCCATATTCTTCCTGCCAATCTTTGTTAAGATAAATCAAAAGATTTATCCTCCGATCAAGACCTAAGAACCTGTTTTTGTTAAAATCTGCGTGCACTTTTAACATTCCACCTGTCATAATTTGGTGGCAGCCTGCACCTTCAAAGTAGGGGTCGGGAATTAGTTTCTCTATACCAGTTAAATCACTTAAAAATTTCAAGAAAGGTTCTGAATTCAAATAATGTAAAAAGGTTTTTGTTTTCGCTCCGAATCTTCCTTCACCAGAAGAGGCCAGCTTTTTCTCATTTGGTGTGTCAAATTTGAGGTCGGGTTTTTTATCCATGTCAGGGAACTCCTGCAGTACATCATTTAACATATTGGGATTAAAGAAATCATCAATATAAATATTAGGAAATGGGTCACCACTCTGATATTCCGACTTAAACATTTTTGATGTATCTGACAAGTCAGCAAAATTCTTATTTATAAATTCCATTGTTGAATTAATTTATTTGAACATCAATTAACATCTTCAAGCTTAATCCCTATCCATTTTTCTAGGGTGAGCTTTGCTTTTATGAGCCTATTTTGGGCTATAATCTTGGATTCCAGCTCTAGGTTATAACCTTTAGTCGCTTCCTTGTAATCAGACAGCGACGCCTCTCCACTTTGAAAACTTTGCTCTACTGTTAAAAAATTTGAGTACTCCTCCTCAGCAAGGTCATTTTTAATTTTATAAATATCCTGAAACATCAAGTAATCTTGATATGCTTTCAACACTTCCTCACGAATAGTTAACATTTGCTTTTTAAGAGCAAGATTAGTCTTATCAAGTTCTTTTTTTGCAATCCTTGAATTAGTAGGGGAATTGACGAAAATTCCCAGCGGAATGGTTAAACCAAAGTTGTATCTTGGAAAAAAAAGATTGTTTTCCGTAACCAAGTCTTGATCGATAGTAATCTCATTAAGGTTACCGCTTATACGTATTTGATTTAACCAGTTCCATCTGGCATTCTTTAAATTTAGCTCGGCCGACTCAATATCGGACTTAAATTGCGCATTTTCAGGGTAATTCTGCCAAGCTATTTGAACCAATCTCTCCCCAAAGTCTGTTGTAGAGACATTGGATGGCAGGATAACCTTTTTATAATCAACAGGTTGTGCTTTTAAGCAAAGAGCGGAAAGCCATAGAAACAATAAAAATATAAACCTTTCATTTTTGAAAGTGAACATAACTAAGTATATTATTAAAGCCATTTGAATTTAATGAGTTTTAGACAACAGCACAATTTCAATTAAAAATTATTTGGTTAAATAATTCTACGCGCTTATCCCATGAATTTTCGGAAGCCATTTTTATTCTTTTTTTCTTCAGGTCTTTATCATTCTCCTTCAATGCTTTTTTAACACATTGAACGAAATCATTTGATGTATCAGCAGTAAATATTAATGATTCAAATTCTTTTAATGTCGAGAAATTAGTTCGTACTACTGGCTTGCCTAACGCCAAGTATTCGTTGATTTTTAAAGGGTATATATTCGCAGTAAATTTAGTCTTCAGAAATGGAATTAAGCAAACATCGAACTTATTAACCTCAACTGGCAACGAATCATAGGCTATTGGTCCCATGAGCCTTATATTACGCACACTATTTATCGGTGCGATCATATCAGGAAATACGACACGCCCTATTAGAACAAAGTTCATTTCAGGTAAGGCTTCAGCTACTTCTTTTAATAGTTGATAGTCTATCCTCTCATCTAGACTTCCTACATATCCGACAACCGGGGATTCATTGATATGATCCTTTAGATGATCATTAAAAAATCTAAAATCCACTCCATTTTTAACTGTAAACACCTTTGTATGGTATTTACTTTTAGCCTCTTTAAGGCTTTCTGATGTTGTTATTACTTTATCAACAAGTGTAAAAAATCTCTTCTCCAAGCGTGCTCCGTGTTTTTCAGCCCAGGGAGAACCACTAATCTCATCATAACAATAGTAAGTCACTGAATTGTTTTTAAAACAAGAGGCTAAAGCAATTCCGTAAATGGGATTATACGCATTAACCACCACCCCGTCCTGAAAACTCAATTTCTTTATAGATCTTTTTATCGTTTTAGATATAATAAAACCATTCAGTTTAAGTAATAAATCAAATAGTCCTGTATTGCTTACCCAATTGATAGGTAGTACAGGTGGTAAGGAAAGTACGTTAATGTGGCCATACCCTTCTAAATATTCCGTTCTTAAACGACTTTTATAGCCCAGTATTCTTCCTTTTTCAATAGGATTCTTTTTGAAAAGGTTTAAAAAAACATCCTTAATGGTATACTGATAGTCAATGTACAGCACTGGATGAGTTCTGGACACCCGGCTAAGAATCTGTATTGTACTTTTTGCATAGTTACTTTTCCAGGCCGTAAAACCAAGGCATATGAGAGGTCTCATGTTTTCATTATCCCTTTAGAAAAAAAATTCAGCGACATTTTAAAAAAAATGAAACTTGAACTTAGCACTTTTAGAGTGCTTATATTCGCTAATTTCTTAAGAATAATCTGGCATCCGATTAATCCAATACAATATGACAATAGCGTTGCTGTAGCCGCACCTAAAAGTCCGAATTTGCTAATGAATATGTAGTTTAATCCAATGTTTACGACGGCCAAAGCCAGTACAAAATAGAAATTAAGCTGGGGCTTGTTTAGCGTGTTAACTACTGTGCCGTACTGTTTAAGAAAGGGTAGAATAAATATACTTATTGATGATATTCTCAAAACCGGGACGGCGTCTATGTACCGTTCACCAGCTAATAGCTTAATTGTGAATGCCGGAAAGAGTTGTAAAAAAACAAAAACCGGTATCATCGGTAGTAAAGTGGCGCCTACAGCTTTTTCATAAAGGTCTTTCACCTTTTCTGTACCTTGTTTAATATTGCCTTGAACTGCTTTAGGATATAAAATATCCGCGATAGCCACAGACGGAATAATGAAAACATTGGTAATTCTAGCCGCTGCATTATAAATGGCAACGGAAGTCTTTGACAATAAACCTCCTAATAGCAAGTGATCTGCCGAGGTAAGCGCTGAGTTACTCACATTAGTAAAAAATCCAAAGCGACCAAAAGACCACAATTCCAATAACCTGGGGCGAGATAGCAAAACCCTTAATTTAAAATGATCGATATAGAATCCTATTGATGATAAAAGAGCCAGTACTAAGCTTACTATTTGATAAATAACTAAATTATTCAGTAAGATAGGCGTATTGACTATGATGGCATTTATTGAAATACAAAGTAAAAAGCTACCTTGCTTTACGAAATACAAAATAAACACATTCTTAAATTTCATATCTGCCTGGTACCAATATTCAGCATGTGTAAATAGGCAAAAGCAGATAGCTGAGATGGTGTACCACCAAAAAAGTTGGATCAGCTCCGTAGAATTGTAAAATGCAGCAATTACGGAAGACAACAATAAGAGAAGGCTTGTTGTTATTAACGTATAAACAAGGTTAAGCGTAAAAGAAGCGTAAAGTAAATCCGGCCTGTGTTCTTTATTTTCCTGATAAGACTTTACAATTGCAGCTTTGAGCAGTCCATTCCTGGCTACTTCGAGTATGGTGGTGATACTTAAAAAGATTACCCATATTCCCATTTCTTCTTCCGACAAAGTCCGGATAAGCACCAAAAAAGAAGCAAGTCCAAAAAGTGGAATAGATAGACGTTGAGATATCGCGAATACACCTGAATTTACCCAATAATTATCTCTTAACTTGTTCAAGAAAACTCTATTTTAGCCGCCAAATATATGGTTTTTCATTGAGTAGAAATAGTACTGAAATTAATAGCAGCCTGACTGGTGCTAATCGCTTAAACTGGGTTGAATACGCAAAAGGAATAGCTATTATTTTAGTTGTTTACAGGCATATTCTTATCGGAATTCAAAGATCCGGATTAGATGTTTTGCCCTTTCTTATAAATGCAAATGAGATTGTCTACAGTTTTAGAATGCCTCTTTTCTTCGTTTTATCCGGAATTTTTGCCGCTAAAAGTATAAACAAAAGAACGCCGATTACCTTTACACAAAACAAGTTGAGAACAATAATGTACCCTTACTTGATTTGGGGTATTATTCAAATAAGCATTCAACTCGTACTAAGTAACTACACCAATGCTAATCGTTCATTCATCGACTTTATTTATCTATTAATACATCCCAGGGCAATCGATCAATTATGGTACTTATATGCTCTCTTTAATGTATCAATTATTTTCATGTTGTTGTATCGGGTTATCAAGCTTAACAATTTGTTAATAGTTCTACTTTCTGTAGTTTGTTATGGTGTATCCGTTTTTGTTAAGGAATACAGTTTAATTCATGATGCCTTATACTATCTCATTTTCTTCGCTATCGGTCATATTGGAAGTAAATACTTATTAAATACCAAAAATTACGGCTTGTACAATTCGAACAAGCCGTTTCTAATATTATTTCCATTTTTTTGGCTTACACAATGGTATTGGCTGGAACATCGAGATATGAACATCTTTTTATTTGGGATAATAGCCTTATTGGGTACGGCTTTTGTTTTCTCTTTTTCATTTATTTTGTCAAAAAAAGACTATCAATTATTCAGACCCATTCAGATAGCTGGCCAGTACTCGCTACAGATTTACCTTATGCATTTGCTCGTAGTTTCAGCGGTAAGAATATTTATGGTTAACTTATTAATGATCAAAGAACCAATAGTTATACTCTGCGTCGGTTGGATCCTGGGCTGTGTTTTACCGGTTATAGTTTATAGACTAGTTAAGCCAACCGTGCTCAACATTTTATTTGAACCAAAATTAATGAGGTAAATTCAGGACTCTATATTGTCTAGTTCTATTTCATTAAGGATCGCACCTATGCTTTTCGAAGAAATAGATTCAAGGTATTTTATAGAGTCCAGATCCGGTTGTTTAATTACAGATTTAGCTGAGAATACGGTTAGTACGGAACTAACGAACTCTGATAATTCCCTGGAATCTGAATATGAGTTAAGCGCTGCTCCTTCCATCAAGATAAAATCATAACGCTCTTCAAGACTTGTTATCATGCATTTCATTCTATCAGCAGAAAAAATTTCTGACGGCGAATAATTACCTCCCTCACAACCAATAATGTCCACATTCGCAACATCAGTTTTCGAAATTGCATCTTCTAAATTGCCTTTTTCATTAGCAAGGAGGTTTTCAAGAGAAGGTTTTGCTTTAAAACGCCTTGTCAGTTCGTTGTTAGTAAAGTTAGCATCAACCAAAATAACTTTTGACTTGCTATAACTTAGTGCAAGAGCCAATGAATTAATTAAGGTAGTTTTTCCTTCACCACTTTTGGTACTGGTAATGAGAAATGACTTTTTATTTCGTTGTTCAACCAAAAACCTGATCTTCCGTAGAGACTCTCGAAACAAATTAGCCTTCTTATCCAGTTTTGATCTATCAATTGTGAATAAATCATTAAGCCCCATTTTCTTAAAGTTCAATGCCACAAGAGAACCTGTAAGCGGCAGGCCAACTGTTTTTATGAAATTGGAGGTTGATTTTATTGAAACATCTACGTACTCTAATAAAATTATAATTAGCACGCAGATCACAAAAGTACTTATACCCGACAGCGCGGTTATAATTAGCCTTTTAGATGATTCTGGATCAGAAGCCGGTTGACCGAAAAGTACCTGTGTCATGGAATTACTGGCCGCTACAGATACATTCAGCGATTGGTTATACTTCTCTTGAGCATTCCTATATTCCTCACTTGCCAGGTTTAGCTCCCTTTCGAGTTCTGCAATACGAGCTTCTTTAGAAGCATATCCACCTACATTGCGCCTCAACTGGCTAAGCTGAGATTGTAAAGCAGTTAGATTTTGCTCACTGATCTTAAGTTCTACATCAAGTTGGTTTTTAGTTTCTACCAATTTATCCAATGCATCAGCATCTTCCATCTGCGAAGCCGAGGCAATTAGTGATTGTTGCCTATTTCTTAATACAATTAAAGAGTCTAATAATGCATCGTCCTTTGAACCTCCGGCCACATATTTTTGATTGAGGAGACTGATACTCTTTTTCAAAGACACTATCTCAGTAAAAATAGTATTGTTAACATTAGAGTTATCGGACGCCTTTATTCTATTCTCAACATCTTGCAATTGAAGCCTTATAGATCGAGCGTTCTTTTGTTCCTCCTGAACCTGAGATTCAAGGCTTGATATTTGTGAAATTTTACTTTCACTTTCAGCCGAAAAATTAAGTAAACTGTTAGTGGATTTATATACCCGTAGTTCCTCGGTAATTCGGTCAAGTTCTTCTTTTTTCTGACTAACAAGTTTTGAAAAGATATTCACCGACTCATCAGAACGTGCATTTGTTGTAAAAGCATTAAACCGCAAGAACTCCGAACAAAGAGTATTTACCATGTAACTCGACAGAAATGGGCTTTCAGTGTAAGCCACAATAGATACATAGTCAGTATTTTTTACTCTTGAAATACTTATCACTTCTTTTAAACTCTCAACGTCATAATCATATATTTCTAAAAGATCCAATGTACTCTTATCGGCTACCACATAGTTGTTTAACAACTTCATAGAATCCAGCTTGTTTTTCAAATTAGAAGTAACTTCAGATGTTTCTATTTTAGACAGTTCTAAGGCAACATCTTGATCTCCTTCTCCTGGTCTTCTAAAAGGAGTCTCAATATTATCTAAATCATGTTTAAGCAGATTATATGATAATAAAGAAAGCACCCTCGGTGAGTTAACCGTTTCAATTAAATTATTAAACTTCACATCCACCTCAAAAAGATTAAACCTTTCGGAAGTAAGCTGTACTTCGGGGGAAATAGTGAATCCGGTTGAAATTTGGGCAGAAGATCTATATGTTCTCTGGTAATCCGCTGTAAGAAAGAAAGCAGCAACTGCTGCTGTTATTGGAACTCCGATTAGAATCCATTTCCTCCTATAAAGAATAGTAAAAATTGTAATTAGGCTCATCTAATGTATCAGCGCGAAAAAAAATCTAACTTTACTTTATTTGTTTCCGAAGATAGGGTGGAATCATTCATCTGAATCCTGGACAATGATACGCCACGACTTTGTAAAAAGTAGGATACTTGAGAAAATCTCTCCATTTTAGTTTTCTCTTCTAAATTGTTACCGTGGTTATTCACAAGAATATAAATGTTATCCATCTCTTTAATTTTATTAGCAATTAACCACAAAGACTCTTTTTCCTGAGGTGCGATTGCAAAAGAGCTATCATTATCAAAATGTATCTCCTGATTGGGAAGGAATCCAAAAATTTCAAGTAAGTCACCTTTCGAAAGATAACTATAACTGGTAATACTTCTCATCTCTTCCTTACTTACCCTGGATGAGTAAATATCTAACTGCCCTTCCCTATTACTTGAATAGTAACAAACGGTATCTCCATAAATAGAAAAATAGGCATCAAAGGAAATTGAATTGATCGCTGAACCCAGATTTTCAGGTTTTGACCATACGGTCCAGCTATTATGAAGTCTTTCAGATTTGTAAATATCCGCATCACCAAACCCATCGTGTCCATTACTTGAAAAGTATAATGTTTTTCTGTCAGGTGATAAAAATGGTGACAACTCGAAACCTGCGGTATTAACTGTACTCCCCAAGTTTATTGGCAACTCCCAATTACCATTTTTATCCCTTAGTATCACATACAAATCCTCTTGTCCAGAAGATTCTTCTCCCTCCATTGATACAATTATAACGTCATAGCCAGGAGCCACATACAAATCGACAAACCCTTGACGAAGAATACCCTCTAATTCGATTACCTCAGGTTTTGTTAATGATCCATTTAACCCCTTTGAAAAGGCGATCCCGCTTGCCTTATTATAGCTATTCAAAAGGTAAAAGATGTTTGAATTTTCGCTAATGCCTACCAGTGCATTATTTTCCTTATTATTCCATTTTCCGATTTCATTTGTAATGGTCAAAGAATCATCACTCAGGGAGCATCGCCAAATATCACTGCCATAGTTAAGTCCTCCAACATTATCACTTGAGAATGCCCGGGTAAAATAAAGGTATTCGCCATCAGGTGATAATAACGGCTTCATTTCATCGCTCTGAGAGTTAATTTGGGTCTCTATCTTCCTAAGTGAATCAAAATGCAAGTTTTGCCCAAAACTCTTCGTCACCATTAATCCCATCAGAATCATTACTTTGTAAATCTTCATTACCACAGCAACTCCTTAAAATTATAGGGGTTTGCTAATTTCAAATTTAGCACAAGCTCATGATTAACTACATTAAAAGTACTTAAGGCGCCCACAAAATAGTCATACGAATAGTTTAGGTATACGTTGTCCTGAACTCTAAGACCCAAAAAGCCAGAAAGTCGGTCATTGCTATCATATCCTGCGCCAAGGGTCAACCTATTCTTGTACTTCAGCCGTGCATTTGCAGCCCAATAGAACTCGCTCAATGACGTGTAAACTCCCAGAACGCCATAATTGAGATCTATCAAACTACTTATTGGAGTCTTATGGTTTACGAAAGCATGATATGTTTTTTCGGCATCCAAGGCCAGCAAGTCTTCACTATCAAATTCTTGATTAACCAAACTATTCGCAGAAATGGCGACCAGCAGGTTATCGGAATAAGCAGAGGCGCCAAAGTCTACAAGATAGCGGTTTTGATTTCCTCCGTTAGCCATTAAGTTTTGGATAAAAAGGTCAGAATCATCTCGCACATTATATTTGGCGAAGTCAATACTATTTTGTTCGAATTTGATTGACGAGCCAAATGATAATCTCCATTTAAGAGTGAGAGGTAAATGGTAAGCATACCTAACCCCTGCGTTAAATGTCTTTAACGCACCTGTTTCATCAGCTCGCACCGAGATACCCAACCCATGCTTTCGTTTTAACTTCTGATTCTGATCTATCCGATCATACCGTTTCGTATCACTCACCCTAAGTGAATTATTCTTATAGACAGAAGAAGGAACCTGGCCAAAAGACTTATCAATAGACAAAAAGGCGCTATTATCACCAGAGTCAAAATCTCTCCATAATTGCTTATAACCCAGAGATATATCCAGGTATGATTCAATTCCTGTAATACCTGGGTTTATATCAGTTGGGTTTAAAAAAAATTGGCTGAAAGTTCTGTCTTGGCCATAAACATTTGATACCAAAGTAGATAGGAATAAAATCAGTATATTTTTAAAACTGTTCATTTTAAAATAGCAACAACACCTTTGTATTCTCTTTTTCCATCATTTAAATCAACAGTATAAAAATAACTATCAGCAGGAAGAGCACTTGAATTGTAAGTTCCATCCCATTCACAATCCTGTTCATTACACTCAAATACCAAAAGACCATCACGATCAAATACTGAAATATTAATTTTCGTGTAAAACTGGAGATTCACAAAATCCCAGGTATCATTTACTCCGTCGTTATTTGGAGTAAATGCATTTACAATATCTAATTCAGGGAAAACTTCAGAGATGATAATAGATCTGGAAAAAATATCACTTTCCGCCTCTCCATCATCTAAGACTATATCTATACGTTTGGTTGAGAGATCCGCTTCACCAGTAACGGGGCTGCTAAAGAGAACATTTTTTAAAATATTTTCATAGTTAGATTTGCTTCCTTCGCCCTGAACAGTTAGAACTCCCGATTCAAAATCAAATACACTTTCAATGTTCTCATTTACAAATTCGCTGCCAAGAGAAAGCTCGTCGCCTCTGGCATAATTACTTGCAATAGTAATTTGAACCCTGTCGATACTTGTATCATCTACATCATTGATGGTAGCCTGGCTGGTAATAGCCACTCCAGGATCCCCTAGACTATATTCAATAGCATCATTTTCAAGATTATCAATAACCGGCTTATCATTAACACTTTCCAAGACAAAAGATAGTTGAGCGTCATCTTGGGCAGTAGAGAGCCCATCGAATATGTTATACATAAATTCATCCTCCCCTGAGAAATTAAGCGTTGGATGATACAACAACAGTTCTCCTACTAAATCCAGGGTATCTCCTGGTGCATAAGGTACTCCTTCCATGGATAGTAATTCACCATTGGCGGGAAGAGATTTAATAATAATCCCGTTAATAGGGTCATTATCGAGGTCAAAGTATGCGCCTTCGAACAACGTAAGCGGCAGCATAACCACGGAGTCTTCCTTTGTAAGGACCTCAATATCTGATACTTGAGGTGCGTTATTAACAGTAAAAGTAAAACTCTGAATGGCTTGTTCTCCTGCCACATCTTCTACCATCAATTCAACAGACAAGCTCATAGGATTACTGGGAACTACGCCCGATAAAACTCCGGTACCATCACCATTATCAACAAAATTGAGGAAGGAAGGGACCTCAAGCGCTGATATAGATAATATGTCGCCCACATCGATGTCATCCGCAATCACTGAATATCTGTAATTCTCTTCAACAACCAACCTAAGATTAGGAGTACTTGTAAAGAAGGGAGCGTCATTGGTATTAGAAATAAGTAAATCAAATTCTTGTACCACTTCTATTCCGGAAAGGTCTGTCACCAGTATTCTGACTGTTTCAGTCCCTACATCCTCATTTTCAGGTATGCCAGATAATTCAGCCGTACCATTTCCATTATCAACAAGGCTCAGCCATTCAGGTAAGTTATCAGATGAAAATTCGAGCACATCCCCGACATCTACATCGTTGGCTTCAATCGTATATGAGTAGGGCTCATCCTCATTAATTGTAGTAATAGGTGTGGTGACGATTATCGGCTGATCGTTAACATTGACCACATTTAAGTCAAAAGATTGGACTGAAGTCGCACCGGAATCATCAGATACGGTCAGGCTAATTTCATAAACGCCAACCTCATCATTAGTAGGCAAGCCGATAATTGTTGTATCGGAATTATCAAATATCAACCAATCCGGTAAGGAGCCTCCAAAATCAAAGGATAAAACATCCCCATAGATAGCATCGTCATCTGTAGCAATAATTTTATAGAGATATGAATTGTCTTCATCAACGGAAGTGATTGCAATAGAAACTATCTCCGGAGCATCATTTATATTTAGCACCTGAACGTCAAATTCTTGTAAAACGCTCTGGCCTGCTCCACCCCCATCCGTAGCACGAAGCGAAATACTATGCATACCAATGTTTTCATTAGTTGGTAAACCAGATAGTTTTCCGGTACCATCACCGTTATCATTAAAAGACAGCCAGCTTGCGATAATTGGACTTTCCAGAACCACCGTTTCGCCAACATCCGGATCTGTAACTTCGATAATGTATTCATAATTCGCATCCTCATTAACCACTATTACAGGTGTTGAAACAAAAACTGGTGGGTCATTGGTGTTATCAGCCGTTATTGAGAAAGACTGTGTATCAACAGAACCTTCATTATCTCTAACTTCAAGAACAACAGGATGCACACCCAGATCCGAATTTGATGGGGTACCATAAAGAGAGGCGGTACCGTTACCATTATCTGTAACGTTTAACCATGAAGGTAAGACGGTGGCGGTTATGTTTCTCATATCTCCGACATCCGGGTCCAGCGTTATGATATCATAGGTATATTCAAGTCCTTGCTGAGCTGTTATTAAAGGAGCGGACACAAATAGAGGCTGATCATTCACATTTGCCACAGTAATTGTAAAGTTTTGATTAGTCTCTGCTCCGGCAACATCTACCACCTGTAACACTATTGGGTGATCTCCAACATCATCATTATCCGGAATACCTGCTAATCGTGCCGTTCCGTTGCTGTTATCTACCAAGTTAAGCCACTCGGGAACAGATAAGCCAGTGATATTCCTCGTATCGCCAAAGTCCTCATCTGTCGTAACTATATTGTATTCATAAAGTATGTCTTCTGTGGCATCAACAACGGGTGAGCTTGTAAACATAGGTGGGTCATTGGCATTACCAACACTAATTGTAAATAGCTGCTCTACCGCGGCGCCTGCAACATCAGTCACTCTTAATACCACATCATGATCACCTGAATCATCATTTTGTGGAACTCCTGACAAACTGGCTGTTCCATTACCAACATCGTTAAAATTTAACCAAGCAGGCAAAGTGGTGGCTTCAATAATCAATGCATCACCCAGATCAGGATCGGTGGTGGTAATACCATAGTTATACTGCTGATCCTGAACGGCCGCTAAATCAGGTTGTGATGTAAAGCCCGGTGCGTCATTAACATTGTCTACGGTGATAGTAAAACTTTGACCAACCTTTGCTCCGACAGCATCCTCAACCTCTAAAACTATCGAGTGATCACCTACGTTTTCATTTAAAGGTGTTCCTTGTAGCAAGGCAGTTCCGTCACCATTATCTGTTATAACCAGCCAATTTGGTTTCGACAAAGCGGCTATTGTTCTTGTATCACTGTCATCAGGATCTTGTGTAGTAATACCGTAACTATACAAATCATCTTCGTCAATCAAGGTCAGTGGAGCGCTTGTAAATGACGGCGGATCATTTGAATTATCAACGTTAATGACGAAAGTCTGATCAATAGAAACGCCAGCTAAATCAGTAACTCGTAGGGTCACAGGACTTGGGCCTAGATCAGCATTAGAAGGTATTCCTAGCAAAATCCCAAAACCGCCGCTATTATCAGCAAAAGACACCCATGACGGAATATCAATTGCGCTTAAAGTTAAAATATCTCCCTGATCATCGTCAATAGCAATAATATCATACTGATAAGTAGCATCTTGTATCGCTCCGGTCCTAGGTGTACTGGTAAATGATGGAGCGTCATTCGTATTTACCACTGTGATGGAAAAACTCTGATTCACGTTGGCGCCAATACCATCCTTTACATTAAGGACCACACTTACCGTCCCTACATCCGAGTTTTGAGGAGTACCGGACAGCGCCGCAGCGCCATCTCCATTATCAACCAAAATCAACCAGTCTGGTTTAGATAGAGCAGTAATTATACTAAAGTCCCCTACATCCGGATCATCAGTCACAATATTGTAAGTATAGGTATCATCCTCATTGATCGATGTAGGAGCGGTACTAGTAAAGAAAGGAGGGTCAATCGAAATATCAACGTTAATCTGAAATAATTGCTCAACAGCCGCGCCCGATGCATCCTCAACAACCAGAGTTACATCATTTAGACCAAGGTCGGAATTGGTTGGGGTCCCTTGGAGGGTGGCCAATCCATTGCCCTTATAGTCAAAATTTAACCAGCTGGGGGTAGTAGTTGCATCAACAACGATTGCATCTCCGAGATCCTCATCTGTTGCTACTATATCATAAGTATATAAGACATCTTGTAACGCAATTGAAACAGGGATCGTGACAAATTGAGGAGCGTCATTGGTGTTATCCACTGTTATCGTGAAATTCTGATTTACATTGGCGCCAAGGGCATCTTCAACGTTTACGACTATCGTCGAACTACCAACGTCATTATTTAAAGGTATTCCGGATAGTAGTCCCGATCCATCGCCAAAATCCTCTAAACTAATCCAATCCGGACCTGATAATAAAGTAATTTCTCGTGTATCACCAATATCAGGATCAGCAGTATTAATATTGTAAGTATACAGTAAGTCTTCAGCACCGCTTGTTACGGGGTCGCTTGTAAATGAAGGGTCATCATTTATATTGTCCACATTGATTACGAATGATTGATCGACTGAAGCGCCGGAAGCATCTGTCACTTGAATTTGAACCGTATTTGAGCCCAAGTTAGCGTTTGCCGGTGTTCCGGTTAAGCTCGCACTTCCGTTGCCATTGTCGGTTAAAACGAGCCATGACGGAATCATAATGGGATTTATGATCCTCGAATCACCAAGATCCGGGTCCATTGTAACAATATTATATGAATATTGTACATCTTGTATCGCCCCTGTTATTGGTACACTGGTAAATACCGGAGGGTCGTTTGTATTTGTAACCTCAATAGCGAAGTTTTGGTTTGCATTATCCCCGGAAGCGTCTTCAACGTTTAGAAACACAATGGACAAACACACATAATGATTTTCCAGTGTACCTATAAGTATGGCT
>CALBPF010000291.1 GCA_937899105.1 uncultured Flammeovirgaceae bacterium | reverse complement strand
CGATAGCGTTTAACGATCCTACGGGGCTACAGAACCAGTCGGGGTTGATGGGGGACATGTATGGAAATGGAAGAGAAGAACTGGGTCAATCACAATACGGTGTACGTCAAGCGGACTATGGATCCTTTGGGCATGGGGCCTATTGGAATGCGGCGTTTATGAGTTTTAGCCAGTGGAACTCGACCTACGGGATAGACCAAATGAGCCAGCAGGAGAAGGCTAATTTTGCTCGAAGTCAGGGCCGCTATGATGGTGACTTCATTGCGGATGCTCTAGGTGCTCTTGGAAATAATATAGGAGTGGATGCCAATGGAAATTTGATCCATTATCAGGAGCATTCAACTTCGTTGTATTCCAATGCAGGTACAGTTTGGGGAGCGCAGTATGTCATTCCACAAGTGCTGAATGTGAGCAGGCAATTAAGTTTAGAAAGCAACACTGTCCGTCATGCGTATGATTATGGTACTTCTATTTCTTTAGCAGGTAATCTTACCTTATTCGGAGGCTTTTCATTCGAGCTTGGATTTGCATGGGACAATGACGGTGATAGAACTTGGTATTTTCAGTTAGGGCCTAGCTTGGGCATAGATGTTTCTTTGGGTGGGTTGGCCAAAAATTATGTGGCAAGAAACCAAAAAGACGGATTTGACGTGACAGACCTTCAAGGATATGGTGCTTCATACAGTGGTTCTATTCTGGGTGGAGATGCAACTTGGGGTGGTAGTTTTTTACCACATCCTGATTATGATGACTGGTTTAATCCATTTACGGACATGGGTGAAACATATTATGAGATTGGGGCTGGTTTTTCTGCTGGAATTCCAGTAGGTGCAACTTATGAGTACACTTACACTTGGACATTTGCAACCGTACCTGGAGTCAAATAAATAATTATGAAAAAAGTGATTAAGACAATGATCTCGTTTGTAATAGTGGCTGCTATATTTATCCTTGTGAGGAATTTGGGGTTTTTGGATTTCGGGGATTTAATTCATGATCGAAACTGTGCTGATGAAATTAAGCTTAAAAATTCCTATATCGCGGGTAAAGTGGTTGATAAGTATCGCGATCGTAAAAATCATAATGTAAAAACACTAAGCATCATGGATACTGATAATCGTGTTAAAAATGAGACTTTCCTGATGCTTGATGTTAGTGGTGCTTATGATTCAATTCTAATTGGTGACAAGGTTGAAAAGAAAATCAACGAATTAGTATTATTAATTGAGAGAAATGGTCATAAACGTCGATTAGTAATTGATTATGACTGTAGAAGTGAATAAAACTATGCCAGATGGCATTAAGAGTCTGTGACCCTCAACTGGTCTTAGGTTTTCTCCTACTCAGCGTCACCCGCCGGTTGGCGGGGACTCTGAGTTTATAATGCGGCTACGTTTTTTTTTGAAAGAAGTCCTTGATCTTCTTTTTGGTCAGGAAGGTATCAATCATTTTAAAGACCATGTTTTTATCCTCTTGGTCAAGCTCTTGAATAAGTCTTAATTGCTCGGTCTGGTTTTCCGACCTGTACAGTATTTAAGATGAGTTTACCCCCTCTGGCGCAAGTCTGTGCCTTGTGCATAAAGGATGGCCTCAAGAGTCTGTGCCTCGGTCCTGTGAAGAAGGAATCTGTTCCTCTGAGTGGTCTTAGCGTTGGCTAGGTTTTTTTTAGTTCAGGAGGCGAATGCTTTTTTAGCTTTTACATTTTGTAGGACATTATCCATAAGATAGAACAGGTGATTTCTATCGTCTTCGGGGAGCTGTTGTATCTCCTGGATTTTTTTAATCACGGTGGTATCCAGCATGAGTTCAGTATTGCCCACTAAGTAATCTAAAGACACTTCCAGTGCCTGAGCTATATTTTTGGCAATCTCCACGGAGGGTGTTCTTTCTTCGCGCTCATACTTGCCAATAATGGCTCCGGATGTACCAATCCTTTTAGCGAGCGCCTCTCTTGAAAGCCCTTTTTGTTTTCTGAGTTCGAGTAGTTTTTTACCTAAATCCATACAAATGGTATTAGAAATCACCTTTTATCTGTGTTAGGGCAATGATATTCAAACCTTTGGTTAAAAACAATTCCAATAGTTTGGATCAATAATAAACTATTGTGTAAGTTTATCACCAATTGGTAACAAAAGGTTTTTTTTATGCAAGCTTCACTCACCACCACCAACCCCGACCACCTGACCTACGCAAAGGGCATGTTAGACATCGCCGTATTGGGCGGGATCCGGTTAGAGGGTTTGGACCGGCTGAGAGTTACCCTTAAGATCAAAATTACAGAAGACCAAAGACCGGCCTTAAGGCACAACCTGGATTTATACAACGACACCCAGGTAGAAAAGCTCATCAGGCGCGTGGCAGAAAAACTGGAAGTGGGCACCAGCGTAATAGGGGCCGCCCTGGCTGAACTCACCGATGAACTGGAACACTACAGACTGCGGGAGATCGAAAACCAAGACCGGCAACCGGAAAGAAAGAAACTGCTCACCGGCGAAGAGATCCAAGCCGCAAGACTCTACCTCAGTGCCCCGAACCTGATGGCCCGCACCAGAGAAGACATTGGCAAAGCCGGTGTCATTGGCGAAGAAGACAACCGGCTGTTAATGTATTTAATCTTCACCAGCCGGAAACGAGACAACCCCTTGCACATCATCAGCTTAGGCAGCAGCGGGATAGGCAAGACCCACTTGCAGGAGAAAATAGGCGCCTTAATCCCCGAAGAAGACAAACTGGAAATCACCACCCTGAGCGGCAACGCCTTCTACTACTTTGGGCAACGGGAACTCAGGAACAAACTCATCTTAATCGAGGACCTGGACGGCGCAGAAGATGTATTGTATCCCTTACGAGAAATCAAAAGCAAGAAGCAACTCACCAAAACCGTGGTAATAAAGAACACCAAAGGCGAAACCCGGACGGTCACCTTAAAAGTAGAAGGTCCGGTAAGCGTGGCCGGCTGCACAACAAGGGAAAGCCTCTATGAAGATAATGCCAACCGTTCCTTCCTGCTCTACATCGATGAAAGCCGGGCACAGGACGAAAACATCATGCAGTACCAGCGTGCCGAGTCGGCCGGCCGGATAGACA
>CALBPF010000290.1 GCA_937899105.1 uncultured Flammeovirgaceae bacterium | reverse complement strand
ATCATAGCCAGGTGTGGCGGCAGCTTGTGCTTGGTGACAGAATGCTTGAAGCGGTACGATTTAAGGGAGATAGTATTGTATTTGCATCGGCGGCTGCCGATAAAAAACGAATCACTGTTTCCAGTAATCCAATTGAACTATTTACAAATATTCAAAAGATATACAATGAGTTGGGATTTACGGATGAAACGTATTACAGCATGGATTCTGTACTACTTGCTCGACAAATAGTTAACGTCTTGAACTTCGAACTAGCTGATTCGACTACCTTACTCTTATCAGGAGCTATAAAAAACGATCCTGTCTCTATAATCGCTAAAAAGAGAGATATCAACCTCAATGAATTCAGATTAATGAAAAGACGTTTCCACTGGATCAATGAAGCGAGTTACTTTTATATGATCATCTGACCTGCCAGAAATGATAGGCTAATCATTCAACTGGTGATTGAGGTGATTGAGCACTCTGCACCTCCAAAAGTTCAAAACAGTAAAATGATAGTACCTGTACAGTTGATTGTAACAACGGCCTAGCTGAGTCGTCATGACTTTATCTATGAAAAAGTTATTCAAACTCACCACTATCCGCAACCTCACCTGCGTTTTTCTGGGTTTTACTTTTTTCACTTCGGGCATGGCCAAGCTTTATGTCGATCATGCTTTCATTGGGTTTATTGGGCCAGTTTGGCTAGAGGATGAGTTAAGTAAATTTGACCTGGGGATGTACGCCCGGTTCATTGGATACGCTCAAGTAGTGATCGGCTATCTGCTCTTGACCATTCGGTATTCTACATTGGGGGTGGTAATGCTCGTTCCTCTAGTTGGGAATATTTTTATGGTCACTGTGTCTATGAACTGGACAGGTACTCCTTATGTATTGGCCGTATTATTAGTGATGAATGCCTTGGTCTTATGGATCGATCAAAAGCTATTGTTACCTATCGTTGGGTTCAATACACATTTGGAAGTACCCAAACAATCCTCAAGAGCCGTTTTGATTTGGCTGGTAAGTCTGGCACTCATCATTTTGAGTATCAATATTTCATATGTATTTCAGCCAATGGCTTACTTCATGGTGATCCTTGGAATTGGGTTGGCTATTTGGTCTTCTCGGCTGGGCTGTTAGTGACTACAAAATATTTACTAAAAACTAATTTTTTGGCCTTATAAGCTGTCAGGTCTCAACAAAATATAACCAAAATAAATAGTTACCAAAACGTCTAAGTTTTAGGTTTCATTTTAGTGTTTGTTGGCATTCGTCATCATTCAGAATTAAAGAGTTTTATTATCTCTTCTGCTTCGTTAATGCAAAACTGACAATTGTGAGCCTTGATTTCTATTCTGTGTTTATAATCGGCATCCTTTCTCCTTTTGAAAAGAGTTTCTAATCTTTTTCCAGCTTTCTGTTTAGCTCGGTCAGTCGACCGAATGAGTGAATTGTACACTTCTTGATGAGCACTTTGACCATCAGACACTAAAACCCCTAAGTTATTTCGTATGTGACCGAAGGCTCCATAGTATGCACGATTAATTATTGACCGATAATGTGCCTCTGTTTGGCCTGATTGTAGTTCTTTCGATATGTCAATAAATCTTTGAGGATCAAAACTCATGGGAGACTAAATCAATATTTAGCTTTTCCATTACGGTAGGGAATAAATCGAACATATTGTCATAGAAAGAGTCAACAATCTCATTAATTCCAGACCAATCGGCACCACTACGAATCGGAATATTGATAAAAAGTGTTTTCCAATCGTTCTCTTCTTCCATCAATTCCAATGACATCATGGAGCCTTTTGATACTTCCTTTTTGAAAAATTCTCCTATGCTTGGAAGGATTTTGTTAAGGTCATTATTTGTAGATATGAAGTCTACCTCCCTTGTTCGATCTGTGAACTGGAATAGTTGTGCGTATTCTCTTCTGATTTTTTCTCTCTTCAGCTCAATTGAAGAAAGGTATCCTGAATCCAGAATTGATACTGGCACTTCTTCTTCGACCACTGCAGCAAGTTTATCATTAGTATAATCTTCATCTAGCAATGATGAAGATTGTCCTTGTTTTGTATATATGCTGTTAATCATTATCGAATTCTTCTTTCTGTTCCTTAGTGACTATGTGATCAAACGCTGAATGAAGCTGCATATGTGCGTTATCAAGCCACTTTTCTATATAACTTTTATCTATAGTTGACAATTTAGTGTAAAATAACTGAAATTGAACTGGAGCTTCATAACTAGGTTCTTTTCGCAATGTTGTAAAATTTATGGCTAAAACTTCATTATTAGGAAATTGTGTTTCATAATTAAGTTGAAGGGAGTTAAAATCATTTACTATTCCGTTCGGCATATTCGGATAAACATTAAAACTCCTTTTAAAATTCTCAAGACTATGAGCTTTTACGTCTAATTTATTAATTGCTCTTAAACCTATTCTATTTATTTGTTGGATATCTATAGTCGAATATAATAACTCAACGGCTTGCAGGATCATTTCTTTATATGATTCCCAACCATTGTACTTCGGGAGTTTGTTAACTGTAAATAAATTGTTAGAAAGTTGAATTATAGAAGAGTTATCATGGCTCTTTAATTGAGTTAGATTGTTATTGCCTGAACCGATCTGAACGCCCTGTGCACCCAATGCTATTCCAAATCCACCTCCTGACTGTGTGATTATTGGATAGTCTTTATTCACCTTAGAATAGTAAATTCCGGGGGTTGCTGGATTCCAAGTACTTGTTTGATAAAAAAGCTCGAAAACAGCTTCAGTTAATGGTGGATTCTTGAATTTTTTTGTTGTCTCCATTTGAAGTCAAAGATATGAGTATTAGTTCTGCTATCAAATACGATCACTATCGAAGCACAAATGAATGCCAACATCCCAGCTTTCGAATGAATAAAAAGCTATAATTTAAAATATTCATATAATTCTTATTTCGTTGATTATCAATTATATAAACGACAACAAACGTTTACAACTGTAACTTAAACGAATACAAATATTTATTATACGGATCGAGTGTTCGTCTCTCTTTTGCTTTGCTTCAGCGAATCGGAAATACCGACCAGCGGATTATTCAAAGTTTTACTATTTAAATCTTATTATCATGAAAAATTTAAAGAACAGCGTGCAATTGATCGGAAGACTAGGTAAAGATCCTGAAGTAAAAACGTTGACATCCGGGAAGAGCCTGGCTACTTTTACCATGGCTACCTCTGACGCTTACTACAATAGCGAAGGCGAAAAAGTGGAAGACACGCAATGGCATAACATTGTGGCCTGGGGCCCGAAAGCCGACGTTGTGTCTAAGTATTTAGTCAAAGGCAAAGAAGTGGCTATCGAAGGAAAACTGATCCACAGGTCGTATGAAACTTCTGCCGGAGACAAGCGGTACATCACCGAAATCAATATGAACGAATTGTTGATGATCGGAAGTAAAAAAGCCTGATGATGGTTGATAGTAGGGTAGGCGATTTCAAAAAGTGTCTACCCTTGTTCATTATTTTTATGTACTTATTACCGTGTAATTGTTATGTCTGAACTTAACCCACTGCATATCCTGAAAGAAGTATTCGGCTTCTCAAAATTCCGCGACTATCAGCAGGAAATTATTCAAAGCGTACTAACCGGGCACAACACCGTGGTGCTGATGCCCACAGGCGGGGGTAAATCGTTATGTTACCAGGTCCCTGCACTGGTTAAGGAGGGAACGGCCATCGTTGTATCCCCGCTTATCGCCTTGATGAAGGACCAGGTGGATGCACTTCGCCTCCACGGCGTAAAGGCCGCCTATTTGAATTCTACCCAGCGCCATGAAGAGCAAAGCGCTATCTTCTCTCAATTAAGAAGTGGAGAGCTAAAATTACTTTACCTTGCCCCTGAAAGACTTCTGGGAAAGGAAGAAGAGTTCATTTCTTTTATAAGGGAAATCAATATCTCGTTAATTGCCGTGGATGAAGCGCATTGCATTTCGGCCTGGGGGCATGACTTTCGCCCTGAATATCTGTTGCTTGCCAATGTGAACAAAGCGTTTGGTGATAAGGTACCCGTGATCGCACTGACCGCTACTGCGGATGAACTCACCCGAAAGGACATCATTGAAAAGCTGGAGCTCAATGATCCCAAAGTATTTATCACTGGCTTTAACCGGCCAAACATCCAATACCTGGTAAAACCTAAGACCAACGCCTATCTACAACTGATTGAATTTTTGATACAGTGCAAAGACGACAGTGGCATTATCTATACGTTGCGAAGAAAGGACACAGAAGAACTAGCTGAGCGGCTTAATGCCGACGGATTTTCTGCCAAGCCCTACCATGCAGGTCTTGATCGCTCCCTACGGAACCGACACCAAGACGAATTTCTTAAAGATGAAACCAAGATTGTAGTAGCAACGATCGCTTTTGGAATGGGCATCGATAAGTCCAATGTTCGATACGTCGTACATATGGATTTACCCAAAAATGTCGAAGGTTATTATCAGGAGACCGGACGAGCAGGCCGGGACGGCCTCGCCAGCACAGCGCTCATGTTCTATTCCTACAGCGACTTTTTTACGATGCAGAAACTGGTAAGAGTGGCAGATAACCAGGAACAGTCTGATGTCATGGAAGAAAAGCTAAGGCAGATGGCCAACTACGGAAGTCTGAAAACCTGTAGAAGAAGGTTTTTATTAGAGTATTTTGGCGAGAAGGCTACTTCTCATTGTGGAAATTGTGACAACTGTCTTCATCATTATGAGGAAATTGACGCCACGGAAATTGCACAAAAAGCGCTTTCGGCAGTAGCCAGGCTGGACCAACGATTTGGTGCGAATTATGTGATCGATTTTTTACGAGGATCCCAGAGCGCTAAGATCAGGGACGTGCATAGACAACTGAAAACCTACGGAGTAGGATCAGACCTCTCTAAGGACAACTGGCGGCATTACCTGAACGAATTGATCCACGAAGGCCTCCTAAAAAGATCTGCCGGTCAGTACCCTGTTATTGAGCTTACGGAAAAAAGCCATGCCGTATTGAAAGGCGAAACTAAAGTTAAGCTATCAAAAGCGGTCGAAGTGGAAACCGCTTTTATCAAGGAAGAGGCTCCTGAGCTTCATGCTGATCTGGTAAGGATATTAAAGGATCTCAGAAGAATACTGGCCGATAGTGAAGGTGTTCCTGCTTACGTAGTGTTATCAGCTGCCACACTGCATGAGTTAGCTTCTTTTCTCCCCAATACGTTGGAGGAATTACACCGCATTAGCGGATTTGGTACGATCAAGGTGCAGCGCTACGGCGAAGTGTTACTGGCTCAAATCAGAAAATATTGTGAACAGCACCAGCTCGATTCAAACCTACCCCCAGTACAGCCTACATCCAGAAAAAAATCCAAGACTACTTCAGGAGCGACTTATCTAAAGACGTTGGAGCTGTTCCAGGCTGGAAAAAATAGGTTTGAAATTTCCAAAGAGCGTGGTTTAGCCTTAGGAACGATTGAATCACATTTTGAAAAGCTCATACGGCAAGGTAAAATAAAGGCAAATGATGTACTGGAAGAAGAAACCATTTCTATCATCAAGGATGCCATTTCCAAAGTGGAACAAGTGGGACTACGACCCGTGAAAGAAGAATTGGGTGATGCGTTTACTTACGGTGAGATACGAATAGTAGCGGCTGAATGGCAATCTTGATCCCATAAACCTAATTCTCGGCATTAATGTCTATGAGCAACTTAAACGAGATCTGACTAATTTGATGCCAGAAGCTCCAAAGCCTTCTCCATTACCACATCACGCTCATTGATCAAGTCATCCATTGAGGGAATCACTTCATAATCAGGAAGGGCACCCCGATTATTGGTGGTTTGCCTTTCACCATCATGAAAAACGGCATGATATCTTGGTATAGTTACCCTGTACTTTGAGTTGGGAAGGAAAATGTACTCTGCCGAACCTCCGGCAAAGCCCTCATACCGGCCTCCTGCTTCTTCACCAATTAACGTGGCATTAGTGTACTCTTTAAAAAACCTTGCTAAAACTGATGCTGAGGAAAACTTGCCGCCATTAATTAATACATATGTTTTCCCCTGAAAGGCGTATTTACTGGTAGAAGGATATTTATGCTTTTTCTCCTTTCCCTTCCAGGAGATGGATGTTTTGAAGACCCCTTTTTTATCCGTCAAATAGGGAAGCATGTCTTCATAAAATTCGTTTCTGCCTCCATTGTTATCCCTCAAATCCACAATTAGATGTTCAGCACCTGATTCTTCCAACTCCTTAAATATGCCTTCATAAAGTTCATCGGCTTCAATTTCATATTTTTCTAATAACCCGCGATTGAAAGTCTTTAATGTGAGCAGACCATAACCGTTAACTATTTTGAATTCATAGACCTGATCTTTACCTTCTTTCTTGTGAGTAGGTTCTTCCTTTCTCTTGGCATTTCTTTCCAAGATAGTGGCAGCGTTACATTGAGCCGATTCAATTTGACCTGTACTACGTTTTTTGA
>CALBPF010000289.1 GCA_937899105.1 uncultured Flammeovirgaceae bacterium | reverse complement strand
CGATAGGATCGTCTCCACACTTTCAGAATTTCCAACGTTAGATTCGTGATCATGAATAAAATCAATATTTTATATTGCGTTTGTAAATTCTATTAAACTAACTTTATATTAAGATTTAAAAATGAACAACTTAAATATCATAGTCTTAGCCATTATTAGCGTCATTAGAATGACAGCGGAGGACTCTTGATATTGTTTAAATAAAGAACTAAATATCGAAGCGCCTCCCAGACCGGAGGCGCTTTTTTTATGTCATAAATTGAAAAACGACTTTATAAAGTAGAGTATCGCAGACCCCTGGCCCCTAAGGGGGAATAAAAAAGTCCTCCTTAGGGGATTTAGGGGTAGAAAAATAAGCAATTGAAGTAAAAGAACAGATATAAGACCATGTACTACGATCAAAACACAACAGTATTTCTGGACGGCAAATGGATAGCCGCAGGAGAGGCAAAGGCTGACTTATACAATCAGACCATGCATTACGGCAACGGTGTATTCGAAGGCATCCGGGCGTATCAGAATGCTGATGGCTGTAACATTTTCAAAGCGAAAGAGCATTTTGAACGTCTCCAGTATTCAGCGACCAAAATGCATATCGGCTTACCTTATTCTGTTGAGGAGTTAATCCACATTTCCTACGAGCTGCTTGACAAAAACGATTTGACCAATGCGTACATACGTCCACTGGTTTATTTGGGAGCAAATATGTCATTGATGCCTACTGATGAAGTTCATGTATTTATGGCCGCCTGGCAATGGGAAAAATACCTTGGTGATACACCTTTAAGAGTGATAGTATCTTCATACCAACGGCCGAACCCTAAGTCTTGCCATGTGGAGGCTAAAGTAGTGGGGCATTATACAAATTCAATTTTAGCTACTACGGAAGCCAAGAAACTGGGATATGACGAGGCTTTGCTATTGGACATGCATGGTAACGTGGCTGAAGGATCGGGTGCGAATTTCTTTTACGAGAAAGAAGGTATCCTTTACACTCCTCCTGCCGGTAACATCTTACCTGGGATTACCCGGGCGACTATTATGGAATTGGCAAAAGATCTAAGCATCCATGTCGTTGAAATGCATTTTACCATTGAGGAAGTATATGGCGCCGACAATGCCTTTTTTGTAGGCACTGCCACTGAAGTGGCTCCAATTGAGTCTGTAAATGGTGAAACCTTTAAGGGAAGCTGGGAGGAATCTGCGGGTCATAGTCTTTATCTTATGTATCGTCAAAAAGTTCAGTATAATGAGTACCAGGGACTCACCATCGTATAATGGCCAGAAATAAATACAGCCAGCAAGTTACACAAGATCCGACCCAGCCAGCAGCGCAAGCAATGTTGCATGCTATTGGTCTGACGAACGAGGACTTAAAGAAACCTCAAATTGGTATTGTCAGCACGGGCTTTGAGGGAAATCCCTGTAACATGCATTTGAATGACTTGGCCAGACTGGTTAAACAGGGGATAAACTCTGATGAACTTATAGGTCTTATTTTCAATACGATTGGCGTAAGTGATGGAATATCTATGGGTACGCCAGGTATGCGTTACAGCCTGCCTTCCAGAGATGTGATCGCCGATTCTGTGGAGACTGTGGTAAATGCTCAGTCTTACGATGGTCTTGTGGCGGTGGTAGGATGCGACAAAAATATGCCTGGCGCTATGATAGCGATGGGCCGATTGAACAGACCTTCAATATTAGTTTATGGCGGCACAATAGCCCCAGGTTGTTATGCTGACCAAAAATTAGATGTAGTGTCTGCCTTTGAGGCGCTAGGTCAAAAAATAGCGGGTACAATTACGGAGAAGGACTATGAAGGGGTCGTAATGAATGCCTGCCCGGGACCTGGAGCTTGTGGGGGCATGTACACTGCTAACACCATGGCATCGGCAATTGAGGCTATGGGTATGACGTTGCCTTATGGATCCTCGAATCCGGCTCAAAGCGCAGATAAACATAGCGAATGCTCGAAAGTAGGGGAAGCAATGGCTTATCTGATCGATAATGATTTAAAACCCAGGGATATCGTTACCAAAACTTCATTAGAGAACGCTATTCGATTGATCACGGTTTTAGGCGGATCTACGAATGCCGTGCTCCACCTTTTGGCTATAGCCAAAGCCTTTGAGTTAGAACTTACGCTTGATGATTTTACAAGAATTAGTGCTGAAACTCCTTTTTTGGCCGATTTAAAGCCAAGTGGTAAATATGTGATGGAAGACCTGCACTTAGTAGGGGGTATCCCTGGCGTAATGAAGATGATGCTATCGGAGGGACTGCTGGATGGTAGTTGTAGTACCGTAACCGGCAAAACCATTGCGGAGAATTTAGAAGCTCTGAACCCATTGCATGAGGCCCAGGATGTGGTGCATACGAAAGACAACCCAATTAAAGAAACAGGACATATCCGAATACTAAAGGGTAATCTGGCTCCTGAAGGTTCAGTGGCCAAAATAACCGGAAAAGAAGGTGAATTATTTGAAGGGCCCGCTCGCGTTTTTGATAGTGAGTTTGAAGCAAATGATAAACTGTCAGTGGGTGAAGTTAAAGCCGGTGAAGTTATTGTAATCCGATATGAAGGTCCAAAAGGTGGGCCAGGCATGCCCGAAATGCTTAAGCCAACAGCGGCAATTATGGGCGCGGGACTGGGCAAGGATGTCGCTTTGATAACTGACGGCAGGTTTTCCGGAGGTACGCATGGGTTTGTTGTCGGGCATATTTCTCCGGAAGCGCAGGATGGCGGGCCCTTAGCATTGGTCAGGAATGGCGATATAATCAAAATCGATGCTAAGGCTAATACGCTTGATGTACTTGTTTCCGAGGATGAATTGAGAAGTAGAAAAGAAGAATGGCAGCCGGTACCGCTGAAAAAGAAAAGTGGTGTGCTGTATAAATATGCAAGATTTGTTTCATCGGCATCTGAAGGGTGCGTAACTGATATATAGACATGCAAACACTCACAGCAACCAAAGAGATTAAAAAAAAGAGCCAAATAATAACCGGGGCTGAGGCCGTAATTCTATCTCTTCTGGAAGAGGGTACGGAAACCATATTCGGTTATCCCGGCGGCGCTATCATGCCTATCTATGATAGTTTGTATGGCTATCAGGACAGGCTCAAACATGTTTTGACGAGGCATGAGCAGGGGGCTATTCATGCGGCTCAGGGCTTTGCCCGTGTTTCGAACATGCCTGGTGTTGTGTTTGCAACTTCTGGACCTGGAGCTACAAACCTGATCACCGGGTTAGCCGATGCAAAAATCGACAGCACACCTCTAGTATGCATTACGGGTCAGGTGCCCTTCTCACTGTTGGGAACGGACGCTTTCCAGGAAACTGATGTGATCAGTCTTTCGATGCCGGTCACGAAATGGAATTACCAGGTGACTAAACCTGAAGAGATTCCCGCCGCTATTGCGAAAGCTTTTTACATTGCCAGCTCAGGTCGACCGGGTCCGGTGCTGATAGATATTACCAAAGACGCGCAATTTGCTTCTTTAAGCTATGACTACAAGAAATGTCAGGGTTTTAGAAGTTATAACCCAAGTCCCAGGATTGATGAAAATAAAGTAAAAGAAGCAGCTGAGTTAATCAATAATGCCAAAAGACCTTACATATTATTCGGACAAGGGGTAATCCTTTCGGAAGCTGAAAAGGAATTTCAGGCCTTCGTGGAGAAGACAGGTATTCCCGCTGCCTGGACGCTACTCGGCCTTTCCGCCTTGCCAACAGACCATCCTTTAAATGTGGGAATGCTAGGAATGCACGGTAACTATGGCCCCAACAAGCTGACCAACCAGTGCGATGTGCTTATTGCGGTGGGTATGCGTTTTGACGATAGGGTGACCGGTAATCTGGCGAGGTATGCTAAACAGGCCAAGGTTATTCACCTGGAAATTGACCCTGCGGAGATCAATAAAAATGTAAAGACGGATGTGCCTATTCTTGGTGATGCTAAGAAATCATTACAAATGCTGATCGAACAATGCCACGCCAATGAGCATACCGACTGGCTGGAGCAATTTGAGGAGCTTAATGACCTTGAGTATAAAAAGGTAATACAGAATGAGCTAAACCCTGATAAGGAAGGTCTTACGATGGGAGAAGTGATCAGGAGAGTAAATGACCTGACCGATGGCGACGCGGTGATTGTAACAGACGTTGGACAGCATCAAATGGTCGCTTGCCGGTATGCGAAATTCAAAAAAACAAAAAGTAATATCACTTCGGGTGGATTGGGAACTATGGGTTTTTGTCTACCCGCAGCTTTAGGCGCAAAGCTCGGTGCACCGGAGCGTCAAGTGGTAGGGGTTATAGGCGATGGAGGTTTTCAAATGACCCTGCAGGAGCTAGGAACTATATTTCAAACCCAGGCTGCGGTAAAAATTATAATTCTGAATAATGAGTTTTTGGGAATGGTACGTCAGTGGCAACAGCTATTTTTTGACAAGCGCTATTCATCAACAGAGCTGGTCAACCCTGATTTTGTCGCCGTGACAAAAGGTTTTGGCATTGAGGCATCGAGTGTAGCCGAGCGAGAAAATCTGGATGTAGGGCTTAAGACCATGTTTGACCATCAAGGGCCGTACTTGCTGGAGGTAAAGGTTGAAAAAGAAGATAATGTATTTCCGATGGTGCCCAGTGGTGCGTCCGTCGATGAAATACGGTTAGAATGATTTTAAAAAGCCCTATTCATGTTCATAACGAAAATTAAACTCAAAAAATATTTTATTGAAGTCATTCCGTATCCGCCAGTTGGCGGAGTAGGAATCTTTGCCGGAAAGAAAGGCGATCATTAACCTTCTGAATGGCAAATATATCTTCACTCCATTACGACATGACTTATTAATTGAGTACAATCGCGACAATTTCATGTACATCTATGAAAAGGCTTTTAAGGTCGTTTGAATAAAACAAAATGAAAAAGATATTCACCATAGTAATATTCACTGAGAATAAGATAGGTCTGTTAAACAGAGTAACCTCTCTTTTTACGCAGCGGCATATCAATATCGAGAGTCTTACCACGTCAGAATCTGAGTACGATGGCATCCACAGGTTCACCGTAGTTATTGAAGAAACTGAGGAACGAACATTCAAGGTGGTACGGCAGATAGAAAAACAAGTAGAAGTACTCAAGGCATTTTGTTTTACGGATGAAGAAACGGTTTCGAGTGAAATAGCCCTCTATAAGATCAAACTGGATGATTCTGTGGATAGCTCTTCTTTACAAGCTGTGATGGATAAACATGATGCTCATGTCAAAGAGGAAGTTGGAAAGTTCTTAATCATTGAAAAAACGGGGCTTAAACAGGAGACGCATGTCCTTTTCGAGGCTCTTAAACCATTTGGTATTCAGGGTTTTGTAAGGTCGGGCCGGGTATCGCTCAGTAAGACAATAAGCACATTTTCAAAGCACCTTCAAGAACTTGAGGCACACTCAAAGGAGATTATATCTCAATAATTCAATGAAATTCAAATGAACGATTCTATACATATTGGAATTCCTGAAGTCTATGCCGCGCTGGAGTTAAAATGCGAGGAATTTGGTTTTGATATGCCCTCAGATGTTCATGTGGGAACACTTTTGAAAACGCTTATCGCCTCAAAACCCGCTGCCAACGTTTTAGAGCTTGGTACAGGCATTGGGCTCTCTTTGGCCTGGATGATTGATGGCCTGGATAATGACTCACAGCTGACCACGGTAGATAATGATCCAAGATTGAGCGAGCTGGCAGAACAATTTTTCGGTACAGACCCGCGTGTGAATATCATCTGCCAGGACGGTGCAGAATGGATAACCAATTACAGAGGGAGCAAGTTCGACTTGATATTTGCCGACACCTGGCCAGGGAAATACAATACGCTCGATGAGACCTTAGCGCTTTTAAAGATCGGGGGATTCTACGTTATCGATGACATGAGCTTTCGATCCGATTGGCCGGAAGGTCATGCGGAAAAAGCAGAGCGTCTGATTAACGTGCTCGAGAAACGTCAGGATCTTTCCATGGTCAAAATGGATTGGTCCACTGGAGTAATTGTATGTACCAAACGCTTTACACCGAGTTCAAAAAAACTAAAATCATAAATCTAAAAACCTAAAATATAAAATGGCACAAATCAATTTTGGTGGAACCACCGAAGAAGTAGTAACCCGCGAAGAATTTCCACTCGATAAAGCCCGGGAGGTATTGAAAGACGAGACCATAGCTATTCTGGGCTACGGTGTCCAGGGGCCGGGCCAGGCATTGAACCTGAAAGACAATGGATTTAATGTCATCGTGGGCCAGCGCAAGGATTCCAAAACCTGGGATAAAGCCGTGGGCGATGGCTGGGTCCCAGGCGAGACCCTTTTTGAGTTGGAAGAGGCTTGCGAGAAGGGAACCATCCTTCAGTTCCTCCTTTCAGATGCCGGTCAAATATCGCTTTGGCCTACAGTGAAGAAGCATCTGACTCCGGGCAAGGCGCTGTATTTTTCGCACGGCTTTGGGATC
>CALBPF010000288.1 GCA_937899105.1 uncultured Flammeovirgaceae bacterium | reverse complement strand
TATGACGGGAGGCCTGGCTGCATGAGAAACAGCATATGTGTAGGCAACGCCTGTCCAGCCAAAGCCAAAAATGGCACACACAATACAGTAATACCAAAGGCTATTGAAACAGGGAACTGTGAAGTGAAGACCGATTGTATAGTAGCAGAGATAATGGTCAATGATCAGGGTAAAGCGACCGGAGTGAAGTATTTTGACGAGTCAGATAACGGACATGTTCAAACTGCTGATATAGTTGTAGTATCTGCTGCGGCCAATGAAACCGCAAGATTATTGCTCAACTCAAAATCAAAACTCTTTCCAAACGGAGCAGGAAATAACAATGACTGGGTAGGACGCAACCTTCAGGGGCATGCCTACACGGGTACCTTTGGGATATTTGACTATGACATACTTGATTTAGCCGGACCAGGAGCCACTGTTGCTTTGTGCGACTTTAACCACAACAATGAGGGGATAATCGGGGGTGGTTTACTCGCGAATGAATTTAATCGACTTCCATATCAGTTTACCAAACTTCGTCCTCCTGGATCAGCCAGATGGGGAAAAGAGCATAAGGATTTTCAACGAGTGAATTATAAACGTGTCTCTCAAGTCGTAGGACCTATTCAGGAAATGCCAAACTTTGAATCTCGTGTGTCCGTGAGCCCTACCGTAAAAGATCACTGGGGCATCCCGGTCGTTCAATTTTCCGGTGGGAGACACAAACTTGATCGTGAGCACTGCAAGTTCTTATCGGCAAAAGCGGAAATGCTCTTGCAAGAAGCGGGTGCAGTACAGACTTGGCAAGGTGTAGGAGGAAGAGGTCAGGGGGGAGGCCACCATCAGGCCGGCACTGCCAGGATGGGTAGCGACAAGCAGACTACTGTGACCAATAAGTACGGCCAGATACATGATATCGACAATTTATTTGTAGCAGATGGAAGTTTGATTCCTAACAATGGAGGATTCAATCCATCTTTAACCATTATGGCGCTGGGTTTTTGGGTAGGAGAATATATCGCGGAGAATTTTAAAAACCTAGTCAAAGCATAGTTAATCCTCAAATACAGACATTATGAACAAAATAAAATATATCGGCCTAATGTTCCTTGGCCTATTGGCCTTTATTTTATCCACTTCTTTGGACAGCAAAAGAGACAAAGAAATAGGCCTTCAATTATGGTCTCTTAAAGACGATGTGAAGTCACAAGGTATTGAAAAGGTTTTGGAAGAAGTAGCTAAAATGGGTTATTCCAATCTTGAGCTTGCAGGTTACCGAAAAGGATTGGTATATGGTATGGAACCTATGGATTTCAAGAAACTTACGGATAAGTACGATCTGGGAATCACCAGCTCCCATGTGGCCAGAAAGATGTCTGATAATCCAGAGGCCGATATGGCATTTTGGAAAAAAGCCATTCAGGACCATGCAGATATGGGAGTGAAGTATTTGATTATGCCAATTATGCCCTTGAAGAATTCCTATCCATACAAGGAAGAACAGCCGGTGACTATGGAGGATATTAACAAATCTTGTGACTACTTCAACGAGATCGGTAAAATGGCAAAGGCAAAGGGTGTCATATTCGGGTTTCATAACCATGGCCATGAACATAGAATCGAAGTGGAAGGCAAGCCGATTTTTGATTGGTTGCTCGAAAAAATGGATCCGGAAAATACAGTTATAGAAATGGATGTGTATTGGGTCAAAGATGGCGGATATAATCCAGTGGATTATTTGAAGAGCCATGCTGGAAGATTTCCTATTCTTCATATCAAGGATAAGCGAGCAGTTGGCGAAAGCGGAGAGACTGACTTTGGTCCGATCTTCAAAGCAGCTTACAAACAGGGAATGGTGGGCTACTATGTAGAGGTAGAAGAATATAAAGGCACACCTATGGAAGATGTACAGTTCAGTTTTGATTATTTGAATAAAGCAAAATACGTCAAATAAGAGAGATGGGATCTAGCCGCTAGTATAAGCGTGATATTCAAAGCGGTGATGATTAATCAGAGAGTTGGTAAACATGAAGAGAACAATAACGCTATTCACAGGTCAGTGGGCAGATCTCTCATTTGAGAACATCTGCCAAAAGGCCAAGTCTTTTGGTTATAAAGGGCTGGAAATAGCCACATGGGGAGACCACTTCGATGTAGGGCAAGCAACCGAGGAATACTGCCAGCAGAAACTAGAAATACTAACGAAGTACGATCTTAAGGTTTTCGCTATGTCCAATCACTTAGTTGGGCAAGCAGTTTGTGACAACATTGACGAACGCCACAAGTGTATTTTACCAGCTTCGGTATGGGGAGATGGCGAACCTGAGGGAGTGAGACAAAGAGCTGCAGAGATGATGAAAAAAACAGCAGATGCAGCGGTAATGATGGGTGTCGATACTATTACTGGCTTTACAGGGAGCTCTATCTGGCATCTTTTATACTCTTTTCCGCCAGTAACTCCCAATATGATTGAAAATGGCTTCAAGGATTTCGCTAATAGGTGGAGGCCTATTCTGGACTATTTTCAAAATGTAGGAGTAAGGTTTGCTTTGGAGGTTCACCCTACGGAGATCGCTTTTGACATTGCTTCTACCCGACGAGCACTGAATGCTATAGGGAATCATCCCTCTTTTGGTTTAATTATGACCCCTCACACTTCGCTTATCAAGGAGTGGATTACGTTGCTTTTATTTCAGAGTTTGCCGATAGAATTTACCACGTACATATGAAGGATGTTTGGTGGTCTGACAAGCCAATGCCAACAGGAGTTTTTGGCGGCTATACGGATTTTGGTGATAATACTAGATTCTGGGACTTTAGAAGTTTAGGGCACGGCAAGGTCAACTTTGAGGAAGTGATCAGGGCACTAAATAGAGCCAATTACACAGGGCCTCTTTCAGTAGAGTGGGAAGACAGTGGTATGGATCGTGAGTTCGGTGCTAAAGAGGCTTGCAGCTTTGTGAAGAAATTGAATTTTCCAGTATCAAATATTGCCTTCGACGCGGCATTTGATAAAGAAAAACAACAATCGTGAGTAGGATTAAATATGGAATGATCGGTGGCGGCTTTGGAGCATTCATTGGGGATGCTCACAGACGAGCTTCCCGTATATCCGACAGGTTTCAATTGATTGGAGGTGTATTTGATAAGGATATTGAAAAGGGTAAAGAATTTGGACTTTCACAAGGACTGGCAATCGATAGATGCTATGCGTCGATAGAAGATTTTATTTCCGGTGAAATAGCACTTCCAGAGTCAGAGAGAATTGAAGCTGTAGCCGTGGTTACTCCTAACTTTCTTCATTTTCCCAATGCTAAACTCTTACTAGAAAATGGCTTCCATGTCATGTGCGAAAAGCCAATGACTATGACTGTCGCGGAAGCAGAATATCTACAGCAACAGGTAGATGATACAGGTCTAACCTTTTCATTGGCTCATACCTATACTGGTTATCCGATGATCAGAGAGATGAGGGAACTTATCAGGCAGGGCGTGTTGGGAAACATTCAAAGATTTGATGCGCAGTATTACCAGGGCTGGATCAACTCAATTATCCATGGCAGGGACAATAAGATTACAGGTGTATGGAGGTTGGAACCTGAATATTCTGGTATTAGCAGTTGCATGGCAGATATAGGTACACATGCCTTTAATATGATTGAATACACTACGGGCCTAAAAGTCAAAAGTGTTTTAGCTGACTTAAGTAATGTAAACGAATCCGTAAAGATGGATTTGGATGGTACGGTATTACTCCGGTTCGATGACAATGTAAAAGGAGTGATCAGGGCCAGTCAAGTGGCAGCTGGAGAAGAGAACGGATTTAAGGTCGCTGTTTATGGTTCCAAAACCAGTTTGTTGTGGAACCAGGAAAATCCAAATGAACTGTATCTATTGAGCGACACGGAACCAGCCAGAGTATATAAGCCGGGCAATGCATACAATACAGAATTTGCAGATATGAGCCATACCATGCCAGCTGGCCATCCGGAAGGGATTTATGAATCATTGGCAAACATCTACAATGGCTTTGCCAAATCCATAAGGGAAGAGTCTTATGTAGCAGGTGAATTCCCTACTGTGCAAGAAGGCGTGCGAGGAATGAAGTTCGTTCACAGCGTAGTTGAGTCCAATAAACAAAACAACAGCTGGTGTAACATCAATTAAAAAATAGCAACAACATGAATTCAAAAATTAACCTCCTCACCACCTGCGTATTGCTACTTCTGTCTTTCATGGCAAGCGCCCAGGAAACTGACAAATACGGTGGATTTATTGATATCAAAGGCGAAAAAACCGGTTTCTTTCATGCCGAAAAAATTGATGGTCGTTGGTGGCTGGTTACTCCGGAAGGAAATGCATTTTATGGCATTGGTATGGCGCACCCTGTTACAGGGTTTACACAGTCTACGGTAACCTTTACTTATGGTGGCGATCAGGAAGCCTGGCTAAAAGGAACAGTTCAACGAATGAAAGATCTGGGGTATAACTGTGTATGGAGTGGTCCCTACTGTCCGGAACGACTTCAAGCGAACTTTGTAGATAAAGAATTAGCAGAGAAAGTTTTTAGCGAGGCTGAAATACCATATGTATTCCCTCTTCCATTAATTAAACACAATGTTGAATTAATGCCAGGTGAACATCAACCCGATGTTTTTAGTGAAGAGTATACTCAATATGTAAAAGATATTGTTGCGAAGTATGTTCCCGGATTAAAAGACAATCCGTGGGTCGTTGGCTACTATTACGGCTTTGGTTCCTGGGATGTTGAAGAGAAATGGATTAATTCAACTATTAACCGGAAAGAAAGCGCCGGACGTGAGCGCTTTATGAACATACTGGAATCACGATACAATGGTGATATAAAAAAGTTCAATGCTGTTTATAGCTCTAACTACAAATCATTCAGGGATTTAAAAAATAATGGCAAGCTCAACTATCCGAAATGGATTAAGAATCTAAAATTTGGTAGGGGAAAAATGCCAAAAACAGAGGGCGCTCAAGAAACGTACAACGACGCGCAGGCACTGCTCGGCGAAATGATAGAGCAGGTCTACAAATTGGGTTACCAAGAAATACGGAAAATCGATAAAAAACATCTCATTTTCGGAAGCTATGTAAAAGAGGCTACTTTAACCGCTGAAATGTGGGATCGCGTTGATCCGTACATCGATGTAATTGCTCCACAACATGTAAGCAAGGTTTTCCCCATTGATCCAATTGTTGAAAAACTAAACAAACCGGCTCTGCTTAGCGATCAGCCTTTAGGAAATGTGTATTCTCCTAATTTATTAATGACAAAAGGAGCTTTCGGACCGGTTGCAAATCACGTGGATAGATTGGTTATATATGATATTCTGGCCGACAGAATGGCCAAAGACCCAAACTTTATTGGTATAGACTTATGTGCTGTGTTGTTCGATCAGTCACATCCTAACAAAGCATACGAATTAGGGCAGCCTGGATTCTTTACCATCACAGGCGAGGCAAAACCTCACTTGTGCAGAACAACCAAAGCCTTGAATAAACAAATTCTGGAGGAAGTAAAAGGCACACCTGATCCGGAAGCTGTAAAGGAAGCTGATCATCGATTTCATGAAATTCTAAATCATAATCGTGCAGTGGTGGAGGGAAGAAAAGAATTGCTAAGACAGCACCCGGCTGTTGTTTATCCGAATGAACAATAGAGAAAATCTAAAAGAATGAAACAGTTACCTTTAAATACCATATTAATTTGCTGCTTGTTTACCGTAACAGTTGGCATTTTAAATGCTCAAACCAGGTTAAAAACAACCCAACAAAGCCCTGAAGGATTCTTCACGCTGGGGAAAGAGGATGACCATTTTTGGTTCATAACACCTAAAGGCGAACCTTTTTTTTCGTTAGGTATCAATCATATTGATCCAGCCAGTTCACGCTATCCGGAGAATCTGCACATATGGGAAGAAAAGTATGATGGCAGTACAATCAAGTGGATAAAGAAAGGCGTAAAGCCACAACTGGAAGAATGGGGGTTCAATACCATGGGTTGGGAACAGGAGGTTACTGTGAAAAAATGGCAACATTCCCGTTCATTTACAGTCGATGAACTGAATGCTCTGGATATGCCGTATTGCAGAATGCTTCCATTCATTGAATCCCATCAGTGGGAAAAACATACAGTACATTATGATTTTTTCAGCGATGACTGGATTGAATGGGTGGACTATGTAGCGCGGGCATATTGCGCAGAGGTCAAAAATGATCCAAACTTGATTGGTTACTTTTTTAGTGATTGTCCGACGTGGATACACGATCGTCCGGATAACCAATGGCGAGGACCGATGTTTGATCCGGAAAAACTCCAAACGCAGGAGGGTAAGGATGAACTGAGTAAAATGGCTACACAGTATTACAAAACCATCCATGACGCTATCAGAAAATATGATCCTAACCATTTGATTTTGGGAGACCGCTATGAAGCAAACGCACCTATTGCGATGGAGGTGATTGAAGCTGCCCTTCCCTATGTTGACGTGCTGTCTTTTCAAGACTTTAGAGACCCTAAAAAGCACTTGAAAGAGTGGTACGAAAAAACGGGAAAACCGGTACTTCTAGCTGACGGTTCCGGTATAGATAAGGGAGAGGGAATATATAAACGAGTCAATGGCAATTGGTATAAAAATCAAGTCGAAGCGCTTTATGAAAATCCAGGGTGTGTGGGTTTCCATCTCTGCGGAGCTTTCCAAAGAAACAAATCAAGGGCCAAGGGTTTGCTGGATGAATTCGAAAATCAAGATACCGAGAATGTCGATGTTATACAGACTACTAATGAGAAGATCCAGGAACTGATGAAATCCAAAAAGTAAAGGAATGAAGAAATTAGCATTTGCCATCCTATTATTATTAACTCTACCAGGGTTTTGCCAGGATCGACCAAATATCATATTCTTACTGATAGACGATCAGAGGTATGATGAGTTGAGCATGATGGGACATCCTTTCATCGAAACGCCACACATAGATAAGTTGGCGGGCAATGGTGTCTACTTCAAGGAAGCTTTCGTGACCACTTCTCTTTGCTCCCCAAGCAGAGCTTCCATGGTCACCGGTCAGTATGCGCACAAGCATGACGTCATTGACAATGATTCAGATCTTAATACCAGTACACCAACATACCCGAAAGAACTTCAAAAATCCGGTTACACTACTGCCTTTGTTGGGAAATGGCATATGGGTGAAGCTAGTGATAAGAGAAGGCCAGGATTTGACTATTGGGTTTCATTCGAAGGTCAAGGTAGGTATATCGATCCGAAGCTCAATGTAAATGGAGAAAGACAGGTGATCAAAGGTCATATGACGGATGCACTTACTGATTTGGCAATTGATTTTATAAAAGAACAAAGCAATTCTGACGAACCCTATTTCCTATGTCTTTCGCATAAAGCAGTTCATGAAAATTGGACGCCAACCGAAAGGCACCACAAAAAGTACATAGATGAAAAAATAGAACTTCCTGATACCTATGCGAATACGGAAGAAAATTATAAAGGCAAGCCTGAATGGCTGAGAAAGCAACGTAAAAGCTGGCACGGTGCAGAGCGGGACTACGTAAATATTGATAACGTGGAAGGAGACGACCTGGAGAGGCTCATCCAGTTATATGCGGAGTGCATGCTTGGAGTGGACGAAAGCGTAGGAAAAATTGTAAAGACGCTAAATGAACAAGGAGAATTGGAGAATACTGCAATTATCTATATGAGTGATAATGGCTATCTGCTTGGAGAACATGGATTGATCGATAAGCGTGTGATGTATGAGGAAAGCATTCGTATACCGGCATTTTTTCATTGGGGGGATAAGATCAAAAAAGGGAGTGCAAATTCTGAGTTTGTGTTAAACATCGATATTGCACCCACAATATTGGACTTGGCCGGAGTTGCAAAGCCAGAAACCATGCACGGAGAATCTTTTCTACCTTTAGTCTTGGGCCAAGATGTAGAATGGCGTCAGGATTTTCTCTACGAGTACTTTGTTGACCATATGGCAGTGCAAACCCCTACCATCTATGGTTTACGCACTAAGCAATACAGCTACATGACCTACCACGGCGTTTGGGATGTGTATGAGTTGTACGACATTCAGAAAGATCCAGCGCAAACCAACAATCTTTTAGGAGATGTTATCTATGGGCAAGGATATGGACATTTTTTGAGACATGCTGTAAAGCAACTTCCTGACCTGGCACCAACGATAAAAAAACTGGACAACAGAATAAATAACATTTTGAAACAAACGGGAGGCGAGCGAAGACCGGTTTGGTATAAGTAGAAATATCAATACTGAAAACTTGAAGAAATGAGAGTACTACTAGCGATGCTCGTATTAATTGGCTGCCTGGTGAAGGTTTTAGGCCAATCGAAACCGAACATTCTTTTGATCCAGGTTGACGACATGGGGTTTGATGATTTGTCTATCAATGGGAACACCGTTTCAAATACTCCTACTTTGGACGCGTTCTCTCAAGAGGCGGTTAGGTTTTCAAACTTTTTTGTACACTCTGTATGTGCGCCTACAAGAGCATCCTTGTTGACAGGACGCGATTTTTGGAGAACAGGAGTATCGGCTATGCATGCTGGTAAAGACCATTTAAACCTTGAAGAAACTACGTTTGCTAATATCTTTCAAGACAATGGCTATGCTACGGGTATGTGGGGAAAGTGGCATTCTGGAAAAACCGACGGTTATTTACCTTGGCACAGGGGATTTGATGAGGGCTATAGTGCCAAGTTGTATAAGTATTTTCCGAGTACTGGTTGGTACAATGAGTTCCCCAAGAAAACCATACACGATGGGAAGTGGTCGGCAGAGGTTTTGGTTGATTATACCATCGATTTTATAGATCGGAAGAAGGATGAACCTTTTTTAGCTTACCTATCATTTCTCAGCGTACATGATTTCTGGGCTGCTCCTGAAGAGTACCTGTCTAAGTACAGACAAGAAGGGCGTACTGAGCGGTTCGCCACTTTGTTGGCCATGCTCGAATATATGGATGTCCAGATTGGCAGATTGTTCAAATACATGGATGATAACGATCTAATGGATAACACGGTTATTCTCTTTATGAGCGACAACGGACCTAATATTTCTAAATTGGACGCTAATGAGTGGTCAATCAGAAACGACCAAGGGTATTT
>CALBPF010000287.1 GCA_937899105.1 uncultured Flammeovirgaceae bacterium | reverse complement strand
ATCATACATTTCAAAATAGGGCAGGTGTTTCTTTACCTTGTCATCCCAATTGAGCTGGCCTTCTGCTACCAGCGTGGCAATCGCAGATGACAAAAAACCCTTGGTATTGGAGGCAATAGCAAAGAGGGTTTCTCCATTCACTTTTTCTTTTTTACCTTCTTCTAACGTGCCATAACCTTTGCTCAACAGTACTTCACCGTCTTTCACTACGGCCACGGCCAAACCCGGAACATTCCATTGTTTTTGGGCTTTTTCGATAAGTGCGTCAAGGTCTTTGGGGTTGACTTGGGCGTGAACGTAGGCAGATAATAGGAAGAAGGTGAATAAGAAGGTTGAGAGTCGTTTCATGACAAATAAAAGCTTACTAATAGTCTTTGATAAATACCTTTGTATATAAGATCCTGTTTTCTCGAACAACTGTTCATGGCGAAGGAAACTGAAGTGTTACATTTCTATTTGTTGAGTTCCCAAATTCATTAAAATCTCGTGATATTATATTAGATATTTCTCGGTCGATTAGACCTTTATGATGAATCATAAACTTCCGGTCCACAAGTTTAATCAACTTACCCTTTTCAGTGTCATTTATGCAAAATAGGGGCATATTAAGAATGGAATCTATCGGTTTTTCATATTTCTCAAAGTCTGATTTAATACCAGGGTTTGAGTTCAAAAACTCTGTCAATACCAATTGATCTTTGTACTTTAATGGTGAAACAAAGGTCATATCACACATTTCAGAACCAAAAGCCTTCTTACCTTTACTATTTGATAATCGCTTATAAAAAACCAATGTCTTTGTCGAATGAGTAGGTATTTCAGTTATTACTTGCTCAATTCTAAAAATTTCTCCAAACACCTGAAGAAAACGAATTAACCCAATTCCCCTCTTTCATTCTTCCTTAGAGAGAATATCCCCCAATATCTCCTCCAACGGCCTCACACTATGCACGTGTTCGATCGCTGGCCCCGCACACCACATGCTTTTATAGCTTGCCTTGCTCATGGAGTTTTCGATCTTTTTCATGCCCTTAAAAGCAACAAACATCTTCACATACTTCTTGAGTGTTTTGTTCTTAAGTAGCAGACTCTCAAAGAAGCTCGCTTCGGTTCCTATTTTCTGAACATAAGGCGTATTGATCACAGTCAAATGAGAACCTGAAAGTTTAGTGGTCAATACCACGTCTTCTGCTCCGTAATCAATAAGCGCATCCTGATACTCCTTCGAAAGATCAGCTTCCTCGCTTGCCAAAAAGACCGTACCAACGGAAACCCCCGAAGCTCCCATTGCCAGGGCCTCCTGATAGTGCTCTGCCTTGGCAACACCTCCGGCAGAAATAACCGGCAAGCTGCAATTTTCCAACAATCGTTTGATCAAATCGGCCTTTTCTAACGGACCACAGTGTCCGCCCGCACTATTATCTACGGCAATAACCGCATCGGCCCCAAGGTCCTCGACCTTTTTAGCATAAGCCTCATCCACCACATCGCAAAATACCTTGATGCCTTTGGGTTTACATCTTCGAATCGTCTCTTCCGGGCTGCCTAATGATGTAATAATATAGTCTACGCCGACTTCTACCAACGTATCCAACTGCTTTTTGTATTTGGGATTTGACTTGTTAACGATCAGATTGATCCCAAATGGCTTATCTGTTCTTGATTTAATCTCGGCAATAGCGGCGCGTAGTTCCTTATCTGTACGGTAATTCAATGCAGGAATAGCTCCTGTAGCCCCACCCTCGGCAGCCGCCACTGTCATCTCCACATTGGACACCAAAAACATGGGCGCCACAATAACGGAGTGGTCTATTCCCAGCATTTCGCTTAGGTTTGTTCTCATAAGTTAGTTTTAGGACTAGACCTTTAAGTTAGTCAATAGAACTAAATCAACCTGTATTTCGCATGGCGCCTGCTATGGCATTGATAGTGGTCAATAGCGCTATCAGCGTAGGACCCTCTCCATTTCCATCCTCTTTCTCGGTTCGCCACTGACTAAGCAAGCTTACCTGCTTCGCGTGCAGATCTTTCATGGTCGAGGCGCGCAACACATTAGAATAGTAATGCTGCGATCTACGTTCTTCCACTGTTCTACCCAAAAGCTCTAACATAATATCACGGGTTTTTTCAAGCTCAGACAAGAAAAGAGCTAAGAACTTATCTCTTAATTCTTCATTTGGAACTAATGAAGCATACATCCGCATAATTTCTTCATCCGTAGCAGCTAAGCTTGTATCCACGTTCGTCAATACATAGCGAATAAAGGGATCGGATTTTACCGCTTTTTTTAAGTTGGCGAATCCATCCGGGTCATTTTTCTGGTAATCGGTTAACGTAGTACCCAAACCATACCAGCTGGTCATGTTAAACCGTGATTGACTCCATGAAAAAACCCAGGGAATAGCACGTAGGTCGCTTAATGAATTCATGCCTTTTCTTCTCGAGGGTCTTGAACCTATCTTGCTCATTTCAATGGCGTCAATTGGAGTAGCCGTTCGGAAGAATGGGATAAAACCTTCTTCGTTTAACAAGGCAGAGTATACTTTCTTGCTTTCCGCAGCCAAATAGTCCAAAGTTTCTGCAAGAGGATGAGGCTTCCTTGGTGTAGATTTACTGACTACCGTTTTAGCCGTTGCACTGGCCAATAGCAATTCTAAATTATACGCCGCATTGACTTTATTCGCATATTTCTGCTCAATGGTTTCGCCCTGCTCCGTCAATCGGATATCTCCACTTACCGACGAGTGCGGCAAGGCCTGCATAAAATAATGAGTTGGCCCGGCTCCTCGGCTTATACTTCCACCTTTACCATGGAAAAAACGGATTTTTACATCATGCTTGGCTCCCGTTTCTGTGAGTTTGGACTGTGCACGGTATAGGTTCCACTGACTGGCCAAAATTCCTCCATCTTTATTACTGTCGCTATAGCCCACCATCACTTGTTGAACTAACTTCTTGGCATTTCTGCGCCCCTTAATATAGGTTATACTTCTTTTAGTAAAGGGGTGCGATAGGAAGGCATCCAATATTTCCGGACCCGCAGCGAGGTCGTCAATGGTCTCTAATAACGGTACTACTGGAATGGCGCAGACTATTCCAATATCTCTTTTTACCGTTAGGCCTGCCTCCCGAGCTAGAATGTAAACTCCCAATAAATCAGATAAAGACCTTGTCATGCTCACGATAAAAGATCCAATTCCATCCAAGCCGTATTTAGTCACATGTTTTTCAATAACTTTATAGGCATCGACCACAGCCTTGGCATGAGGACCTAATTCCATATTCGCATGTGAAAAAGGCCTATTGGATTCCAGCTCTCTATTAAGAAATTCCAATCGCCTCTCCTCGTCCCATGATATATATGGTTCGTCCACATTATAACCGGCGGCTTCCATAAGCTCTGTAATCGCCCGATCATGAAAATCACTATTTTGACGAACGTCAAGCGCTGCTAAATGAAATCCGAAAATATCAACACAGCGGATCGCATCGTTCAGGTCATTATATGCGATAGAAGTAGCGCCATAGTGACCAAGCTCTTTTTTTAACAATTCCATATCGGAAACCAACTCGCCTTTTTCTATGTAAGCCCCATCAAATTCGGCCAGCTGAGTAGCATGCCCTCTTGCGGTATCCAGTGGGAGTCGGGTAATCATAAGGTTAACAAACTGTCGAAATGCCTCGCCTTTATTCCGCTCAATCGCCATATCCGCTCTGTTCTCCAACAATTTGGACATTTCAGCTATGCGTAGCTGAAATGCCTCGCTGGTTTCATGACGATGAATTGCAAAGCTCAAATTTTTAACCAACTCGGTCAGGCACCTGCGAATTACCACCATAGCATTTAACCGAAGTTGGCGTAGCGTCTCCGCGGTAATATCCGCCGTCACCAGGGGATGGCCGTCTCTGTCTCCACCTACCCAGTCACCAAAAGTGATGCGCGGATAAGTACCTTGCGCCTGAATAAGCTGAGAAGAAAACCCCTCTTCCTCTAATGCCTGAAGCATTCTGCGGTCAACCACAGGAATGACCTCCGAAAAAACATTAGTCAGATAATGCAGTATGTTGCGCAGCTCAGACTGAATATCGGGCTTTTCAACAAATATTTCACCTGTTTTCCAAAGACGATATAATGTAAGTTTAATATTCAAGCGTATGCTTTCTAACTCTCTTTCCGTGTACATCTCATTCTCACGGGACACAATTAATAAATAAAGCTGCCTATGATGCTCCAAAACGGTAGCTCGCTTTGCCTCCGTAGGATGAGCGGTAAGCACAGGCTCTACCTGTATCGTACTAAGATGTTCTGCCAAATCAGCGTCCGTAACGCCATGATCCTTGAGTATTTTAAAACTGTTGGCCCAAAGCCCATGAACACTTGAAAGTGATTCACTGCTTTCTTTTTGCCTGCGCTGCTGCACGGCTGCGTTAACTTCCACGGTATTAACCAATTGAAACACAATACTATAAAGCTGAATATGCTTTAAGGTAAAAGCTGAGGCCTCAAACGGCTTGAGTTTATTTATCCAAGGTATTTGGTTCGCCATTTTCTCCTCTCCATTTTCGATGAGTACTTCTTTAAGGGCGATGAGCAAATATTCTAAATCTTCATAGGGTTTCCCCAGACGATGTTTTACTTCTTCAAGTGGGTTTCTCATGTTTATTTCTTTTACACGGCAAACAAATATAATCGAATAAAGATGGCGTTTCGGAGGTAAAAAACAAATTGAAAAACTTCAATCGTTTTGCACCCAGAAGTTCCAGTGCATATTTTCTAAATTTGCCGTTTGGTACAAGCAAAACATACATTGAAAAAGTGCCCTACGACTAGTATGAGTATCTTAAAATTAAATTTTGTAACCCTGCTTTTTAAGGCTATTCTTAGCTTATTTTTCGTGGCATCAATCAACTCCTGCAGAAACGATGATGAAGAGGCAAAAGTAGAGACCCCATTAATTGGGATCTGGAAATGGACGATTAACGAAAGGTTTAATTGTGGTCAGGATAACGGATCTTTTGATGTTTATGATTGTAGTGAATATTGCTACGAAGTCGAATTTAAAACAGACAGTCTTTTGACGGTTATTGTGCAAGATGATACTGGTGTATTTAGTGCAGATGGTTTCTATACTTTAATAGGTGATAACTTCACCCTATGCCTAGATTTGGATGACGGAACGGAATTCTGTGAAGTAGGAGAAATAACTATTATGGAAAATAAGTACGAATTATTCATTCCCAAACCTGAGCCTGGTGTTTGTGACGTAATTAAACATTTCGAGAAAAAATAACCTTAAAACCTTAACGAAAATAGTTTTTTAAATTGCCCCCTTGTGAAGCCGAATGACCTATTAAAGCTCTACCGAGCCGACAGTATTGTGCAGTCCATCGCCGAGGAAATAAAAGCGAATGAGGAAAGGTCTGTTCAGATAAGAAGTGTGTCCGGTAGTTTGGACGCCATTTTAGTGGCTTCAGTTTACCAAACTTCGCATCAGAATCAGTTAGTTGTTCTACATGACAAGGAAGAAGCCGCCTATTTCTTTAACGATCTTCAAAATTTACTTTCGGGAAAAGAGGTACTCTTTTTTCCTACCTCCTATAAACGGCCCTACGAATTCGAAGAAACGGAAAATGCCAATGTCCTGATGCGAGCAGAGATTCTGAATCGCGTAAATCATAAGGCGTCCAGCGGTGAGATCATAGTTACCTACCCTGAAGCCCTGACGGAGCGGGTGGTGAATAAGAAATCTCTTCAAAAAAATACATTTACCGCAAAGATAGGAGAGAAGATAGATTCTGAGTTTTTAAGCGAGGTACTACTATCTTACGATTTTGAAAAGGCCGATTTTGTCTACGAAGCCGGCCAGTTTGCAGTGCGGGGAGGTATCATTGATGTTTTCTCTTTCGCACATGACTTACCTTACCGCATAGAGATGTTCGGTGATGAAATTGAGAGCATAAGAACATTTGATCCTACCTCTCAGCTTTCTGTAGACAACGTCAGAGAAATAAATCTTATCCCAAACATTCAGACCAAGCTAATCCTGGAAGAACGACAGGGTTTTATCGATTTTCTCCCGAACAATACTAAACTATGGTTCAAGGATTTTCAACAGTCGTTAGATGTCATTGAAAGTTATTTTGAAAAAGCCAGTCAGAGTTTTGAGGACATTCTTAAAGAAAGTGGTGATACGCAAGTAGTAATCAGCCCTGAGAGTTTATTTGAGACTTCTGCGTCTTTTAAAGAACAGCTTAAAAACCTGGTAAAAATAGAATTTGGTAATCGGTTTTATTTGAAAGGTAAAAGCTATGCGTTAAAGTCTCAGCCTCAGCCTTCTTTCAACAAGAATTTTGAACTAGTTGCTCAAGCCATTAATGACAATCAGTCCAAGGGCTATACCACTTTAATTGCCGCTGATTCTATCAGGCAGCTGCAACGCCTGCATAATATCTTTCTTGAGATCGATCATACCACCGAGTTCCAGGATCTAAATATCAGCCTACGAGGTGGGTTTGTTGATGAAACATTGAAAATCGCGTGTTATACGGATCATCAGATTTTTGAACGCTTTCATAGATACAAAACGAAAGACAAACATTCAAAATCTAAAGCGCTTACACTTAAAGAGCTTCGTACGCTTCAGCCTGGTGATTTCGTAACACACATAGACTATGGCATCGGCAAATTTGCAGGCCTTGAAAAACAGGAGGTCAACGGGCATGTACAGGAATCCATCCGACTCATATACAGGGATGACGACCTATTGTACGTAAGTATTCACTCTCTGCATAAAATTTCAAAATATACCGGTCAGGAAGGAACTGCACCTAGTATTAGTAAACTGGGTTCGCCGGAATGGGAGAATAAAAAGAAAAAAGCGAAGAAGAAGGTTGCTGAAATAGCCGAAGATTTGATCAATCTTTACGCCAAACGGAAAAAGGCGCACGGTTATGCCTATTCAGAAGACAGTTTTTTGCAGACCGAACTTGAATCTTCATTCATTTATGAAGATACACCCGATCAAGCTAAAGCCACAAGTGATGTAAAAGAAGATATGCAGCTTTCCCATCCTATGGATCGCTTGGTTTGTGGTGATGTTGGGTTTGGAAAAACTGAAGTTGCCATTAGGGCAGCATTTAAAGCGGTTGTGGACAACAAGCAGGTAGCTGTTTTAGTGCCTACCACCATACTAGCTATGCAACATCATCGCACGTTCTCGGAAAGGCTTGCGAATTTCCCGGTTAAAGTAGAATACATCAATCGTTTCAAATCCAATAAGGAAATAAAAGAAACACTTAAACGTGTGGAGTCCGGTGAAACCAATATTTTAATTGGCACTCATAGGATTGTAAGTAAGGATGTCAAATTCAAAGATCTTGGGCTTATGATCATTGATGAAGAGCAGAAATTTGGGGTGAAGGTAAAGGAACGCCTGAAAGAACTTCGTGTAAATGTGGACGCACTAACGCTTACTGCAACGCCTATACCGAGGACTTTACATTTCTCTTTAATGGGAGCACGGGATTTGAGCATTATTTCCACCCCTCCACCTAATCGGCAGCCTGTTACTACAGAATTACACAGCTTTAATGAAGAAGTAATTCGAGATGCCGTTAGCTTTGAGCTGCGCAGAGGCGGGCAGGTATTTTTCGTGCACAATCGTATCAGCGATATTGATCAAGTAGCCAATATCATTTTGAGATTAGTGCCTGATGCGCGTGTGGGGGTTGCACATGGGCAGATGGATGGTGCCATACTTGAAAAAGCAATGGTAAAGTTCATAGAAGGCGAATATGATGTGCTCATTTCCACTAACATTATAGAATCCGGACTGGATATACCCAATGCGAATACGATTATCATCAACCAGGCCCATATGTTTGGTTTGTCGGATTTGCACCAAATGAGAGGGCGAGTAGGACGATCCAATAAAAAAGCATTTTGCTATTTGTTATCACCACCCACCGCAGGGCTTTCATCTGATGCTCGTAAAAGACTGAGTACGTTGGAAGAATTTTCCGATTTAGGTGATGGTTTTAAAGTGGCGATGCGTGATCTGGATATCCGTGGGGCCGGAAATCTGTTAGGTGCTGAACAAAGCGGTTTTATCACCGATCTAGGCTTTGATACCTATCACAAAATTTTGGATGAGGCTGTACAGGAATTAAAAGAAACCACATTTCGCGATCTTTTTGAAAAAGAGCTCTCAGAAACCGTAAAGGTCCTTGTTCAGGACTGTACCATAGAAACTGATCTGGAATTAGTTATTCCTGACTCTTATGTAAATAATATATCAGAGCGCCTTAGCCTATATGCCAAACTTGACAACATTAAAGACGAAGAACAGCTAGTCAAATTCAGTGGCTCATTGATCGACCGCTTTGGTCCGTTACCGGAATCCGTAGCTGAATTGATCGAGACAGTCCGCTTAAGGTGGAAAGCGGAAAAACTTGGCTTTGAAAAATTAAACCTTAAAGGGGAAAAGCTAAAGGCTTATTTTGTACCGTCTGAAAGAGAGGAATATTTCAAGTCCGAGATATTTGGAAGTATCCTGGCGTATGCACAGGCTCATCCAAAAAAATGCAAGCTAAGGGAACACAAGACGCGTTTGATTCTTACTGTTGAAGAAGTACTCAATGTCTCGGATGCTCAAACATTACTTCATAGTATGTTACCCGTTGAAACCTTAGCCGGCTAGATCGCTGATATCAATAAATTGAAGATATTCTTCAAGGTCATTAGCGCTGTGAAATGCATTTATACTCAATACTGTACCCTCAACAGGTAGGTAGGCCACCTCTACAAAGTAATTTTCCATAGCATATAAGTAATACTTTTTGTCATCCTCAACTCTGTATGCTAGGTAATCAGCAAATACGGTTATAAAATCGCATTGCTTGTTGAAAGGTAAAATTTGAAAGTCGTCTATTGTTATCATACCTGGCCGGAATAGAAAATCCGTGCCAGTAGATAAATAGATGAAAATTGGCTTTAAAAGTCCTTTTCCATCGTCAGAATGTTCCGAAAGAGGAAGAACTCTCCCAATTTGGGAAGTTAGAAGCTCATTAAGTCCTTAAAACGTTGTGTCTGCCTTCGAGAAACATCCACCTCGTGACCACCCTTCATGTAGATTTTGATACTACCGCTAAACCAAGGTTCGATGCGCTCCACCCACTTTAAATTTATCACTTGTTGACGGTTCGCTCTAAAAAATGTTTTTGGATCAAGCCTGGACTCCAGATAATTCAGAGTACGTGGGATCATGGGCTTTTCTTCATCAAAATAGAGTTTAGTATAGTTACCATCTACTTCAAAAAGCCTGACCTTAGATAAAGTGACAAACCAACACTTTTCTCCGTCTTTAACAAATACCTGGTCATGTTCAGTCATGCGGTCTTCCTGGGCTACTACCCTTCGCTCGCGTTGTTCGGCTACCTTACTGATAGCGCCAGCGAGTCGATCCTTTTGCACGGGTTTTTGCAGATAGTCGAGGGCATTATATTCAAACGCTTTAATCGCATATTCGTCGTAAGCAGTGGTAAAAATCACTTCAGGTATATATTCCAGTTCCTCCAATAGCTCAAATCCATTTTTTCCCGGCATTTGAATATCTAAGAATACTAAATCAGGCTTATCATTTTCAATTTTTTCCTTGGCCTCCATTGCGTTGGCCGCCTCGCCAATTATTTCTACTTTATCAAATTCTTTGAGTAGCCTTTTAAGTTCATTTCGAGCAAGACGTGAATCGTCAACCACTAATGCTTTCATATTATAGTTATTCTTAGTTTATGGGAATGGTAAATTTAGCCAATACATTTTCACTGTCCAGGTTCGTAATTTTTAAGTCGGACAGTTTCCCAAAAATTAACTTGAGACGATCGGAAGCATTTTTTAAACCTATCCCTGTTGTAGTACTATTGGTTTCTTTCAACTGGCCTGTATTGATTACTTCCACCGCCATCATATTATTCTCCATGTAAGAGCGAATATGGATGATACCCCCTGAGGGTAAATCAGCAAGGCCATGCTTAATAGCATTCTCCACAAGTAGTTGAATGGCCATAGGAGGAATTTTCATTTCCAAAGTCTCAGGCTTGATCTCGAGTTTATAATGAAGCCTATCCTCAAACTGTATAGATTCCAGGTTCAAATAATTTTGAACAATCTCTAACTCGTGTTCAAGGCTTACTTTTTCCTTATTATTGAATTGAACAGAATAACGCAGCAACCCGGACAGGTGCGTGATCATATCTCGTGCCTTTTCCGGATTTTCAATTACCAGCGAACGGATATTATTAAGGCTATTGAATATAAAGTGTGGATTAATTTGAGATTTTAAGGCCAGCAACTCGGCATCCTTAACTGCTGCTTGAAGTTTCCATTTCTCCACTTCACTTTTTTGATAGCTAAAAAAGAGCTGAAACACAAAATAAATAAGCTGCCAGCCCAAAAAAGTAATGGAGAGACTAACCGAGCTCAACACTACTTCCACAAACCAGTGAAACTCCGGAAGCCCTGGTATTACCAAAGGAAAAAATACTTTGGAAATAGGTATTATTATCAGAGCCCATAAAAACCCTATTAAAGCTGATGAAAGCAGCACAAAAACTACTAACCTAAGTATTCCATATTCCGTCCAGCTGTTTTGTTTTAAGATAAACTGTCGGTAGAGATGAGTCAATATAAAACCACTGACCGTTTGAAGCAGGTACGTTGCTGGAAGTTCCCAAAACCAACCCACGAAGTAAAGAGCGATAGCCGTGAAGATTAAATTGTATAACGACCATCCCAGAATTTGAAAAATCCAGTACAGCTTTCTCTTATTTACACGCTCTATATCTATCATTGTATGATTCTAGATTCTTGTAATATTAGCTCATTCTGCAAGAAGAAGGCCTTGTACTTTGGCTTTTCGGTTTATGCCAGTTTTAAATGGCCATTTTTGACTTTTCTATATAGAAAAGTTGCCTTGATTTACAATAATTTCAAAAATATAGAGTTCCTAACGAACAGGTTTAAACGGGAGTGCATCAAACAGGATATTCAAATTTTTAAGTTTTGTTTTAAATATTATCAAATAGAAATGTTATTTTGCCCCTTTGTTGACTTGTAACTAACGTAATTAAGTCGCTATTTAGCGTCAGATTATATTTTTTGATATTAATACTATAAGGTATGAAAAGAACTTCGAGCTTCTTAAAAAGTGCTTTGTTCGTTGTCAGTGGCTCAATGATCCTCTCATCATGTTTTCTAGGAGGTGGCGGAGGACGCCCAACAAGTGTGCACCCAGGAGCAGTAAGTACCGCCACAGGCTTAGCTTACAATGATGAAGATAATAACGGATTTATGGTTAATCCTTACAGCGGTCAACCCGAAGGTCCGAACCTGGTTTTCATAGAGGGCGGTCGTGCGGTAGTAGGATCATTTGAAGAGGACATCTTAAACAGAAGAGATAATCTTGAGAGAACGGTTTCAGTAGCGTCGTTCTATATGGATGAAACTGAGATTGCAAATATACACTGGTTAGAGTATCTTCATTATCTAAATGTTTCAGATTCTTCAAGAGAAGTTTATATCGCTGCTTTACCAGATACTACCGTTTGGGAAGCGCGTTTAGCTTACAATGATCCATACACAGATCACTACCTAAGATATCCCGGGTTTAGATATTTCCCTGTAGTTGGTGTTAGCTGGGTTCAGGCAAACAACTATTCGGAGTGGAGAACTACAGCAGTAAACATGAAATTATTGGAAGATTCAGGGGAAGAGCTACCTGAAACTACAGGCGGTAGAATTCCATTGGAGTCAGGTGTTGTACTCCCGAACTACAGACTACCTTCAGAAGCGGAGTGGGAATATGCAGCTACTGCCTTAATTGGAACACAATGGCTTGATGAAAACCAGACGCACCAACGTTTATATCCATGGGACGGTCATGCACTAAGAAATCCTTATGGCAAGGAAATGGGATATTTCCTTGCTAACTTTAAAAGAGGTAGAGGTGATTATGCCGGTATAGCAGGTAAATTAAATGATGGTGCATTGATCACTTCATACATTTATGAATTCCCCCCTAATGACTTTGGCCTTTATAATATGGCAGGAAATGTAAACGAGTGGGTGCTTGATGTATACCGTCCTATGTCATTCCAGGATTTTGACGACTTGAACCCAATCCGAAGAGACGGATATCTTGATGAAGTAAAAAATCCTAATACCGGAGAGGAATATTACAATAGCGATTTTGAAAATAACCCTGAAGGCTTCTCATCACTAATTACTGATGAAGCAAGGGTATATAAAGGCGGTTCCTGGAAGGATGTAGCCTATTGGCTATCCCCCGGAACCAGAAGATATCTCGATCAAGACTCATCAACCTCAACAATCGGCTTCCGATGTGCGATGATTAGAGCTGGATCAAATTACTAAAAGATAAAGAGGATCAATATGATTGAAAAGGCCTGCTGCATAGTAGGCCTTTTTATTTGGCTGCAGCCATGGAAGCTATACTCAAAGATTTTATGCCAACTTCCAGAATTGATTGACCGCATGCTTCAATCGTTGAGCCTGTCGTAATTACATCATCTACCAACAAGACATTTTTGTCTTGCAAGTGAGAATTGTCTTTTACCTTAAATATCTCATTAACATTCTCCCAGCGTTGAACACGGGATTTTCGGGTTTGTGTTTCGGTATCTTTTGTTCTAGTTACAATATCAGTAGCAATATCGCAATGTAAACATTTAGATAAGCCTCTCGCAAAGTAGTCACTTTGGTTATACCCCCTGCGTCTTAACCTACTTTTGTGTAGTGGAACGGGCACGATTACATCAATGGCAAGCTCGGGATTAAGGTGATTCAATGCGGCGCCCAGTTTTTCCCCGACTAACTCCCCCAGCTCTGGCATGTTGTGGTACTTCATTTTATGCAGTAATGCCTGAATTCTGGCATGCTTGTTAAATAGATAATATGCCCAGACATGTTCCACATGAAGTCTACCGAAGAATTTAGCAGCCAGAAAGCCATCTTTTGATAGGCTTAAATCTGCCTTTGCCATTTTATAATCACAAGATAGACAAATAAGATGTTCACCTTTTATCAGAGCATTATCGCATGTCACACAAATTCTTGGGAAGAACAAAGACAAAAAGTCGCTTAGCATTGTTAGTAATGGATATATTTACGTGTTATTCAATTGTTATGAACAAAATAGAAGAATTCAATGATTATAGGGCACGAATGAACGAAAAGATTCTTTCGTCGGATAACAAGGTAATCAAACGGATCTTCAATCTTGATACAAACGCGTTTGCTTCAGGCGCGCTGGATGTTAAAACGAAAGAACTCCTGGGCTTATCATGTTCAATGGTGTTACGTTGTGATGATTGCGTAAGGTATCATCTAGGAAAGTGTTTTGATCTGGGTTTTAAAAAAGATGAAGTATTTGAAGCTTTTTCAATAGCTAATCTAATTGGAGGAACCATAATAATTCCACACTTGAGAAGGGCGGTAGAGTTTTGGGAAGATTTGGAAAATTCAAATGGTTAAAAAGG
>CALBPF010000286.1 GCA_937899105.1 uncultured Flammeovirgaceae bacterium | reverse complement strand
ATTAACTAGTACCTAGAATATCCTAATTATGAAAAAGATAGTTTACTATGTAGCCTCTTCTATTGATGGTTTTATTTCAGGACCAAACAATGACATTAGCGCCTTTCAGGGTGAAGGTCCGGCTGTAGAAAAATACCTGAGCGATCTTCAGCGCTTTCAAACAGTGATCATGGGTAGAAACACCTATGAGTTTGGATATGCGTACGGCTTAAAGGCAGGGCAACGAGCTTACCTCATATGGAACACTATATTGTTTCAGACACTTTAAACTTTGATGAGTCGAGCCGAGAGGTGAATTGTATAGGCCTTAGCGCTGATAATGTGGAACGGGTCAGACAAGAATCTCAAACAGATGTATACCTCTGTGGTGGTGGGCAATTGGCCGGTTGGATGTTAGAAAGAGGTCTCATTGACATTATCAAATTAAAATTGAACCCAATAGCGCTGGGCGATGGTGTACGAATCTTTGGAAACTCTAAGGCATCTGCAAAAATGGAACTGACCCAACGAGAAACTTTCGACAAAGCTTTTGAAATTCTTACCTATGAAGTTATAAACTGATCAGCCCTCTATCCAGTTGCGGAAATTCGGGGCATTTTCCTTACTCACGGTCACTTTTTCTTTTGTAATGGGCTTCAGATGGAGTTCAATTTTACCATTGTCCGACTTAAAACGTTCAATAGCATTAATATGAACCAGGTACTTTCTATTTACCCGAAAGAATTTTTTCGTATCCACTTGAGTCAGGAGATCGGTAATATTGGAATCAATCATATACGTGGCGCCTGAAGTATCTCGTAAGAAAGAAAGTTTATGTTCGGTAAAGAAGTAAGCCACGTTTTCGGCTTCTACAGACACATAATCAATCCCTTTTTTTACCAAAAATCGACTCTTAGGTTCTTTAGTACGTAGGTTGGTTTTAAGATTTTGAAAAACAAAATGTGATTCCAACTTTTTGACCTTACTCAAGGCTTTGGATAATCGCTCCGCCGTAATCGGTTTTAACATATAATCTACCGAATTATGCTCCAGGGCTTCTAATACGTATTTATCATAGGCCGTAGTAAAAATAACCGGGAAGTTCACCTCAACAATTTCAAAAATTTGAAATGAGAAATCATCCGCCAATTGAATATCAAAGAAGGCCAAATCAGGCGGGGGACTATTTGCGATCCACTTTACTGCTTCCACCACACTTTCTGCCTCACCTACTAACTCTATTTCAGGGTTAGTTTTAACCAACATGCCAAACAATCTCTGTCTGGCGGCGGGTTCATCCTCAACTATGAACACTTTCATACTATCCGGCCAATGGCAACATTGGTAGCTGTAATTTAAATTGATTATTCTCCATTTCGGTTTGAATACCTGTGCCTACAATGATCTTGAAGCGCTCATCTAGATTAACCAGGCCAACCTTCGTAGAGTGGTGTTTCTTTTTTTTCTCTTTAACGGGATTTGTGATATATAATACGTGATCCTTTTTCCCGATCTCAACGGCCATAGGAAAGCGATTTGAGATCTCATTGTGTTTTACTACATTCTCCAGGGCAAAAAATATAGAAATTGGCGGAATAAGAAACGCCGCCTTGTCCTGATCTTCTAAGTTAAAATCAATCTTTAAACTATCTTCAAACCTTAAGTGGAGTAAAGCGATGTACTTATTCAGAAAGAGCAATTCGTCTTCAAGTATCACGAGTTTACTCTCCTTATTGGACAATATATAGCGGTATACTTCAGCGAGATTTTCGGTAAATTCCCTGGCTTTTTCAGGGTTGTTATCAATAAGATGCGCAAGATTGTTCAGCGAGTTGAACATAAAATGTGGATCGATCTGGTTTTTAAGAGCCTCCAGCTCCGCCTGTACCTTCGCCCGTTCTAGTTTTTCGCCCATCACTTTATCAGACTCACGTTGCTTTATGAGGATCACCGTTTCGTACGCATGTGTTATGAAAATTACACAGATTACACAAACCACCGCTGTTATCTGGATTACTGTCCAATCCGCCGGATTACCAGAAACCCAATACCAGCCTAATAACATGACTACAACTAGAGGAGCTGTATAAAACACATTACCCCCTAAAATCATAATTACCTTTTGTGCCGGATTAATGAACCAGTTGTACCTCTCTTCCAGTTTAAAGAGTATCATCCGGTTACCCTGCCAAATCAAAAAAGCTATTAAAGTGAAATAAGCATAAGCCCCTATCAGGTAATAAACTGAACGATCACTATTACTGATAAGCCCGGTTGCATTAGGAATGACGATGCCAAAAAACTGTATCCCTATAATTCTTACCAGTCGATCGTTGATGTCTATTTTATCACTTACTTGCATTATTCGCTCTTGGCTTTAACCAAGAATACTTCCTTTTAAGGCCAGGATCTTTCCGATTCGGTATTTCAGATCCGGCGCTATCTTTCTAAAAATAGTAAATTCCCATATGAATCTTGAAACCAACCTCCATGGGATACTCAATTAAAGGCATAACACTAGCTGTCCATGAAATGGATAATATGCTATCATTCGACAATAATGTATTTGGGGTGAATTTAATAAGTGCAGCAAATAAATAGTGCCAAGTTATATGCAGGTATCTGGACAGGAATGCATTTGTTACTTTGTCCTGCCAAGTTGGTTGGAAACACTGGGCTACAAAATCGTCATCAATTCGATCTATTGGTAAAAGACTTTGAGGCTTTTATTTCCTTATCCACACGCTATGGATGAAGGCTTATGGGAGATATTCAGGAAGAAGGTGGCATTAAGAAAGTGGGGCTATATATAGGATCCGAATCATAATTAAATGGTATCATACAATCAGCAATAAAATGAAAAACATTTGTCTAATAACAACACTCTTTTTTGTTCCTTTTATTTTCAAGGGTCAAGATGCTCAAGGCAACCCACCTACTGAAATAGTCAAGTACTACTTTGTCGAATTAATATCTAACCCAGACCGTCCTGAGCTATCAAAGGCTGCGGTGGACAGTATCCAACGGGCGCATATGGCTAACATTAGCCATATGATAGAAGACGGAAAGCTTCTGCTGGCTGGACCCTTTGAAAATGGTGGCGGCATATTCATTCTTGACGTAGCTAGTCTTGAAGAAGCAAAGGAATTAGCGGCAAATGATCCTGCGGTAAAAGCAGGTAGATTACTTACGAAAATCAGGCCGTGGTATACGAGTAAGGGCGCTTTTACTTTAGAATCAAAACTATCAGAAAATGAATAAACTTAGAATCAATCATGCCGCCGTATGGGTGTCCGCTTTTGTTGTTCAATTTGTGCCACCCGTATGGTATGACGCCGTTTTTTTTGGGATCCGCTGGTCTGAGCTTAACAACCTCACCGAGTCTGATTTTGCGGATTACAACCTTGCTTTTGGACTTGGCATAAATTTCATTGCATGCGTAGCTGCAGCCTATACAATGGCCTTCTTATTTACAAAACTTAATGTTAACAGCGGATTGAAAAGGTTACAATATGCCCTCCTCTTTTGGGTAGGCTTTATATTCCTGGAAATTACCACACAAAACATGTTTAGTCTGAGGTCTTTCGAGCTCACTCTTATCGACGAATCTGTAGTACTGATCAAGTACGAAATAACAGGCGTCATACTGGGGCTCTGGAGGAAGTATCAAGTATAAAATTTCATCAACCAAAACTCACTAATATGGATTTCTCAACTTTAAACTGGCTGGCAATCGTTGTTGCCACAATTTCAACCTTTGTGATCGGAGCCATTTGGTATGGTCCTGTATTTGGAAAGGTATGGATGCAAGAAAATGGCTTTACCGAAGAAGACCTTAAAGAAGCCAACATGGCCAAAATTTATGGGACTGCCTTTATTCTAGAGTTAATAATGGCCATTAACCTTGCACTGTTTCTTAAAGGATTAAGCGTACAAGAAGGACTGATTTACGGGTTTTTTACAGGATTTGGTTGGATAGCTATGGCAATGGGAGTGAATTATTTGTTTTCTAGGAACACCATCCGTCTATGGTTTATCGATTCATTTTATTTTGTGATTAGTTTTACGCTGATGGGAGCCATTTTGACTGCCTGGGTTTAGTTTGACCCGTAAGATCACAAAAGCCTAAATGTACTTTGCAGTCGCTCAAAAAAATATGAGTGTACCCTCAGAGCCGGTTTTGAAATTCCTTCTACATGTAGTACTTTGTTTTTCGCGTCCCTAGTTGTGTGAACCTGCCGAAGAAAGTGGAAATCCGAATTCCTCCATTAGCTAGTATTTAGGCGAGGTTAAAGTTCAAATATTTTGATAAGCGCTTAATTGCTTGCATATGCATGACGGACATAATTTCTTTAAAAAATATTTTCTTTGTTTGGTTTAAATTAATGTGCTGATAATCAATCTATTTACATTTATATTTGGCATATTAATATTTTAACTACGTTAAATAAAAATATTTTCTGTTGTATTGTCATAAATATATTGTATATATTACAAATTATATAGTACAAAACTTATATCATTTATGAAAATCAACAAATGTTTGTGTGTCTTGGTTGTCCTAGCTTTATTTGTATTTTCGTGTAGTGAAGAGGAATCTTACATTGCCGAAGAATTATCCACTGATGAATCATTGATTCCCGATCAGTATATTGTTGTGCTTAAAGAAAAGTCCTTCCCCTCAGGCAGAACTAATGAGCCAACGTTCACTGATAGAGCTGAAAAGCTAAAATACTCTGAGGAAGTAGCCTCGCGAGTAAGTAAGCAGCTCAGTTCTTTTTATGATGAAAACAGAATTAACCGAAGCCAGATAAAAGCAGAATTTACTTCTCTGTATAGTGGGTTCGTAGCTAAACTGAGTGACGAGGAGCTTAGTATTCTGCAAAATGACCCTCGGGTAGATTTTATTGAACAAGACAGAATGGTGAAGCTTGACGTTGAAGTGGAAGCTGTTTATACAGAAGACGAACTGAAAGCTGCTACCAGTGGTTCAAGAACTCAAGCACAAACCACTACCTGTGCTATTAACAATGCATCGGGGTTTGGTATTGGTTCAAACAAACAGACCTTTATTTGGATCGTTGACACAGGTATAGATTTAGATCACCCTGATTTAAACGTGCAGCTCAACTTCTCAAGGTCCTTCGCCGATAGTAGTCCTGATGATTCAAACGGTCACGGTACGCATGTGGCAGGTATAGCGGCAGCTATTAACAATAGTATAGGAGTGGTTGGGGTTTCCGCAGGCGCTCCTGTTGTTGCTGTAGACGTGCTTGGGTCAGGCTCTGCTCCAACTTCCCAGATTATTTCCGGAATGAATTATATCGCATCCAACGATATCCCTGGGGATGTAGTTAATATGAGCCTTGGGCCCAATAGTAGAACGGGCTGCTCCAGCGCTAGCGCTTATCGTACTGCACTGGCCAGCTTGAACGATCAATCATTCATTGCCTTGGCTGCAGGTAATTCATCAGATGATGCCAGTTTTTATGATCCCGCATGTCAAAATTTAACTCGTGTGTACACGGTAGCCTCCATGACTTGCAGTGGCCAGTTTTCCTCGTTTTCCAATTTTGGTTCACCGGTGGACTGGATCGCTACGGGGAGTAGTGTTACCTCCACTTATCTAAACGGTGGTTACGCCACTCTGAGTGGAACGTCCATGGCCTCTCCGGTTGTTGCTGGTATCATGCACGATAGAAATGCAGCTCCCACTTCATGCGGCTCTGTTAGTTTTAGCGGAACGTCCTACAGTATCGCTTGTAGGTAATTTTAACTAAAAATATAAAGGGACTGCCATAGCAAACCAAAGGCAGTCTCTTTATTACATTATTTCCAAGTCTATTCAAAATATTACTTTTTACCTTAAGTACCACCTACGATCTAACATGTGGTTTTTTACCGGCTTTGACTGGGTTGTCACGGACATGATAATGATTATTTGTTCTTAAAAAAACGATCGGCTGTAGCTTTTAACTCTTTCTATTTTATAACGAGTTTCTCATTAATGGGAGCCGTATTAACGGCTTGGCCCTAATATTTTACAAGGAGAAGACTACAAAAGCCTTAAAGACTTTTGTAGTCTGATACTCAGGTTTTGGTTATCCCTTTACTACCAGAGTTCCTGGTATAATATCGTGTAAAGCTTGCTTCTTGTCCGTAAAGCCAGCCATTAGGTAGCCAATTAGAAAAATCGCGCTACTGAGAATTTTACAAAGCTCTCTTAGCAACGCCTTCCCAAAGTCAATCCGACCGCCTTCCATATCTGTGACTTTAAGGCTTAAGGCTAATTTTCCAACCGTCGCTTGTCTGCTGCTGGATTGCATAAAGGCGTAATATAGTGCCTGAAGAGCTAGTGTCAAAAGAGCAATAGAGCTAATGGCCGAAATAAAGGCAACAAAAACTGCTATGGATTCCTCCTCACTCACCATATCCGGATTAAAACCATCAAATGATGTAAATATGCCAAGACCGAGTAAACCAAGAACGGGTATGACAACGACAAAATTTAAGATCTGTAATATCGCATAATCAATTATATAAGCCACAAAACGAAGCCAGAAGCCCGCATATTCCACTCCTCTCGTTTCAATTCGTTCCATCAGTATCCGCCTCCCATTCCGGCCATAAACAACCCCATGAAAGCTGCACCAAAAATGAAATAAAGAACAATCATTATCAGAAACATAACGAGAGCTGCTTTCGCCCAATTAGCTTTGTTTGGATTTGTGCCACTTCCAAAGCCCCAAACAAAAAGCATTACAAAACCAACGAATGGTATTATCGATATTAAGAGAGTAATGACCCAGTCCTTAACGGACATAACAGAACTTTGCTGTTCTTCCATAGTTTGTTTAAAGTTTGTTGATAACGTAAGGTATTAATTTATACGAAACGATCAAAACACTACCTTTTCTTCAGCACTAATACGCCCATGGATCTCTGACCATTAACCACAACTGACTTTGGTAATTCTAAGAACTCGAGTGGATAAAGCCGGTTAAAGTTATACAACTGCTCTGGTTCAAGAAGATAAGTAAAGCCGGATTCAATATCCCGTTCTGACAACCCTACTCTGGTAGCCGTTCTGATGAAAATAATTCCACCGGGAGTTAGCACTCTGACCAGTTCCTGCATCATTTTGTCAAAGTCCTTATAATCCTCAGCAAAGTGTAAAACCGCACTGCAAATGATCCCGTCAAAGAATTCATTGGGGTGGGGGATGTCTTTCAAATCCCCTGCAACCCAGTTTTCTTTAGGTATGTTCTTATAGGTCATCAAAGCCATAAGTAAAGCCTTTGGATTTTGGTCCATACCGTAAACTTCAAAACCGTTATTCGTAAAGTAGGCGAGGTTTCTTCCCTCTCCACAGCCTGCATCAAATATCTTATTTCGACCCTCGAAAGAACCTTTTAGTATTTGATCTAAGAGATAGAGGTCTAAGTTACCTACTTCACTATTGATCTGCTTGTAGTGCATTATTTAAGGCTTTTTGTGTCTCCTTGTAACCATACTGTATAAGCTCTGTACTCCTGTAAAACTCAAAGGTTGAACAAATATCTCTGGATATTTTAATGACTAAATCTGGTTTATGTGATTCGATAATATAATCCGAGATTCGGTCTTGCATCAAATCAATGGACCGTGCAAATAATTCGAAAATGCTAAGGCGCTTGTTCTTAGACTGGCTCTGCGTACCGGGAAAAAAGTTATTCCATTTCTCCAGCATTTGTAACATTCGTGTCTGTTCCTCCTTTTTTTGCATAGGCATAGTATTCGGAACATCTGCATTCACATCAGAAACAATAAGCATATTTGTTAAAGTCTTATCTACATGTTTGACCGGAATAGGGTTAACTACACCTCCGTCTACCAACTCTACATTATCGATGATAGATGGCTTCAATACCGATGGTATAGCTGCCGAGGCCCGTAGAGCTGTATAAAGACTTCCCTTTTCAAATACCACCTCTTCTTTATTTACAATGTCTGTGGCTATCGCCTTAAATGGGATATTTAGGTCTTCAATATCACAGTCGTCAATAAATTTCTTCATCTCATTAAACACACGCTCACCTCTAACAAAGCCTTGGGCGCTTAGCGTGAAGTCCAATAGTTTAAAAACATCCAATTTATCCAGCTCACACATCCATTTTTTATAATCAGGCAATCTACCGGCAGCATAAACGCCGCCCACTACTGCACCCATCGAACTGCCGGCTATGGCAGAAATGGTATAACCTGCTTCTTCTAAAGCCTCTATTACCCCAATATGCGCCACACCTCTGGCGCCTCCGCTAGACAAAACAAGAGCTACTGATTTAGGCATAATCAAAAATACGAGTTTGAGGACAAGGTAATCATGTAAATGATATCATTTACAACCATATACCTGGTCTGTCCACCTTTTGAACAAAAATTAGGCGTTAATTTTAGGCGGCTATTGACGCCATCATTAGAATATTTAAATTCGAGTTTTTTAATAAGATTTGATTAACAATGAGAAAGGCTGTTTTTCTTGCACTTACACTGACATCGACAGGTCTCTTTGCCCAACTAAAATCTCCCGAGCAATTTCTTGGTTATAAACTAGGTGAACGATTTACACGCCATTATAAAGTAGTAGAGTATGTTAATCATGTAGCTCAAACGTCACCTAACGTGAAAATCCATCAATATGGAGAAACATACGAGCACAGAGCCCTGGTCAGTGTACTCATTTCCTCCCCGGAGAATATCGATAATTGGGACAATATCAGGCAAAATAATCTCATTAGAGCTAAAATGATCGAAGGGAGCGTCAGCAACGATAATATTGCCATTGTATGGTTAAGCTATAATATTCATGGTAACGAAGCTTCTTCCACAGAAGCCTCAATGAAAACCATTTATGAATTAGCAACAGCCGATCGCGCCAAAGAATGGATGAAAAATACTGTTGTGATCATGGATCCAGGCATTAACCCTGACGGGAGAGACCGGTATGTCAATTTCTATAACCAATATGGCAACAAGCATTTCAACCCCAACGGTGATGCCATGGAACACCGAGAACCCTGGCCCGGAGGAAGGCCAAACCACTACCTTTTCGATTTAAATAGGGACTGGGCATGGCAAACACAGCAGGAATCGGTAAGCCGTATGCAACTGTATAATGAAGTAATGCCCCATATTCATGTAGACTTTCATGAACAGGGTTACAACAGCCCTTATTATTTTGCTCCTGCGGCCGAGCCATACCATGAAGTAATTACCCCATGGCAACGTGAATTTCAGATCACAATTGGTAAGAACCATGCCAAGTACTTTGATGAAAAAAACTGGCTCTACTTTACTAAGGAGCGTTTTGATCTGCTTTATCCCAGCTATGGAGATACCTACCCTACCTACAACGGAGCAATAGGTATGACCTATGAGCAGGCCGGTCACGGTTTTGCCGGTTTAGGGATCATTACCGAATATGGCGACACATTAACACTAAAAAACCGTATCGATCATCATTATACTACTGGTATTTCTACGGTTGAAATTTCATCTCAGAACGCTTCTAAACTAACATCAGAATTTGAAGCCTACTTCGAAAAGAATGTCAATAACCCTGATGGCAAATACAAAAGTTATATAGTTAAAGGTTCTAACAATCCCGATAAAATGGCTGCACTTACCCGTTTCTTGGATAAGCAAAAAATTAAATATGGCACAGGTAAAACCCGTAAGGCGATTAATGGATTTAGCTACTTAAAAAATGGCAATACCTCTGTTTCTGTTGGTGGCGGTGATTTAGTGATAAATACTTACCAACCAAAGTCCAAATTGGTAACCGCATTGTTCGAACCCATGGCAAAACTTTCTGACACACTCACCTACGACATTACAGCTTGGTCCCTGCCCTATGCCTATGGGTTGGATGCGTATGCGTTGACGGAAAAGGTTACTCTATCCGGGGAATATAAGCTGCCAATTCCCAAGAAGATTGAGGAGGGCGAAAAGCCTTATGCCTACATATCTAAATATAATAGTCTTGAGGATGTTAAATGGCTCACTGAACTAATAAAGGCGGGATTGAACCTGAGAATAGCACACAAACCGGTAACGTTAAACGGTAAAACCTATCAGCGAGGAAGTATTGTGGCGACTCGCAGAACAAACGAAAAATTCGGACCTCAATTTGATAAGATTATTCAAGATGCAGCAAAAACCTATGCCCGTTCCATTGATGCCGTTTATACCGGATTTGCGGATTCAGGAGTAGACTTGGGGTCAGGTGAAATTGCCAAGCTTGAAACCCCAAAGATAGCCGTACTTTCCGGTGAGCAGACTTCTTCTCTGGGTTTTGGAGAGGTCTGGCATTTCTTTGAGCAACAGATTAACTACCCCATAACGGTCATTAGCACCTCCTATTTTAGCAGTATAAATTTGGACGATTATAATGTACTGATCGTGCCTAACGGACGCTATCGATTATTTGATGAGGCTGCTCTATCAAAACTTAGTGGCTGGATAAGCGATGGTGGTAAGCTACTATTAATAGGTAATGCACTACGATCTTTTGCAGGAAAAAATGGATTTATATTAAAAGACCCTTCGGACGAAGAGAAGAAAAATAATAAAGAAAATGAAAATGGGCTACTTAAACCGTTTGACTCTTATGAGCGCGATGGATTATCAAGCTCGATATTCGGAGCCATATTTAAAGTTTCGTTGGACAATTCGAATCCATTAGCCTATGGGTATGGAAAGGAGTATTATTCCCTAAAAACCAGCAGCCAACGATTTGCCTATTTGGATGGCGGCCAAAATATTGGTGTTCTAAAAGGTAATTCTAAACCGGTAAGTGGTTTTGCCGGATTCAAGGCATTGAATAAACTTGAAAACAGTTTGGTATTCGGTGTGCAGCAAAAGGGTAGAGGCCAAGTAGTTTATTTTGTGGATAACCCGCTTTTTAGAGCATTTTGGGAAAATGGCAAACTGCTCTTTAGTAATGCCGTCTTTATCGTTGGAATCTTGTAGAAACTTATCCATCCAATGAATCAAGGCCATCGGATGGATATGATATTTTATAGTTCCGTTATGACTGCATCATAATTCGGCTCTTCCCCAACTTCCGGTACGAGTTCAGTGTAGACTACTTTTCCGTCTTCATCTAGAAGTATAATGGAACGAGCATGCAAGCCTTCAAAACCACCATCTATAAATCGGGTTCCCGTCGTTTCTGAAAATTCCGGATGCCTGAAGTCTGAAAGGGTCTCTACATTTTCGATACCTTCTGCACCACAAAAGCGGGCCTGAGCAAAAGGAAGGTCCTTTGAAATGCACAACACCGCAGTATTTTCTAAGGAACTTGCTTTAGCATTAAAAGTTCGAATAGATGTTGCACAAACTCCCGTGTCGACACTGGGAAAGATATTAAGAATTACTTTCTTGCCTCTATATGTATCGGAACTGATTTCCGATAGGTCATTTTTAGTAAGCGTAAAATCTATTTGTGTGCCTTTTGCTGGTAGCTCTCCCGCCGTATTTACCGGAGTTCCTCCTAAAGTAACTTGTGCCATGTTTTTAATAATTAGTTTGATTGAAAGCCTAACATTTCATCAAGTGTATTTGTTGCTACAAAATGGTAATTAGGCCGTGCTTTTTTGTAAATATTCAAGGCCATCTCTTTGCCAGATTCAGACTTAATTAATTCGCCATATATCGGGCTTAAAAATTTTCTCCTCCCCGTATTTATCAGGAATTTCTCAAGCCTTTCATAGGCTGGAGTATACTGATGACTCACTGCCTGGATGAGCCAGCCGGTAAGCACTTCCGAGTTTCCAGAAACTGTGAAGCTAAATGCGTTATCAAGATCTTCCATTTGCTTAAAGGACATATTTGCTGGTATTGCCCTAACAAAATGTAGCCATTCGTGAGAAGTCCAGTCTTTGACTTCCAATGTACCAGCCTTCGCGCCATTCATAAAAGCCTGGAGTGCGTTATCAATTTGTAGAAATCGATCTGAAATTGGTAGGCTTGCACCCTTGGGAATACCGGGATCATATATCCATTGATTCAAATCGAATAAAAAATCTTCTTCGTGTGCGTACTGCTCGAATTGTACGATAAACTGTTCGGTAGTCATTACACGAAAGGCGTTCTTTTCGAAATAGCCTTTTAGAAAGGCATCAAATTTTTCCCTCCCTAGTTTCTCTTCAATATTCCTTAGCAGCAGATAGCCTTTATCATAAGCGATGGATGTCACGCCATCGTCCGGGTTTCTGTTTTCAAGGTCGAGCTTCAGCTTTGTGTCATTTGAATTTCCCGCCTTGATCATAGTCTCAATATCTTCTTTTAAGCCCTGCACACTAAGTGCGGCGAGCATCTCGGAGTAATCCCTTCCATACAGCGTTTCCATAATTCTCTGCTCAAAATAAACAGTAAAGCCTTCATTTAGCCAGAAGTCGTTCCAGTTGGCATTAGTAACGAGGTTTCCCGACCATGAGTGCGCCAATTCATGAGCAACTAAAGAAACAAGCGATCTGTCACCCGCAAGAATGGTTGGTGTAGCAAAAGTCAGTCTAGGGTTTTCCATTCCTCCGAAGGGAAAACTAGGTGGTAAAACAAGTAAGTCATAACGATCCCAGCGATAAGGGCCATACAAATTCTCCGCTGCTTTAATCATGACTTCGAGATCTTCAAATTCATAAGCTGCGGCATTAATTACCGTAGGTTCTGCGTGCACTCCGCTTCGCACTCCCAATGACTTGAATTCTAATTGACCAACGGATAATGCAAGCAAATAAGCCGGAATAGGTTGTTTCATCTCAAAGTTATAAACACCACTTTCATTGACAGTAGCCGGGTTTTCTGCACTCATCAACGCAAGCAATCCTTGTGGAACGGTAACTTCAGCATTGTAAGTAAATCGAATGCCGGGAGAATCTTGAATTGGCACCCAGCTTCTCGCAAGAATTGCCTGAGATTGAGTGAATAAAAATGGACTTTCCTTATCTGCCGTTTGTGAGGGAGCTAGCCATTGCAGCGCTTCGGCGTCTTTTGATGTTTTGTAATGAACAGAAACGTTTTTAGTTTGGGGGGTGATCTTAATTGACAAAGATTGGCCTAGATATTCGTCTATTTCACCAAGATTATACTCCACAGGCTCTCCTCCTATGATAACACTCTCAATGGACAGTAATTTGGTATCCAATATCAACTGTGAGGCATCTTTAGAGTTTTGCAATGAGAGTATAGCTGTACCGGAAATGATTTTAGTCTCAAAGTCCACTGTTGCACGCCAGTCCAAATGAGTTACTAAAGATTCCGATGGCTTGGCAAAAGAGTGTGGGTCGTCTAATATCATAGGTTCAATATTTCCGGTTTGCACTTCTTTATTGCTCTCATTGGCTTGACAGCTGCAGAGAAGCAACCCAATAAAAAAGTAGCGTGTCCTGTTCATAATATTGCTATTAAATCGTTTGCAAACTATTGAATCTAAATGGCTTACACGATAATTAGTAATTATAAATATTGACTCTGATTAAAAAATACTATTTTCGATAGTGGTTCCAACAAAAGTTAATATAGCATGCACTTGTGTTCTCCTGGTTCTTAATACATTCGGTTTTGCTCAGGTACCAGAGTTTATTGATGAGCTAAAAAATAAAGCGGTAACAGGAGAGGTACAAGAAAAAATTGCAGCCTTTAATCAGCTTGGCTGGCACTATCGAAAAGTATACCCCGATAGTTCCATTTACTTTTTGAAAGAGTCATTGGCGTTAATACGTAGCACAGATAATAAAACGCTAAAACCTGAATGCCTTAATTTCTTTGGTGTAGCTTATCTATATAAGGGTGATTATATCAATTCTTACGATTACCATCAAAAAGCCAAAGATCTTGCCCTTGCCAACCAGGACACCCTGCAGTATGCACATGCACTTAACAGTCTGGGACGATTATATGAAGGCACCGCTGGATACGATAAGGCCATTGAATACTATAATGAGGCCTTATCTGTATTTAAACGCCTCAATGATAAAATTGGCCTGGCCTATATATATTCCAGCTTAGCTACCTTTTACCAAAGTCAAAAATCGTACGATAAAGCTGAAGAAATGTCAAAGCGCGCATTAGCGCTGAGAAAGGAGGAAGAGATATGGGTTGGGGTGGCATTTAGCTATTTGGAGCTTGCAAAAATTTATGAAGATGCTGATAAACATGACTTAGCCCTCAATACGTTGAAAATGGCTCAGTCGTTTAGCGACAGCGTTCAGGCTAATTTAGTATTAAAGGCAGAAGTTAATACCGAAATAGCCAATCAGTATAGAAACAGAGGAAAGTTTGAGGAAGCTGTTGCTTTAATGGAAGTAGCGGAAAAAACAGCAAAAGGTATTTCAAATCAAAACCTCTTTATGAAAGTATACAACGAATATGGTAAACTGAATAATGATCTAAAAAGGTATGAACGAGCTATCGAATACCACGAAAAAGTGGTGGAAGCAGCCGAAAATTCAGCATTTTGGTCAGAACTAAAAAATGCCTATCTGGAGTTGTCACGGAATTATGATGAACTGGGTAATACAAAACAGGCCTATGAAAATTTCAAGAAGTATAATGAAATAGAAATTAAATTTTTAGACACTGAAAAGGCACGGCTGGTTCAGCAGCACGACACAAGAATAGCGCTTGAAACCCGAGCGAAAGAAAATGAACTGCTTAAAATAGAAAAACAAAAGAACCAAGCACTCATTGCAAAGCAAGAACTCAGGAACCTTGCTTTAATAGGATTGGTAATGTTAATGTTTTTACTAGCGGTTTTATTTATGTTCTTTTCAATCAAAAGAAAGAAGGATAATGCTAAACTGACCCAGAAAAAAAATGAATTAGCTGAACTTAACTTACAAAAGGATACGCTTCTCAATATTATGGCTCATGACTTGAAAGCCCCATTCAATAGAATTGTTAGTTTGCTGGGTCTGATGAAAGTTGATAAGGATAATGCTACTCAATATGTAGAAATGGTCGAAGACATGAGTAAGTCCGGAGTAGATCTTATTAAGAATATATTAGAGGTTAATAAATTAGAATCAGGAGAATTGGCGGAGGTAATTAGCACCGTCAATGTAGAAGAATTTTTAAGAGAAAAAATAAAAAACCATCAAGCTGATGCTACAGCCAAACAGATTGCTATTAAGAGTGAAATAAACATTAGGAAGAATTTTTCTACAAATGAATTATACTTGGAAAGGATTGTAGACAACCTAATTTCCAATGCTATAAAATATTCCGATAGAGACTCGGAAGTAAAGATTAAGGCGTCTAAGGAAGATAATCAATTAGCGATTTTAGTGGAGGATAATGGGCCAGGCTTTACAGCAGAAGACAAAAAGAATTTGTTTCAGAAATTTAAAACATTATCCGCGAGACCCACAGCTGGGGAAGCCTCCAACGGTCTTGGCCTTTCCCTGGTCAAAAATTTGGTTGACAAACTTGGCGGGAAAATAACCTTGAGGAGTGAAGTTGGTTTTGGAAGCACTTTCGAAGTTTTATTACCTGAATTAGCTTTGAAATAGAAGATCTATTAAAGCCTGTACCCGACGATAAAACGAGAAATATACTTCTGGTTGTGAGGAGTTCCAACTAAAATATTAGTGATAAACAAACTCCCCTTGTTCACTGATAACCGTCACCTTTTTTTGATCTGACTTTTCTACTCGTCCTATCACTTTAGCTCTCACATTGAAACTTTCGGCTATTGAAATAATATCGGCAGCAGCATTTTCAGGTATATATAACTCAAGACGATGCCCCATATTAAATACCTTATACATCTCCTTCCAATCCGTGCAGCTTTGTAATTGAATAGCTTTGAACAAGGGGGGTATTTCAAATAAGGAGTTTTTAATTACGTGCAAGCTATCAATAAAATGTAACACTTTCGTTTGTGCGCCTCCACTACAATGAACCATACCGTGGATCTTAGGTTTAAGATTCTTAAGTAACTCCACAACCACAGGGGCATAAGTTCTTGTCGGTGATAACACCAATTTTCCCATATCAAGCGACACGTCTTCTATTCGATCTGTGAGTTTATAGTTACCTGAATAAACCAGGTCTACAGGTACCAATGGATCAAACGATTCGGGGTACTTAGAGCGATATTCTTTGTCAAAAACATCATGTCTTGCCGAGGTAAGGCCATTACTCCCCATTCCCCCATTGTACTCTTCTTCATATGTTGCCTGTCCATAAGACGCTAATCCTACAATGACGTCACCTGCCTGAATGTTGGCATTATCAATGACCTGATCACGTTTCATACGACATGTAACCGTGCTATCAACAACAACGGTTCGAACCAAATCACCTAAATCAGCTGTTTCTCCGCCTGTACTGATGATATTCAGGCCATTGTCTCGAAGCATTTGAAGTACTTCTTCCATACCATTGATTAAGGCTGCAATTACCTCTCCCGGAATACGGGCTTTATTTCTACCTATTGTGGAAGAGATCAGAATATTGTCTATTGCCCCAACGCATAGCAGATCATCAATATTCATAATAACAGCATCCTGGGCGATGCCTTTCCAAACGGATATATCACCGGTTTCTTTCCAATACATATAAGCCAGGGAAGATTTTGTACCCGCTCCATCTGCATGCATTATATTACAGTAGGCTGGATTACCACCGATGTAATCTTCTACTATTTTGCAGAATGCCTTTGGATATAAACCCTTGTCTATATTCTTAATTGCATTGTGGACATCTTCTTTGGAAGCGGAAACTCCTCGGGCGGCGTACCTTTCGTTTTCAGAAGTAGCGGTTGAAAACTCGTTAAAAAGCATTAGCCCCATTTCCAGGTACTTATCTTCGGTACAACGTTCAAAAATTTGCTTAAAGTTTTGTAATCCCGTCCTTTGCTTAAATTTCTCAATGTCTACACTACTGTATTTCATGTCCCAGTTTTGGAACGTTCTCGATCCAACGGGGCCATAATAGAGTAAATTAGCAGCGCCATGCCTTTCATCAGCTTCGATCCTTTGATACGTCTTCATTAATACCTTCTCCTCACCTTCCAGCACCTGTAAAAACTCCCCTTCCATATAGAGTAACGCACCAGAAATGTGGTCTCTGGCATTGTTGACGGACGAAATCTCACTGATTTCAGCTATCGTTTGATTGGATAAATTTTCAGTCTCCTTGCTGACGTACAGGATTGCATAAATCATCAGCAAATTTACATTAAAAAGGCTATCTCTAGAAGGTTTTGATTGCCCTACTTTTGACCACTGTCGTCCAGCTCGTCATCAAAATACTTGTCTTCATCAAATTCATCGGCATTAAGTATTTTCTTTTCTCCTAAGGCTAATATTTTAAATTCTGTTCTCCTGTTCACCTGATGTTGTTCCTCAGTCTGAGCATTTGGGATCAAAAGTTTCGACTCGCCGTAGCCTTTGGCAACTAGTCTGTCTCCGCTAACCCCCTGACTTATGATGTAATCCACCGCTGAACGGGCGCGTCTGTCAGAGAGCCTTAAGTTATAAGCATCCGTTTGACGGTCATCCGTATGCGAGCTAAGTTCTATCTTGATCTCAGGATTGTCTTGAAGGATAATAACTAGCTTGTCAAGCTCCAGTGCAGCATCTTCTCTAATATCCCACTTGTCAAGATCATAATAAATGTTATCCAGCACGAAAATTTTATCTTTCTCTATTTTCTCAAGCACAAGTAAAGTATCAAATCGAACTTCGGTCACCAGTTGTGTTAGCGTATCCCTATCCGCGGCTTTACCTACAGTGGTAAATTGCTCCCTTGTGATCAAGTATTGTTCTTGCCCACCAAGATGCTCGCCAACTAGGTTGTAATGTTCATGCTCATACACTCGAAATAAGAATTTCCCATCATCTGTTGTTGTAGCTTCATCAATTACCTCTCCCTCAAAGTCAAGTAATTTTACGTCGACATTGGGCAGAATTTTTAACTTATCGTTCTCATCAGGCGTCATAGTAACTCCCTGAAGAAAGTAGTTCACAACTTTTAAATCGGGATCTTCATTTACGAAAGTGTAGATATCATCATCTCCTTTACCTCCCACGCGGTTTGAAGTGAAGAAGCCCCGGTCTGCTTTGAAAAGATGTATACCAAAGTCATCCGATTCGGAATTTACCGGTTGTCCCAGGTTTTCTACTTCGGTTTTTCCATTTACTCTTCTTGCAACAAAAAGATCCAACCCTCCGAACCCCGGTCGCCCATCGCTCGAAAAATACAGATGCCCATCGTCAGAGATGTATGGAAACGCATCATTGCCAGGAGTATTAATCTCGGGACCGAGGTTTTGGACTTTGTAAAATCGGCCTCTAGCATTTCGTCTTGCCTGATAAATATCTACCTCTCCCTCACCTCCGGGTCGGTTCGATGCAAAATATAGCCGCTTGCCGTCACGGCTAAAGGCTGGAGATGAGTCCCAATACCCGGGATTGTTAATATTTAACATTCGAGGTTGTGTCCAAACACCATTTCGGTTACGGCTTATGTATAGATTAACTTGTGCAGTTCCTTTTTTCTTACCAGAATTACCCTTGGCAAAAACCATAGTTTTGCCATCAGGACTAAAAGTTACGGAGCCTTCGTTTGTAATTGGTCCATTTATGATGTCATTAAGAGGAGCGATGGTTTCTGCGTCCACACGGGCTGCTTTGGTTTTGGCTTTGTAAATATCTGTAAAAGGAGTGCCTGTACCCAAGTAGATTTTAGCATCGCCGCGTGAAGAAGCAAAATAAAGCTCTCCATCATTATAAACCGGGGAGTATTCTGCGGCATCAGAATTTACCGCTTCCAGGTTCTTTACACGATAGTAGTTTTTCTTTTTTTTGATCTTATCTACCTCATCCAGATTGGCATATTCATACTCAGCTCTTTTGAGGTATTCTTCATCTTCAACCGTCATCGCTTTTTCAAGTTGTACTCTGGCTAAATCGTACTTTCCATTCGCCATTAGTGATAGGGCGTAATGCAGCGCCAATGTGTCATTCTTAATCCCATTAATCAAAGCCTTTTCGTAATAGGGCAGCGATTGACGAATTCGGTTTGACTGCCGGTATGACTCGGCTACAAAAAAGTTGGCCTCTCCATTATTTGGGTCTTTGGCCAAAATGGTATTATATGAATCAATAGCTGTCTGGAATTGCGCTAATTCAAAAGACTTTGAAGCCTTTTTTTCAATACCACAAGAGGCTACAATAAAAATAACTCCGGTAAGACATACTCTGGAAATAATGGTCATTTTACTTCTTTATTAAAATTAGAAGAATTCTAAGACACTAAGAACGACGGGCTGCAAGTTAATGTTGTTCAACGGCTTGAAAGTAACGTTTAAGCCAGCTCCTGGCAGCCGGAACCATCCATTCGGTCTGCAGTTCTCCTTTGTTCTTTACAAGATTGTTAAAGGTTATCGTCTTTTCAGTAACAGCGCCCTCAGCAACCTTTGTCTTTATGTCCTTGATTGATTCTAGGATTACCTCCTCACCTTTTAAAAATGCCACCTTAGTTCTATCAAAAAAGTCTATGTCAAACTGTTGCTCCAACGCCTTTACTAAATGTACAGAGGCATCTATTGAACATCCGCTTGCCTGATTATAACTTTCATCCACTGAAACCACTAAAAAGTAATTGTAAATAAATATATAGGAGGCTTTCAATGGTTGATTATGAGCTGCCCATTGTTGAATAAAGCTTTCCGCCACCTTACCTATCTGCAACTGCTCTATATCAGTGATTGGTCGGCTTGACTGGTAAATCCAGATTTTTGCTCCAGCTGGCATATCGTTAAAAGAAATATACATGTATCAAATTTACGAAATAACCCCAAATTCGACGCATAAGTTCTTACTGCTATAAAAGTCTTACGAACGACTTTTGACTATCTACCGGGAAGTACGTGATACTTTCGTGATACTTACCCAATACATTTGTAGAGATGAAAAAGGTCTTGCTGATAGAGGATGACATTCATATTAAAGAACTTTTAGAAATCCATTTAGAAGATTTAGGGTGTCAACTTATGTCATTTACAAATGGAAAGGTTGGGTATAACGCCGGGATATCTGAAAAATTTGACATGATTATTCTTGACATCATGTTACCCGAAAAAGATGGTCTTGAAATATGCCGAGACCTTAGGGCAAATAAGATCACCACTCCCATTTTAATGCTCACCGCACGTAGCGAGGAAATAGATAAGATTATTGGTCTTGAAACAGGAGCTGATGATTACCTGACCAAACCGTTCAGTGTTCGTGAGTTCATCGCCAGGGTGAAAGCTATCTTCAGAAGAGTAGATATGCTGAAAGAAGGCAATAAGGAAACACTGATTGTAAAGCACAATGGATTAATTGTAGATCAAAGTAAGCGTAAGGTCACAATTAATGATGAACGTATTGAACTTACTCCTAAAGAATTTGATTTATTGTATTTGCTGGCTTCAAACCCCGGTAAAAGCTACTCACGCGATCAACTGTTATCAAAAGTTTGGGGGTATGAATTTGAAGGTTATGAACATACGGTGAACTCGCATATAAATCGACTTCGGGCTAAAGTTGAGCTTGACATATCGAACCCCACTTTCATTTTAACTACATGGGGAGTAGGTTACAGATTTAACGATGACTTGCCTGTTAATCACTAGAAATTATGAAAAACGACTTTACCTCAAACGGTCTTTTCTGGAAGATCGTAATCACACTGACCGGTCTTTTGGTAGTAGTAGGGTTCGCCTATGTATTTATTACTGTGAATCTTTCTGAAAAGTACGCACAGGAGAGAAATCAGCGATTGAATGCTTCCATAGCCGAACACATCATTAGTGAAGTCAAACCTTATGTGGAAGGTGAATTGGATACTACAGCTACAGATGAGATAATGCATCACATGATGGCCATAAATCCAAGCGTAGAAGTATACATTTTAGATGAAGCAGGAAACATTCTAAACTATGTAGCTCCATATAAAAAAGTAAAGCTTAAAAAAGTGAAGCTTGGACCCGTAAGGGAGTTTATATCAACGAAAGGACAAGAATACGTAGTGGGTGATGATCCTAGAAATCCTGGTAAGCAAAAGGTATTTTCAGCTGCACCTATCATCGATAGAGACAAAACCATTGCGTATATCTATGTCGTACTGGCAAGCGAGGAATATGAGTCTGCGTCTGAATATGTACTAAATAGTTATTTTCTCAAGCTGGGTGGGCGAGCTATGTTGATTACGCTGATCTCCTCTTTGATTATTGGGTCATTAGCTATATGGCTGATAATGAAAAACCTTAATCGGATTATCGCCACTGTAAAAAGCTTTCAGAATGGTGAAATGAGCGCCCGCATTGAGGTGGGTGAAGGTGGAGGTATTAACGATCTCGCCATAGCCTTCAATGAAATGGCTGATACCATTGTAGGTAACATTGAAAATCTCAAATCAATGGAGAACTTAAGAAGAGAGCTGGTTGGAAACGTTTCTCATGATCTCAGAACACCCCTTGCTGTCATTCATGGATACATTGAGACTTTAATGATCAAACGCACATCCTTGTCTGAGGAAGATCGCGAAAAATACTTGAAGATTATTCTTGAAAGTACCGAAAAGCTTAAAAAACTGGTTGAAGAACTTTTTGAGCTTTCCAAACTTGAAGCAAAACAGGTGACCCCAAAAAAGGAGCCATTCTTTATTCAAGAGCTTATCAATGACCTAATACAAAAGTTCGAAATTTTGGCGAGTGAAAAAAATATCAAGCTTAAAACCTCCACATTACCAAACAAGGCTCTTGTAAATGCAGATGTATCCTTGATTGAGCGTGTACTCCAAAATCTTATTGACAACGCATTAAAATTTACCCCACATTATGGTGAAATTTCAATAGATATTGATAACACGGATCAATTCGTTGAGATCAAAGTTTCGGACAATGGGCCGGGTATCCCAAAAGAGCAAATCCCGTTTATTTTCGACCGCTATCATATAGGCGACAAACGGATAAGCCTGGATAACAATAATACAGGCCTCGGTCTGGCCATAGTTAAGAAAATATTAGAAATTCATAATGTGACCATTAAACTGTCCAGTAAACTAAATAATGGCACTACCTTTTCTTTTCAATTACCGCAGTATGAAAATGCTTAGAACTCTAACTGCTTTTGCTGTGCTCATTCTTTCATCATGTATTGGTACAGACATGGTTGAGGATCAAATAGCACAAATTTCTATTACTGTACCCCCTGATGTTCCCTTTGTAAATAATGTGGTTTCTAAGGTTGAGGGGCAGGAGCTTAATTTAACTATTACAGCTTTAAATGATAGGGGGCATTCCTTTGCGACCGAAGGAATATGGTTTTCGGCGGATGAAAGAATAGTTAGGGTAGATGATACTGGTAAAGCTATAGCTGTTGGGTCCGGAAGTACCACACTTACCGCATCCGCATTGGGAGTTCAGAGTGATCCCATTCGTTTTACTGTAGTTTCCGATGACGTATCAATAGCGTTGATCGAGATTACCGCAGATACCAGCGTTGTAGCTATTAATGGGCAATTACAGTTGATGGCTACAGCGCTTACTGCTACCGGCAGTGAAATAACGGAAGCCGAAATTGGATGGAGAAGCTTAAATGAGGGGCTGGCAACAGTGAATACTGAGGGGTTGGTTACGGGTATAAGTCAAGGAGTAGTAGATATTGAAGCCAGTTCGGATAATATTATTGCCACTTTCCAAATTACAGTTGGAGGTGCACAATCGCGTGGAGGACAGTTTGAACCATTAAACGGATATAACACCTCTGGCGGCGTTTCGGTAGTTATGGGTGCGGAAGTTCTGCGAGTAGATCTTGCCGATAACTTCAGAAGTTCCAATGGGCCGGGCCTATACGTTTACCTATCAAACAGTCGGACAGCAGTCAGCGGAGGTATTGAGTTAGGAAAGTTAACCTCTACCTCCGGAGCCAGCTCTTACGCTACACCCAGCGGAATAGGGATTGATGATTTCAATTATGTAATCATTTACTGTAAGCCGTTCGGCGCCGGATTTGGAACGGCCTTATTGGACTGAGTAAAATTTCTAAGAATGAAAAAACTATTGCTTCTTTTACTCTTGTGCCTAAGTTTTAATTCTGTACGGTCTCAAAACCCATGGAATAAGAAGAAAAATGAAGGTTTTTTTAAATTAGATCAGACGGTTATAATTTCTGATGACTTTTACACACCGGAGAAAAACATCAGTGATATTACTACTACCGGCGTTTATATTACCAGTATTTACGGAGAATACGGTATCAGCGACAAAATTACCGGCGTCCTCAACATTACAATCTTTTTAAGAAATTCGCACAATAAGCAAGAGTTTTACCAATCTGGTGTGATAGAAAATGGCGATGAATTGAACAGCATTGGAGATATTTCAATGGGGTTGCAGTATCAAATTTTCAAGAAAGGAAATTTTTCGTTGAGCTCCAGTTTAATCTTAGGAATCCCCTTGGGCGAGGACATGGGTGGCGATACCGAGCTTTTACAAAGCGGAGATGGAGAGTTCAATCAGTTGGTGAGATTGCACGGAGGTTACTCCTTTTATCCAAAACCCCTTTATATAGCCCTTGGCGTTGGTTTTAATAATAGAACTCAAGGATTTTCTGATGAATTTCATCTGAGCTTTGAGGCGGGTTACACTGTTAATGAAAAGCTTAACATGGCACTCAAATTATATAACCTAAGTTCTTTTCAAAATGGCGATACCTCTGAAAGTCAGACCGGAATATTCTCCAACAATTTGGAATACTTATCTATTGGCCCTGAAATAAGTTATGGTTTCAGTGATAAGTTTGGTGTAACCGGCGCGATATTTGGCGCTTTCAGTGGCAGAAATATTCTAGCCAGCCCGTCAATTTCAGGAGGACTCTTTTATAAACTATAACCCCTCTGCCTCAGCAATCAATTCTGCCAGGTCTTTAACCTGGATGGAAGTTTCCTTCTCTTTATTCTTAATGCCGTCACTCATCATGGTAAGGCAAAAAGGGCAGCCGACAGCTACGGTATCCGCGCCGGTTTCCAAAGCCTCTTCCGTACGCTCGATGTTTACTTCTTTATTGCCTTTTTCAGCATCTTTAAACATTTGAGCTCCCCCGGCTCCGCAACAAAACCCTTTGGTTTTGCAACGCTTCATTTCAACGAGTTCGGCGTCTAAAGCTTCAAGAACTTCTCTCGGGGCTTCGTAAATATTATTTGCCCTACCCAAATAGCAGGAGTCGTGGTAGGTAATTTTACGACCTTTAAATTCCCCTCCTCCTTTAAGGCTTACTTTTCCGTTATTTATTAGCTGCTGCAGAAAGGTGCTGTGATGGATCACCTCATAGTTTCCGCCTAAAGCGGGATACTCATTCTTTATAGTGTTAAAGCAATGAGGGCAGGCAGTGACTACTTTTTTTATATTATACCCATTCATAGTTTGAATGTTTGCAACCGCCTGCATCTGAAATAAGAACTCGTTACCAGCTCTCCTGGCAGGGTCTCCCGTACAGGCCTCTTCCGGGCCAAGAACAGCAAAGGAAACACCTACTTTGCTCAAGATTTTTACAAACGCTTTGGTAACATTTTTATATCGGTCGTCATAGGAGCCTGCACACCCCACCCAGAATAGTATTTCCGGAGATTCACCGGCTGCCGACATATCGGCCATCGTAGGTATTTTCAATTCACTCATTATTCTGCCTTTGATTTTTCTTTTAATTCCTGCGCCCAGTTAAACCGATCTGTTGGGGCAAATTTCCACGGAGAAAAACTTGTTTCCATATTTTGAAACATACTATTCCATGAGGCTGGAGACCCCGATTCTTCCATAGCCACATACCTTCTCATTTCCAAGATTATTTCCAGTGGATTAATATTTACCGGACATGCCTCTACACATGCATTACAACTGGTGCATGCATTGATTTCTTCTTTTGAAATATAATCTCCTAATAGCGATCTACCATCTTGCAGGCCTTTACCTCACATTGCTAAGCTTTTACTAACTTCTTCTGCGCTGTCGCGGGTATCCATCATAATCTTGCGCGGCGATAGCTTTTTTCCTGTTTGATTAGCCGGACATTCAGCGGTACACCTTCCACATTCAGTACATGAATAGGCATTCATAATGTTTAGCCAGCTCAGGTCTTTCACGTCTTTGGCTCCGAAACTACCAATTTCAGCCGGGGGCTCGCTATTTTCAACGGGTATACCTAACATCATATTCACCTCGTTAGTAACAGAATCCATATTGTTCATTTCACCCTTGGGCTTTAGACTGGCATAATACGTATTGGGAAACGCCAAGAAAATGTGGAGATGTTTTGAGTAAGTGACGTAAACCGCAAATGCCAAAATACCAATGATATGGAACCACCATGCCGCCCGCTCTACTACGACCAAAGAAGCGGTACCCATACCCTCAAACAGCGGAATAAATAAAGAGCTAAAGAATAACTCTCCGGTAGCCATATAGTGGCTATCTCTCCCTTGTAAAATCTGATCGTTGGCGTTCATGGTCAAAATGGCCAACATTAAAATAATCTCTATAACCAATATGAGATTGGCGTCTAAGGTCGGCCATTTGGTCATCTCCGCCGATTTAAACCTTTTTATATTCAATACGTTCCTCCTAAACAGAAATGCTACGCACGAGAATAGTACGGCAACCGCCAAAAACTCGAATATGTTCATGAGTACATTGTAAAAGCCTCCCAGGTAAGGAGCAAAAAGACGATGTGTACCCAGCAGACCATCCAAAATAAATTCCATTACCTCCAGGTTAATTACTAAAAAGCCAACGTAAATCAAAAGATGGAGAAAGGCTGGAACAGGCTTTTTAAACATTTTCTTTTGACCGAATGCCACAAGCGCCATATTTCTTATTCGTTCGGTAGTATTACCGGCGATATTAAGTGATTGGCCAAGTTGGATGCTCGACTTAATTTGTTTTACTCGTTTTAAGAGAAAGTAGCCTGCGGCTACGAGAGTAATCAGAAATATTATTTGTTGTATATAGTCCATAAGCGCCAATTAATGGCTATTTATTATTTTAAACATTTCTTTTGCAGCATTTCTAAATTTATCTAGATTTGCCGACCGTTTAGGTGCTGTAGCTCAGTTGGTAGAGCATCGGACTGAAAATCCGTGAGTCGGTGGTTCGAGTCCACTCAGCACCACATCAAAAGTCTCAGAAGATCTGAGGCTTTTTTTATTTATGCCACTGCAATCGTTAGTATAGTCAAAAATAGAAGTTCTGCTGAAAAAATAGTATGCGTGCATACTATTTTCTTTTATTTAGAAAGTTTCTTCCCTTGTTCGTTAGTAATAGTGTCTACAGACTATATGAACAAATAATCTAAATTTTTTATAGTATTTTACAGTAATGAATTATCAGGGGGAATTATCCTTACGGTTATTATCACTTTATGGCGCTCAAATTGGCCTTGCCGCCATCTTTGCATTTAATTTTTTTTATTTCAGTAGGGTCTACTCCAGAAGTTTTCTTTCAAAATGGTCCATTAGTTGGATAGGGCTTTTCCTTTTTGGCATAGGTATGATGTATGTAACCTGGCCCGGTTTTTTAGAGCTTCCTACCGAGTTAAAATTGATAGGCACCATCACCCACATGATTGGTGGATTAATTCAAGCTTCGTTTTTAGCTTTAGGCACATATGAGTTAGTAAAGCATGTGCATGTAGAAAAGCAAACTTCGCTTTTAATTGGAGTGATAACGTTAATAACTGCTGTTACACTGGCTTTAATTTATGCTTTTGATGATGCGAGATATACCGAGCGCTACATTTTAAGAATAGGTGTGCGAAGTTTAATATTAGGCGTCGTGTATATCACTTGTGGTTTTTTCGCCATTTACTCAAGGAGATTCGGACTTGAAAGTTATGGCAAGCGATTGTTGGGTATCGCTTTTATCAGCTACGGTCTGGCACAAACCGGTTACTTCATAACTGTTATTTTAGTTGTTAATGGCATTGATGCTTCAATTATACTGTCTGTTTACGGTGTAATCGACTTATTTCTGATGACAGTAATGGGTCTCGGAATGGTAATGTGGCTGTTAGAAGACGAGCGGTTGAAACTGAAAAGTACAAACGCTGACCTGGACAAATTTCTATATAGTACATCTCATGACTTAAGGGCGCCCATAGCCTCAGTGCTTGGATTGGCCCATGTAGCCAAGCTTGAAACAAATGACGATAAGATGATTAGCTACTTTGACATGGTAGAGGCTCGTGTAAAAAAACTTGATGAGGTGATCGGCGACATTCTATACTATTCAAAAAACAATAAGCAGGAAGTTAAGAAAGATAAAGTGGATTTTAATGCTCTGCTTAACGAGGTGGTTACCGATCTAAAATTCAATAAGGGAGCGTCTAAAATTCGGCTGATATTTGATAAGGAAACTGAGCATTTTACTATTTGCGATACCGCCCAGCTTAAAATTATACTTAATAACTTACTGGCGAATGCCGTTAAATATCACGATCTAAAAAAAAAGGACCCTTTTATAGAGGTCGTCTTTGAAAAAAGGAAGGGTAAAGTTAATATCACGGTAAACGACAATGGCGCTGGTATAGCTTCTGATCACTTGGAAAAGATTTTCGAGATGTTTTACCGTGCGAGCGCTGATTCTGATGGATCAGGACTGGGCTTATTTATTGTAAAAGAAGCCGCTAAAAAAATTGGTGGGGAGATTAAGGTGTCGTCAATCTTTCGAGAAGGCAGCTCTTTCAAGTTAACCTACGAGGAGTTAGCGTAGACCCTTTAACCGATTTACTTCCTTATCAGTAAGATACCTCCACTTACCACGTGGCAGGTTTTGCTTATCAAGACCCGCATATAAAACTCGGTCCAGCTTGATTACCTCATAACCAAAATGCTCAAAAATTCGCCTTACTATGCGGTTTCTTCCAATATGTAATTCAAGCCCAAATTGCTTATAGTCGCTTGATAATATTGCGAGCTGATCTATCCTTGCCTTGCCGTCTTCCAATTCCACTCCTTCCTGAATGTGCGCTACATCTTCTTTAGAAACTCGCTTATCCACTTGTACACTATAGATCTTCTTTACATTATTTGACGGATGAGCTAATCGCTCTGAAAGTTCTCCATCATTGGTTAATAGTAATAGACCAGTCGTATTTCGATCTAATCTGCCCACAGGATATATTCTCTGGTCGCCAGCTTTTTTTACTAAATCCATTACTGTCCTGCGACCTTGCGGATCATCCATTGTGGTAATAAAATCTTTGGGCTTGTTAAGCAGGACATAAATAAGTTTTTCTGGAATCAGTATTTTTCCTCTGTAGGAAACTTTATCATTCCGCGATACTTTGATTCCAAGCTCTGTAACTACAACTCCGTTAATAGTAATCTCACCTTTTTTGATGAGTTCATCGGCATCTCTCCTCGAACAGATTCCAGCGTTAGCTATGAATTTATTAAGACGAATAAGAGACTCTATTCCTTTGGGGCTTTTTTTCAGGATATTCCGCTTAGTCATGAGAAACTCTAGGCGTCACTCTCTTCACCAATAGAACTTTCCTCCGCTGGGCTAACGAAATCCTGCGGTGTTGGGAGTTCACCTAGCCCATTAATACCAAAGTATTCCATAAATTGCTCACTTGTTCCATAAAGGAGAGGCCGACCAATACTTTCTGATTTACCTTTTATTTCTATGAGGCCTTTTTCCAATAACTTTTGTACGGCGTAATCGCAGTTCACACCACGAATACTCTCCATGTCACCTTTTGTAACCGGTTGTTTGTAAGCAATAATTGATAAGGTTTCCAATGCCGAGGTGGAGAGCCTTCTCTTGCTTTGCTGTTTAAGGAGTATACCAATGCTTGCCTGATATGCCGGTTTGGTCAAAAACTGATACCCTCCCGCAGTGTTAACCACCTCTAATGAAAATTCATCAGACATGTATTTATCAATTACACTCTGAACGCCAATCTCGACATCTGCAAAAGGTACCTGCACTTCAAACATTTCACTTAAACACGTTTGAATGTCCTCTGTCTTAATCGGTGTTTGAGAACAAAATATCAGCGCTTCAATATGATTCGTAAGGAAATCCAAAGCTAGCTTTGCTGACTCAGTTTAGCAGCTATGGATTGTGTAGTATGGGGAACTGCCCTTAATCGCTCTTTAGAAATTAGGTTACCCGTTACAGAACATACACCGTAGGTCCCATTTTTGATTCTTACCAAAGCATTTTCCAGATTCACAATAAATTTTTGTTGACGAGCAGCCAGTTGGCTTAGGTTTTCTTTTTCCGCTGTGTCAGCACCATCCTCCAGTACCTTTGTATTACCCGCAGTACTATCAGTTCCTTCATCATTACTTTTATTCAAGCTACCCTTAAGAATCTTAAGTTCTTCCTTTGCCTTTTCAAGTTTATCATTAATTAAACTTTCAAACTCTTTTAGCTCTTCGTCCGAATACCTGGTTTTATTTTCGTTGTTGCTCATGCGAAATCAGTTATTAAATAAAACAAAGATTTAAATAAACCTTAGAATGAATTGGCGCAAAAGTGGCCAAAAAACTTTAATAACTAAAAGATAGTATGTATTTCCTATCAAAAGAACTGAAAGACCTTTACAAAAGTTTGGGAAACTTATTTACTAGAAATCCGCTGCATAAGGTAGGATCTAAGCCAATTCCAGATTAGATGAACTCAAAATTTTAATTCGCTCTTTGACTGTGGCTAAATCCATATTAATCCGATATTTCATTTTAATATATCGCCTAATGACCTCTGCCCGCTTACCTTTTCTAAGCGAATAGGTAAGCGAACTATCTATTAAACAATTCATGGTTTTTATCGAGTGGTTATAATAGAATAAAACAAATTTCGATGAGATTAGTTTCTCTTACTATCGTTAAATGATTGTATAAACGAAAGATTAATTTTTTTCTGGTGTAGATCTTAAAATAAGGAGCCCACTACCACCTTTTCTTTAAAACTTGTTACAGACCCTGAGGTATCAAAAACCTCGAAATACACGACGTAATATCCCGTGCGGACCTTTGCTCCTTTACCATCTAATCCATCCCAAATGAAGAAACCTTCGGAGCTCAATGTCTCGTTGTCGGCAAGAGTAATAACCTCTCTTCCTTTTGTATCATAAATTCTCACATTCGCCACTTTACCTGGTCGATCGAACTGATAGTTAATTGTAGCAAAATCATTTTGGCCCGACCCATCAGGTATAATTACCTGAGGCTCAATAGAAATAGAACTTGATAAAGCCGTTCTATTAACACTTTGCGAATTTCTGCGCCCAGGTGTGGCAAAACCTGCCGTTGAGGCCGATGACCTCCAATTGGATGATTCGTTTGTAGGTTTAACCGGTGAAATCCGCTCCAGGGAAACACCTTCCCTGTCAGCCAGCAGGTCGAAGTGAAAATCATCTTGATAGTCATAAGCTCCCATTAAGATTGAGTCAGGATGAATAAGACTTATAGAGCCTTCATCATTAGGCATTGACGGCATTGATTCCACAAGAAATACCCTTTTTTCATCAATTGAGAAATAGAAGTCTCTAAGGTTATCCTGAATAGTAAAAGCCAAATAGTCCTGCGGCGGTAATATCAGATTTTCGGATGTAATTTTTTTTAAGTTAGTGAGAAAGAGACTGTCTCCGTTAGCCTCTCTGTTACCCAAAAACCATCCTCTAAGATTGATGTATTTTTTAGAAGTGTTATACACTTCCACAAAATCGGCACCATTGGGATAAGGGTCAAAAAGTATTTCATTTAAGATCACATCTCCAATATCGGCCTCCTCAATAAGTGCAAAAGAGATTTCTTGCGGAGTAACTTGGTTGCCAGGACAATCCCGAATTCCCGAAAGACTAACATTGTAGGAGATCCCCGGCTGCAATGGCTCCGAAAGAACTATCTTTAGCTCTTTCAAATCTTCGGTTATAATGATCGAATCAACGCGCACTTCCGGGGTTATTGAATAGCTTGCCTGAGCTATAGAGCTCTCATCAAGGATCTCATCGAAGAAAGCGCTAATTGTATCCGGGTTAAGCGCCAATACACTCAAAACCATGGGCTCTGTTAAGTCAGGTTTTTCGGCAAATACTGAATTCTGTTCCCCGGGCGTACCTCCACGAAAATCTTCAGAGGCCACCCAATTTGCTTGCTGAACACAATCGTTAGTAAGGTCTATAATTTCAAGCGACCAACCACCATCTTGTTTGTCAGAGCTCCGATACCAGGAAAGATCGTATCGAAGAGAATCAGAGGTTTGATTCAACTCATTGGTAAGAGCGATCACATCTCCACCATTATTTAGAGTAGGTAGATCCTTTAGTCCCATGGTTTTGCCAGAGGTTATATACTCATCTATATTCTCCTCAGAACAGATTATCCAATACTCATTAGGAAAGATATACACTTCACCCAGTACGGAGCTACTCGATAAATCGGACAAGCGCCAACCATTAAGATTAAAAACCTTATTACTACGGTTAAAGATCTCTACGAACTCACCTGTAGGTAGGTCATTTGGTGGATCAGGATCGGCTAAGATCTCAGAAATGATAATGTCTCTTGGTTCAAGTTCAGGTTGTTGAAAATAAAACAAACTAGTCTTGGTACTAGCCAATACATTACCATTGATGTCCTCAAGATTGGTAATGGAAAGTTCATAGTTTGTTGCATTGACAAAAGAGTCCGAGAAGCTCAACATCACTGTATTCAAATTGAGTCCGACGGACGTTGGGTTGCCAATTGAAGCCAAAAAATAATTCACTGGGTTTTCTGCGGAAATGCGTTCCAGTTCTTCGGAAAACTCCAGAACTATAATTAGCTGATCCGAGGATGTTACATCTAAAAGTGATGGTGGAATATCATCAGGAAATGGTAGCATAACATTATCAAAAAAGAAACTATCATTTCTTGATGAAGTGTGATTTACAAGAAAGCCGAAATGGTCACTTATTCCAATTTCCGCGTCTGTTATTATCCCCACTACAAGAAAGTCATTGCTGCCTCGCTCCCCTTTATACAGCGTCCATTGTCCCATCTCACTTCTTGTCAAACGAATTGTGAGATCAACAGATTCAGAGACCGACGGCTCCGGGTCTGAAATCAATGGATGAGTCGATGTAGTCTTATAAAAATCAATACCATCATCCGAGCCGGATTCTCCCAATTGAATATAGTAACCAGTGGGCGTGTCAGATAAATCCTCATTGTCTGAGCCAAAATAGATGCGGATGTTATTGGATCCACTTGGCGCCTGGTCGTATTCAACATCAAATTGCCAGGTTAAGTTACCATTAATGAATGTTGGCGATCCCGAAGTTGATACCCAAATACTGTTAGTAGCACTAGGGCCATCACTTCGTAAGCGACCCTCAACTATAGTATAATCAGCTTTACCTGAGAGTTGCGAACTTGTCCATGTTGGTAGTTGGTCAAAATTACCATCGGAAAAATCATCGATTACTTGGCCATTTATAGCCCCGGGAAGACAAAAGACACTTAGGAGTGTAATAAATGAACTAAAACCAACTCTGGCCATCATTAAATTATACTAATTTTACAGTTAGACATTGAGTCGTTAAAATACTCTATTTAAAAAAAGAAAAGTAATGAAGTTAGCAATTGTTGGGGCAACCGGGCTTGTAGGTCAAGAGGTGTTGCAAGTGTTAGCAGAACGGAATGTAGAATTTGATGAGTTATTACCTGTGGCATCTGCAAGATCAGTAGGTAAAAGTGTGGAATTTAAGGGCACGTCTTATACCATCATTGGTATGGAAGAAGCAGTAGCATTGAAACCTGATATTGCCATTTTTTCTGCCGGTGGCTCAACCTCACTAGAATGGGCGCCAAAATTTGCTGACGTAGGTTGTGTGGTGGTAGATAATTCTTCGGCGTGGAGGATGAGCCCTGAACATAAGCTAATTGTACCGGAAATCAATGGTGAAAGCTTACGCATTGATGACCGGATCATTGCTAACCCAAATTGCTCTACCATTCAAATGGTAATGGCATTAGCCCCACTTCATAAAAATTACAAGATCAAACGGTTGGTCGTTTCTACCTATCAGTCAGTAACAGGAACTGGAAAAGCCGCTGTTGATCAGTTGATGGGAGAACGAAACGGGACTCCGACTGATCCTGTATATCCGCATAAAATCGATATGAATGTGCTACCACATATAGATGTATTCATGGATAACGGGTATACCAAGGAAGAAATGAAGATGGTAAATGAAACCCGTAAGATCCTCGGTGATGATAGCATTCAAATTACGGCTACCGCAGTAAGGCTCCCTGTTATGGGAGGCCATAGTGAGTCGATCAATGTAGAGTTTCATCAAGATTATGATCTTGATGAAGTCCGAACACTCCTGGAAAATACCGATGGAGTAGTCATAGAAGACGATGTTGCCAATAATGTTTACCCTATGCCGGTTAATGCACATCAAAAAGATGATGTGTTTGTTGGTAGATTACGTAGAGACGACTCCAGCCCCAATACACTGAATATGTGGGTAGTGGCAGATAATCTTCGAAAAGGGGCGGCCACAAATGCCGTTCAAATTGCAGAGTATTTAGCCGCCAGTAATCTGGTGTATTGATAGATAAACTTCTTTCGAAGAAAATACAGTCTTTCATTCTCGAGCATGAAAGTGAAGATCCTTTTCAGCTTTCTCTGAAATACGACCAGGTGGACGGCGCGCCCATTCGCTTGATCGCAGAACAGATAGCAGGAAGACAAAAAGCGAAAATAAAACTGCCGGAATGGTACATGACAGAGGGTATCATATATCCTCCAAAGCTATCTATGGAGCAATGCTCTTCGCAATCTACGGCTGAGTATAAAGCCTCTTTAGTCGGTGGTGGCGTCTTTACCGATCTTACTGGAGGTACTGGCGTCGATACCTGGGAGTTATCAAAGTTGTTCGAAAAAGGAAATTACGTGGAGCAGGATGGGGGCCTGGCTTTACTGGCCAGGTCCAACCTTTCTGCCTTAAAAAGAAAGAATGTCGAAGTTCACAGCGCTACAGCCGAGCGGTATCTCGCTTCAATTTCGGAAACGGTAGACTGCATTTATATAGACCCTGCCCGAAGGGATGATAATAAAAATCGTGTGTTTCTTTTAGAAGATTGTACACCTGATATCGTTCAACTGCTTCCTCAACTTAGAGCGAAGGCTAACCAGGTTTTGATAAAAACTTCTCCTATGATGGACATAGACCTGGCCATTAAATCACTAGGCCCTATTAATGAAGTTCATATAGTAGCTGTGGAAAACGATTGTAAAGAAGTGCTATACCTCATTTCTGAAACGCAGCCAGACGATCCAAGACTCTTTATGGTCAATTTTAAAAAAAGCAAAATGGAGCGGTTACAATCTACTATAACTGGGGTAAACACTGCTCATGCTAGTTTCTCTGTACCAATGAAGTACTTGTATGAGCCTAATGCGGCAATTATGAAGGCAGGGGCGTTCGCTTATGTCTCTGAAAAGTTCTCCATTCCTAAGCTGCATAAACACACGCACTTGTACACCAGCGAGAAATTATTGACTGAATTTCCCGGGCGAACCTTTAAGATTGAACAACTATTGCCCTACTCCAAAAAGGAAATTAAGCGTGCCATCCCTAAAGGTAAGGCCAACATCACTGTACGAAATTTTAAAGATGATGTGGCTGCCATAAGGAAAAAAACCGGCCTTAAAGATGGAGGTGAATTATATCTTTTCGGATTTACTGATGTTGATCAGGTACAGCGGATAGGACTATGCACGAAAGCTTAAAGCAGCATTTCTATTCGACTAAAGATCAGGTGTAGCACGTAAAAGAATACCGAGGCAAAGCCATAGACCTTTACTATTTTTCTTCTATTCTGAGTGTCCTCCCACCATAACATGATCCATGGCTTATATAAGCCAACAGCCAGGAATATTAGGCTCAAGAGCGCTACAGCAGCAGACAAGTCGGATAGAAGTTGCATAGGACTATTATAATCATTTTTTCAGCCTTATATTCAAGTAATCGTTCTAGTTTTCTTATGGAAAGCATATTTGAAGGTTTAAGGGATCAAATTGAAACACTTTCAAAGCTTAAGGAAAGTGAATGGCTTGACTTTAAATCCTATTGGAGACCATTGTTAATTGAAAAGGGCAAGCAACTCACTAAGATTGGGCGAGTGGAAAATTACTTTTACTATGTGCATGAAGGAGTGGTACGTGGATATGCGTTTAAGGACGGTGAGGATATCAGCATCGGTTTTTCGTACAAGGGTGATTACTCCGGTGCTTATGATTCATTCCTGACACGCAATGCATCGGATTGGTGCATGGAAACAACCACGGACGTGAAGTTGGCGCGAATTCGCTATGAAGATCTGATGGACATGTTTGATAAATACAAGTCTATTGAGCGCTGGGGCAGGTTATTCAATGCTAAAATGCTCATTGGCATGTCAAGAAGGCAAGTAGAGTCTCGCTCTTACACCGCGGAAGAACGATTTGAACGACTGATGGATCAAAGTCCCCATCTTTTTCAATTGGTTTCTCAACGGCACATTGCTTCTTACCTCGGAATGACACCTGAAACCTTAAGCCGGCTCAGAAAAAAAGTTCGTTAGTCTTTTCTTGATCTATATCAACCCACCTGAATAGGTGACTGTCCTAGTTTTGAAGTAAACAACAAGGACATGAAAAACTCAGAATTACTTCAGAAGCTGGCAAGGCATAACCAGGAATTGTTAGACTTCACCAATGAAATGACCGCATTACCCGAAGAACTGCTTTTAGCAAGACCCACAGAAAAGGCGTGGTCTGCCACGGAGTGCTTTGATCATATGAACAAGGCAACGGAGCTATACCTGGATCAAGTTGACCAGAAGTTAGAACTACTCAAGCCCGAAAAGGGTGATTACAAAAAAACAATATTTGCGGGTGTGTTCACCAAAAAACTGGCCCCCACCGAGGAGGGAGCGATCAAAAGCAAAATGAAGACTTTGAAAGTTTTCTATCCAAAGAAGGGAGTAGGAACAGAGGCCATTGATAAGTTCAGGTCTAACCTGGACCGATTTAAGGCTGTATTGACTCAAGCTGAGAACAAAGATCTACGTTCATTTAAAGTAACTACCGCATTAGGCCCTATTCTCAAGTTTTATTTCGGTGACGCTCTGGATTTTATTCATGCACACAACAGAAGGCATATGCAACAAATCAAGAATATCATTATGACGGTGGAAAGCAAGCAACAAAATGCCGCTTAACTCACCTGTATATTATCTGAGAAATATTAAAAAATACCTGCAAGCCAATAAGTAGTTAGAGACTATTTCTCAAATAGCTTTAGCCCATTGACCCTGGTAAAGTGTTTTATGTTAGTTGTTAAAACGGGGAGATCATGTATTAAAGCTGTGGCAGCAATGAAAATATCTTTGAACTCAATTATTTTGTTTTCCTTCTTCAATTCCTGGTATATTATCGCTGCTTTTTCTGCAATGTTTTTGGAGGATACTAATTCAGGAATGTCATCGGTTAATATCTTCACATCTAACCATTTTTGGGGACTGGTCGCACCCATGTAAAGTTCGTATAATGTGATTGAGCTGATATAAAGCTCTGCTTCGTCCGATAGCTTTTGAAGAATGGTTGTTGATTTATCTTTGGTCCTTAGGTAGTTAATAAAAACTCCTGTATCTACTACCATTTCTCTGATTTCCACTGATTGAATTGCTGCCTATTTTCTTCAAAGGTCTTCACATCTTCTTCTGACCAAGTAGAGATATTCTTGATTTTAGCTTTCCAACGCTTCATGTCAAAAGTTCCCGTGCCTTTATACTTTGACAACATGAAATCAAGGAAGTCATCCACTTCTTTTTGAACATCCGGCGATAATGAATTGTATTTGACAAAAAGATCGTTCATGAGTATAAAAGTAACAATTTATCTAATTGATTTAGTTCTGTAGCTTCCATCACTTCTTAACAATGTCATACTCATCAAAAAAGATATCTCCATTTGGCACGTTCATTTTGAAACCGGTAACCTCCCGGTTTTCATTTAGCTCAAAGGTTATCAGGCCAAAGTCGAACCATGCGTGGGCCTGATCCCATTCAATTTTCCAGGTATCATAGTGCCAATGACTTAGTGAAGCGGATAGATCCGGAGAATGGGAAAAATGAAGTTTTAAATCTCCTCCTTCTTTTTTTATGAGTATATCACCATACATATCCGCAAAGTATGCACCTGCATAGGTGGATTGATCTACACTGGGTTTGGTTCCAGTTTCTCTGTTTACTTTCAGTTTAATGATTCGTTCGTCTTCTTTTTGAGGACGGTAGAAGTCTGCCACCCAGTCCCGTTGATCTTCCTTGATGAACAAATTGAAAATGGCATAGGTGAGGGGTGTGGAAATGCCGGACATGCTATTGGTTAAAACCATTACGCCCAACTTTTCATCCGGGATCATGGCTAACCTGGAATACATACCGTCATAGCCTCCTCCATGACTCACGATCATGCGGCCAAAATAGTCCTGTAAGCTATAGCCCAGGCCGTAGCCAGCAAAATGTCGACCAGAGATACGTTCTTTGGAAGCCGTACTTAGAGTGTAGTTGTTATGAATGGTCCATAATGTATTTTGCTGAACCGGAGCGAGTAATGTATCACTATTGACGATGCCGTTATTCAAATGCATAATCATCCATTTAGCCATGTCATCGGAAGACGAAATAATACCTCCGGCTGCACCCATGTTGTCCCAATTTACCCACTTAAGGGGCTGGTTTTTATCGAGCTGCGTTTTATGAGGTGTGGCGGCATTACCTTTTGCTTCCAGCAATGTAGTAGAGGTGAT
>CALBPF010000285.1 GCA_937899105.1 uncultured Flammeovirgaceae bacterium | reverse complement strand
ACTCCAGAGTAAGCGTCATGGGAGCCTTTCGCGAATTATGATCAGCCATCATATCTGCCATGATCGATTCGATCTTCGCTATGTCGGCATCTTTTTTTAGTAAAACATAAACATAGCTTTCAGCATAATTTCCAGGATTATTCTTGATGCCTCTCCTACTCTCCACCAGGCTGTTTTCCATGGTTTTCATTGAGACCAACATCTCAAAAGTAACGTGTGAGTTAACCGGTGGATCCTCTACAATACCGGTGATCATTCCTGTATTAAAATCTCCATTGCCCTCCACCCCAACTGTCTTACCTATCGGGTCCATAGTATTAAATAGCCTTTTAGCAGCAGATTCTGTCAATACTATTGCACCCGGACTCTTTAAAGCCGTTTGGGGATTTCCCTTTAAAAGTTTAAATGAGAAGACATTAAAAAATGAATTAGTAGCGTAATAACCGCTGGTAGCAATGGCCTTTTGATCACTGTGCAAGTCAGCAGTGAGACCTCTTCTTAGCACCAGTACCTGTTCTACTTCCGGGACCTGCTGCCACATCCGGTCTCCGATATAGTGAGAGGCCGTGGCAAGATAGTCTTCTTCGCCTTGAAATAGGGCTTGTCTGGAAGTAGTTACCCGGTAAATTCTGTCCTTTTTATCGTGAAATGCATCAAAAGAGTGTAGCTCGGAAAGCAGTACAATCATGAATATCCCTATGGACAGACTAACCGCCAATCCAGTGATATTAATACCTGAAAAAAGTGCATGACGTTTAACGTTTCGAACTGAAGTTTTAAGATAGTTTTTCAACATACCATAGTGATTTAATCGAATATCTCCACCCAGGCTTTTCATAAGCGTAGAACGCAAAAGTTTTAAAGTATCCCAGGCATAGAGACGTCTGGCTTTTTTCACTGAAAAAGTCTTCAGATTATCCTGAAATCGTTCCTCCATATCCCCTTCTATCTCCTCCAGGTATTTCTTTTTAATGAAGAATCTGAGGAACTTCAAGGGCCAGCGTGGAGGCAATATTTGAGGAGGGCTATTCACTCTTGAGAGAATTCACCGGGTTAGCGCTAGCAGCCTTTATGGAATGAAAGCTCAAAGTTAAAAGAGCAATACCAATGGTAATCAAAGCTGCAATTCCAAATGCCCACCAAGGCATATTGATACGGTACTCATAACCATCCAGCCATTTGTCCATCAAATACCAAATTATTGGGATTCCAATTAGAATGGAAAACAAGATCAGTTTCATAAAATCTTTTGCTAATAACGTGGTAATACTGACTATTGAAGCCCCTAACACTCTGCGAATCCCGATTTCCTTTACCTTTTGCTGGGCTATAAATAGAACCAACCCAAAAAGACCCAGGCATGAAATAAAAATCGCGAGGAAAGCGAAGGATTGCGACAGATTGAAAAACATAATCTCACTCTCATACAGCCGATCATATTGACTATCTGTGAAATAATATTCGAATGGAAAGGCTGGATTCAATTCAGTATGCAATGACTCCAAAGCGGCGACTATTTCTCGCGCATTTATTGGATTTATCTTCACCAAAACGTCACTCAAACTTGCATAATTCGTAGCATGCCGGATTACCAACGGCTCAATTGATGTCCTTATCGTTTCAAAATGAAAATCCCTGATCACCCCTACAATCTTTCCATCCATGCCCCATTGGCTTAATGGCTGGCCTATAGGATCTTCAAGCCCCATAGCCTTAACGGCGGTATCATTTAGAATGTACTCATAGTTTTTACTGCCATCCGTAAAGTCGCTGCCTGCGATAAGTTCACAGCCCCAGGTCTTTACAACGTCCCCGGAGGCGGGAATGGTGACGAATGAAGTCAGATCATTCTCTTCCTTTCCGCTCCATTCTATACTAAATGTACCGCCGCCTATTTGTACGGGCGAACCCCATGTGGCCGATAAAGACTCGACACCTGGCAACTTTAGGGCACGGTTTTTAAAAACATCGTATTCTACTCCCTGATCACCTTCGAGCCGTATGGCTAAGAGATTAGTCCGGTCAAAGCCTAAATTTTTGTTTTGTATGTAATCAATCTGTCTCGAAACGATCAACATACCGCATACTAGAATAACGGAAAGGGAAAATTGGAAGACCACCAGTCCTTTGCGTACCCATTGTAGCCCAAATCCCGACTGTAATTTTTTTCTTATGATATCTATACTTCGAAATGAAGAAAGCATAAATGCGGGATAGCTTCCGGCAAGAAGCCCGGTAAGTAATGAAGTTGCTAAGATGACCCCCCAGGAATAGACAGAGAGGTCAATCAAGTGGATGGTTTTCCCCGCCAGCTTATTGAACGACGGGAGTAGAACAACCAATAGCGCCAGGGCAACGATTGTACTTATCAAAGAAAGTAAAACCGCTTCACTCAGGAACTGAGAAACCAAATTAACCCTTTTGACACCAAGGACTTTTTTGACACCTATTTCTTTCATCCTCTTTAAGGAACTTGCCGAAGCAAGGTTCATGAAATTGATACAAGCGATCAATAAGATAAAAAAGGCGATAAGTCCGAAAATCCTCACGTTCACAATCCTTCCTCCGGAAATGTATCCATTTTCAAAGTTTGAGTTCAAGTATCGTTCTCCATACGGTTGCATGTAAAGCTCAATATTGAAGTCTTCATTAATATTCGAATTATATCCGATTAGAAAATCTTTGATTTTGGGCTCAAAAACAGCAGCATCCACTTGGTCGGCAAGTTGGATAAAAGTGTTGGGCGAATTGTTGTTCCAACTTTGAGTCCATTTATTTTCTGCGCAAAAAACATCCCAGTGTAAAAAGAAATGATTTTCAGACATAGTACTTGGACCGGCTTCCTCATATACTGCCGATACATTGAATTGGCTTTCGTTTTCGTAGGTGAGTGATTTTCCCACAGCATTTTGAGCACTACCGAAAAACGATTCAGCCATTTCCTTTGAAATGGCTATATCTTTTGGACCCGTGATCGCATAGGCAACATTTCCTGAAACAAACTCATAAGAAAACATACCGAAATAATCCGGACTTACGTAGTTACCCGTACGTTTCAAAGTCTTTGAGCCATGGGCAAACGTTCTTGTAATTGGCGATACAGAAGGACTCGCTTTTTCAACCTCCGGAAATTTAAGCTTTAGCTCACGATACAGATGGGCTGGGGTGTGATAATATCCATTTACCTTACCATTGGAAAAAGATCTTTCATATATGGAAAAGAGTCTTCCCGAGTTTTCATGATAATTATCTGTAGCCAATTCATCAAAAATCCATAAGAAAATCAGCAAACTACAAAGTAAACCTGAAGCCAGACCAAGAATGTTAAGTCCAGAAAAGACTTTGTTTTTCATCATGCTCCGCCAGGAGATTTTAAGGTTGTGTCTAAGCATGCGATAATGATTTAATTGGTAATCCCCGCCCATTTTTTTCATAAGCGTAGACCGCAAAAGCTTTAAGGTATCCCAGGCATACAGTCGTCTGGCTTTCTTCACTGAAAAGGTTTCCAGGTTATCCTGAAACCTTTCCTCCATGTCTCCTTCAATTTCTTCCAGGTAGCTTGTTTTAAGAAAGTTGCGAAGGAGCTTAAGGGGCCATTTAGGTGGGATAGTATGTTTGTCTGACGGGTACATCAGGTTTTACTTATTCCCAATTCAGGCATGGCCTTCCACAGTTGTGCCCTGATGTCCTTCATTTCACGTAGCACTCGATGCGCATAGGGCGTTGCCTGATAGATGCGCTTGCGCTTCCCTCCCCGCTTCTGAGTGGCCTCACCCCATTCAGAAACCAGGAACCCCTTTTCTTCCATTCGCTTCAAAGCAGTTTGGATAGCGCCTACACTCAAGCGCTCGTTCAACCTTGCTTCCAAATCGCGCTGTATTTCCATGCCGTACGCCTCCTCCTGGAGTACGATTATCGTCATCAGTATAAGTTCCTGAAATTCTCCCAGCCGGCTTTTTTTCATTTCATTTAGATGCTTATTATAAATACTTCAATGAAGTAAATATAAACAGAAATTATTTTATTCCTAATTGAAGTAATAATTTTTAGATCTATAAGAGTGCATTTCAAATTGTCAAGTCTTCAATCAGATTGGTTATTTTATTTCAGTATGTCGTGAGTATCAATATCGAAAAATGAGTAGCAACATTTTTAAGTCATCTCGCAGTGTGAACGGAGAGATCTTAGCCCCCAAACAAGTGAACGCGTCCTTTCTTTGTGGCAAGGATGTCTCCACTACGTTACGAAATGACTTATTAGCTAAAAGGCGATCGTGACAATTTCACACTCGATCAATAAAGAGTGACATTCATTATAATGGCATCGTTTAAGGATCGCTACTGTGCACACGATAAATGTAGTTTTCAGGGCCCAATAACGAATTCCTGGCATAATTGAATTCAGACCAATACGCTGCAGCATATTCATCAAAACTTGCAAACTCCACAACCATCCACTCAATCTCTAACGCTTTAGCATCTGCATAATCTTCCATCCCTCTACGCTCATCTACCAGACCTATGAATCCGGTGGGCGATGTTTGGTAGATCTTGGTCCAGCCCTGATCGGCTACTAACCGATAGCCCAAAACCTCCTCGTAGAACCTTTGCATTTTCAATATGTCTTTGTGGTACGTCCAGGTAATCGACCCGTAAAAATTGAGGTTGGGAATAGAAGTTTCGACTCGTGGCGCTCCTTCTAAGACCGCCATAAAGAGCTCATTTTCGGGATGTTGTTTGAATTGTTCAAATTCCAACAGGTACCCGCCCGGGTCAATAGCTACAAATCCATCATGCGGTCCACCTTCGCGCGGTTTGTAGGTATACTTAATAGGTACTTTGTTCTCCTCAACGTAAGCATACCACTCTGGCAGTTGATTTGTCAAAAAAGCGATGGCAGTAGACTTGGGTTGATCTTTTGGATGGTCGTCAGTTAAATCATGCTGATGAATATACGCGTCTTAACTAATTTGTAATACCCCTTAATCTAACTGGTCAAAGCCAATAACACGACTGTAAAAATCAATGGCTTCCGGCAGGTTTTCATAATACAGGTGGGTGAGCTGTTTTTCTACTTCAAAAGAAGCCAGACTCCGGTAGGCGGTGTTCTCACTCAACAAATCGTTAATGCCTTGGGAGCTGTAGCCCAACAGTCTACCAAATCGTCTAGCCAGCGCCTCTTGCTCCTTTGGGTAATCTTCAGCATTCTGCAAGTCGCTTTTCCATTGCTCGTATTGTTTGAGTCTGTCCCCCCTGTAAATGAAAACCACAGACTTGCCCTGAGTCGCTTCAGCAGGAAAAAGCGCTGAAACTGGAAAGTCATCTTCCCTGTGTAGCTGTACATCATACTTTTCTGCAATGCCGGTAAACTCTTTCCACAAGCCGTCAACCTCTTCAGGTTCCATAGGATAATGGAGCGCTAAAGGTTTGGCGTCATTCGCCACCATTTCACAATAGACATCAAAGGCAATCAGTGGCTTATTGTCTCCGTTGGTGACACAGCCTAAAAAAATGACCGGAGCAATAAGTAAAATGATGAATCTCCTCACGGTGAAAAGATATGATGAAATTCATCAGACCACAAGTGAGTCTAGCTATTTAAAGCTAATTCAGGTGCATGACACGCTCTTTCAAATAAAGGTTCTTCCGGAATTCACCTGGTTTTTTTTCGTTCAGTAATCTTAAAGGGCCCTTGGCCTTGATCAACTCCTCGAAGTACTCTTCCCTTTTCTCAAATTGATCCTTGTTAGCAAATGTGGTCATGAGTATAATGTGGTAAGGTTGATCTTCAGTAAATTCTACCTCAAGAAGCTCAAAAGAATCGATGTAGCTCTTCTTGACTGCCATCTCTCGTAACACCTTCCAATTATTTTGATAATAAAAGAGGGCCTCTTCCTTATTATCATCAAGTATTTGTACAAATTCAATGGTTGAAATCCTAGTATCCGATTGTGCAGTAGCAGCGTCAAACATGAAAAGGACGAAGAAAAGAGTTAATACTTTCATAAATTTTTTATTTAGTATACGATTAGGAAACAAATAAGTTTTTATCACGTTGGCTATTTCATGAAGTCAACGCAACTCGGTGAATTTGAAGAGCTCGTACTCCTGGTTATTGGAACTTTAAATGATGAAGCCTACAGTCTATCCATTAAGAATACATTAAAGGAACATACCGGACGTAACCCTAGCATTGGAGCATTGCACTCCGCACTAAACCGTCTCACAAAAAAGGGGTTTTTAGACTCCTATGAAGGTGGCGCTACTAAATCAAGAGGTGGACGTAGGAAACGGTTTTACACGCTTACGGCTTTTGGTCGTAAGGCGCTAGACCAATCTTTTGAACTGCGCTCCGGTTTATATCATGCACTTCCGAAACTAGGTTTATCACATGAGTAATCTTCCAGAACGACTTCCTCCGAAATGGATGGATTGGCTTCTCGATCTATTTTGCTGCGAAGAAGAGATTGAAATACTAAGAGGTGATCTTTACGAGCTTTTCGAAGAGCGTTTAGAAACTAGTGGTCCATTAGTGGCCAAAACACTATTCCTGGCCGGCGTCGTAGACTTTTTCAGGCCTTTCGCCATTAAGAAACTTCCGAATACTAAAACCACTATTATGCTAGGTAACTACTTTAAAGTAACAAAACGTAACCTGAGTAAGCAGAAGCTATATTCTTCATTAAATATTACAGGATTGGCTGTGGGCCTAGTCTGTTTTATGCTCACCTTCCTCTACATTCAGGATGAGTTAAGCTATGATCAGTTCCATATCAAGTCTGATCGAATTTACCGGGTGCTTGAACGTTTTGAAAGCGAAGGTGTAGGTGAGCATTCTGCTAGTCTCCCCTTCCCTACTGGTCCTTCCTTGGCCGCTGATTATCAGTCTCATATTGAAGGCATGGTTCGGTTATTTAACTTCCAGTCTCCTACGTTGACGCTGGCTAATAAAGAACAGGACAAGGCCTTTAACGAATCCCGGATATTTTTTGCCGACTCTAGCTTTCTTGATGTTTTTGATTTCAAGCTCCTTTCCGGAAATCGTCAACATGCCCTGGACAAACCCAACTCTATTCTGATCACACCCACCATGGCCGCTAAATATTTTGGCAATGGCGATCCTATAGGAAAACAGCTAGAGTTTCAGGCGGGTCAATTGCTTGAGGTCACAGGTGTGTTGGAGGACGCTCCCACCAATGTCCACTTTCAGTATGATTTCATTATTTCCTTTTCAAGCTTAAAGCAATGGTATAACGGCAGCCTCCCCGCTTCGTGGTATTGGAACCCCTGCTGGACGTACATAGTATTGAAAGAAAACGCTTCTACGAATGACTTAATTAAGCAGTTTCCCGCTTTTGTAGCCAAATATTTCCCGGAATTTATCCAGTCCGATGTGACTCTGGAACTACAGCCGCTTCACGACATCCACCTTCATTCCAAACTGGACTATGAAATACAAGCCAATAGTGATATTAAGAGTATTTACATTTTCGGAGCCATTGCCATATTCATCTTATTTATTGCCACGGTTAACTTCATAAATTTAAGTACGGCCAGGGCCACTAAGCGAGCTAAAGAAGTCGGGGTTAGAAAATCACTGGGAAGCAATAAGTCACAATTAGTGACCCAGTTTATTTTTGAATCTATTCTTATGACATTTCTGGCCGTCAGTCTCGCCTTTGTCGCTGTAGCTTTTCTGTTGCCAGCCTTTAATCAGTTGGTCAACAAAGAAATAGATCTTAGTCAATTACTACTGCCATCACATATTATCTATGGCCTGGTTTTATCGATTTCTATAGGCCTACTTTCAGGTTTTTATCCGGCTTTTGTACTCTCCTCATTCCAAGCAGTAGCGGTGCTGAAGGGAGATCGCCTGAAAGTAAAAGGCTTAAACTTTCGCAAGATCCTGGTCATCGCCCAGTTCGCTATTTCCATGTTCCTCATAGCAGGTACCATCGTGGCTATCGATCAGTTCAGGCTATTGCAAGATCAGGAGGTTGGTTTTGACCAGGAACATGTGCTTATGATTCCGGTCATCAGGTCGCCTATGGGTGATTATTACGATACTTTCAGAAACAAACTACTTCAGAGCACCCGTGTCAAGTCCATCACTGGAGTGGAAGAAATAATCGGGGCAAAGCATCAGGTAGAAAATTACAGATTCGAAGGCATGGAGCGGTCTAAACCTTTTCCAAGGTTTCATGTCTTGCATGATTTTACTAAAACTATGAACATTGAATTGGCCGCAGGTAGAGATTACTCAAGAGACTACAATACAGAAGATTCACTTGCTTATGTAATCAACGAATCTATGGTAAAAGCAATGGGATGGAACAGCGCCGAGGAAGCCATTGGTAAGCGGTTCTATCATCGAGACGAGCTCAAAGGTGAAATCGTGGGCGTAGTAAAAGATTACAATTTTGTTTCTAAGCACCATCCTATCGGTCCTCTGGTGCTGGACTTGACTACTAATCCAAGGGCATTCAATTTATTCATGAAATACCTGGCGGTACGCGTCGATGGTGAAAATATACCCGAATCGATCGAAGTGGTGGAGAACACCTGGAACTCTACTATACCGGACCGGCCGTTTGATTTTTTCTTTCTCGAAGATCGCCTGAATCAATCCTATGCCGCTGAACAGAAGCTCAGCAAGATTACAGTTATCCTGTCCGTACTGGCTATCAGTGTGGCCTGCCTGGGTCTTTTTGGACTTGCCACTTTCAATATCGAAAGGCGAACTAAAGAAATCGGACTGCGTAAGGTATTGGGTATTAAGACTTCTCAGATTATGAGCCTGTTGTCCAAAGAGTTCTCTGTATTGCTCTTAGTTGCTTTTCTGATCGGCATACCATTGTCCTACTTGTTCCTGGAACAGTGGTTAAATGGTTTTGCTTACCGCGTAGAACTTTCTCCTTGGCCCTTTATGCTGGCAGGAGCCCTCACTTTTTTGATTGCCATGTCCACCGTCTTTTATCACGCGTTTAAAGCTTCCTACATCAACCCGGTAGACACATTGAAAAGCGAATGACAGTTACCGTACTCGTCTAAAGTGGTTTTGAACGATCTTATTCAAATACACTTTAGATTCAAAACATTCAAATTTGAGCGGGTTGGGTAATTCACCGAATAAAGGCACACCATCACCCAGCAATACCGGGATAACGGTAATTACCATACTATCGATCAGATCGGCTTTAAAAAAGCTTTGTATAGTTGTGCCACCGTCGATATATAATCTTTTATAGCCCCGTTGATGGATCTGATCAAGCATTTCGGTAAGCGTCCCCTTGATTAAATGTGCTTTGCCCTCGTATTTTTCAGGTATTGAGTCTAATGTAGTACTGAGCACAAATACGGGCTTCTCATAAGGCCAATCGATATCGAAAGAACATACCGTTTCAAAGGTAGTACGACCCATAACCAGCGCATCAATATCCGCAGTAAAGGCAGCATAGCCTGAATCGATGGTATTGATGTCAGGAAAAGTGTCCAAAAAATCAATTCCACCGTTTTTATCTGCTATGTAACCGTCCAGACTGGTGGCTATGAAAATGTGATTGGTTGGTTTCATTCAAATCAAATTAGGGAAATGCATCAATTCTACTGAAGGTTCTCGTGATCAAACTGTCCGAGTTCAATCGGGTTAGAATTATCTCGTCATCGTCAAAATCGACGGACCAAAAATCTCGATCTAGCTCGTTGTTGTAAGGGATCAACTCTAATTCAGCCTTATGACCATGTACGTTATATACCCCGTTCACTCTCCGGTTATTAGCACGGATCACAAAACGCTTATCCCATCTTAAGAATAGGTAATCACTTTCCTGAATACTGTCCGAATTGAAGTAAGGTCCACCTCCCTTAACTTTTTTTAGTTGCCAAAGACCTAAAAGCTGATCACCGTAGGTTTGAGGAAGTTCATTTGATCGCAACAAGGTCACTTCTACCTTTAACCCCTCCTCCTGACGACTCCAATACATCTCTGAATCAGAAATGCTTATTGTAAAGGGCTCTTGATCATCCTTTATTCCGTTGGTATTAAGCATGGTGAGTTCATTCTCCTCATTATCCAGTTGCCATGTACCTAAGGTATGTTGAAACCAACCATTGCCCGATTCATAGGTATGATCTGCATTGAACCTAGTCCATCGGGCATTGGGAGTCACGTCTTCATTACCAACCGTGACCTTCTTCACCAACCACAAACCTTCCATTACCGGCTTTTGATCACAACCTGATAGCCATAGGGCCAAAAGAAAAAGTAAGACCATAACTTTTTTCATAAAATGAAGATAATTCTTATTGTTCAAATCACTTAGGTTGTGTTTATCAAGTCATTTCATCTCTTCGCCCGGCCTTTTCAGTACTTTGCTTCATTGCCACTTCCAAGAGAGGGCCTAGCTAATTGTTTTACTAAGTCTCTGGATGATCCTCGTTCAGATAATTCTACTTAATCTCCATTATTAAAAAAACGGCGGTACTGTCTCCTATATTCTCTACTTCATGCCAATTCATGGCGGAATTAAAGAAATCACTTCCTGTAGTCACGTTTACTTCACGGGTACCTTCAGCATCTGTGATTTTAAAGGCGCTACCTTTTAGGGTGTAGCCGTAGTGTTTCGCGTGAAAATGTTTATCATGACCGACGCCAGGAGGAAAAATACATTTCAATGTTCGTAATTCTTCATTTTCTTCAATCACCTTGCAGACTTCTTGTCCCTTCCATTTCGCTTCTACCGGATCCGGGAGATCGCCCACCCGATTGTTTACGCTGTTCACTTCTATCCAATATCCGTCAGGGTCCCGGATGTAAACCTGACGAATACCATCGGGCCGAACGCTGATTTTGTTCAGGATCCCCGGCCAGCTCTGGTAAGCGATCTTATTGGCTTTCAACCGATCTACAAAGGCGTCATAATTTTCAGTAGTCAAGGCGAAGTGAACGGCCTTATTGATTTTCACTTCTCCCGGCACAGTAGATACCAGGTGAAGCTCCTTTCCTTCCCCTAATGAAAACCACCGGATGCCTGGATTCTGTGTTCTATTTGTGATTTCTTTCAGGTTCAAAATATCGACATAAAAGGCAGTTGACTCGTCAAGATTCTTGACGGAAAGCGCTACGTGGTCAAACTGTAGAGAAAAGTCGTCTTGACCAATAGCGGGGAAGGTACTCTGTAAAAGGAAGACAAGAGCAAGTAATTTCTTCATACTTCAAATTAAGGAAATTCGCCGACATTGGCGTAGACGAAAGTTGTTCTGGTCTTGTTAGGAGCTTATATCAAGATGATATAAATTAAAGTTCTTTGCCTATCATCTATAAATTTTAAAAAACAAGTCGCTCCGATTAGATTATTGAATCCAAGAATTTATACAAATATGTTTCCCTCCTCCTTATTTCTAATCAGATCTATGGCTTCACAGTATTGCTTCTTACAGAAGTGAAATTCAAGCCCATCGTAGTCTAATTCAAAGGGAATAATTCTAGAGAAGTTTTTAAAATCATGCCATAATATCTCTTTGTCTCCAATAGATATTTTACAGGCAAGACTATGGTCGCCAGGAATTCCTGAGTACTTATACTCATATAGCGTATATCGCTGATCTTGATAAGTATAGTCATTTAATGTTTTACACAAAAAGTGATTCTGGTTGTGAAAAGCAATAAAAAACGATATACCTTCATAGCAACCGTGAGGAATATCCAACCCCTTTTCCTTTAACTGTTTTACTTCTATCTCTTCAACAATATCCTTAAGGTTTGTTCCGTCCAGGTATATGCTTGTGGTAGTATAGTCTTCTAGCTCTGATTTTACAGAGCTGAAAACGATCTTATCTATAAGCATAGCCTTTGTCTCGGTAATCGTTCAAAAACTTAATAGGACAATAAATGCCCCGGCCTTTGAGTCGAAGTTAACTTTTTAAGAGGCGGTGCAAATTGAGTGAGTTTGATACCTTTCACAGCCACTTTATATTCTTCTATGGTAGGGGTTCTACCCAAAATAGCAGATAGAACTACAACCGGGGTAGAAGCTAGTAATGATTCCCCTTTTTTGCGATCAGAATCTTTTACAACACGTCCTTGAAATAGACGAGTAGATGTAGCCATAACCGTGTCTCCCTTTTCCGCTTTTTCCTGATTCCCCATACAAAGGTTACAGCCTGGTCTCTCAAGATACAGGATATTATCATATTCGGTCCGAGCAGCGCTCTTAGGATCGGCATCATCAAATTCAAACCCGGAATACTTCTGCAACATTTCCCAATCTCCTTCCTCTTTGAGTTCATCAATGATATTATAAGTAGGAGCGGTCACTACCAACGGAGCATTGAACTCGACCTTACCGTACTCTTCTTCCAGGTTTCTGAGCATCTTGGAGACAATCTTAATATCTCCCTTATGTACCATGCAAGACCCTACAAAACCTAAGTCAACCTTTTTGCTCCCTCCATAGTAAGAAAGCTCCCGGATGGTATCATGCGTATATCTTTTGGATACATCTTCATTGTGAACGTCCGGGTCAGCAATCATTGGTTCATCAATAATATCAAGATCAACCACAAATTCCGCATAGTATTTAGCATCTTCATCCGGAGTTAATGCAGGTTTTTCACCCGATCGAATCTGAGCGATTCTGGCATTAGCTTTATCAACAAGACCTTGAAGCACCCCTTTATCATTATCCATGCCTTTATCAATCATGATCTGGATCCTGCGTTTAGCAATTTCGAGAGATTCGATAAGCGTATCGTCCTGGGAAATACAGATTGAAGCCTTAGCTTTCATTTCTGCCGTCCAATCGGTAAAGGTAAAAGCCTGATCAGATGGTAACGTTCCTATATGAACTTCAATAATCCTTCCTTGGAATACATTCTCTCCACCAAATTCCCTAAGCATTTGACTTTGTGTTGCGTGGACCACATCACGAAAATCCATGGAATCTTTCATTTTGCCTTTAAAGGTTACCTTAACCGATTCCGGTATGGGCATTGAGGCCTCACCGGTGGCCAGAGCGAGGGCTACAGTACCGGAATCTGCTCCAAACGCCACCCCTTTCGACATTCTGGTGTGAGAATCACCCCCAATAATAATCGCCCAGTCATCAATGGTAATATCGTTGAGTACCTTATGAATTACATCTGTCAGAGGAGGGTACTTATGTTCCGGATGGCGACCCGTAATCAGACCAAAGTCATACATAAACTTCATCAACCGTGGGATGTTCTCCTGAGATTTATGGTCCCAGACTGAAGCCGTGTGGCAACCCGACTGATAAGCGCCATCCACAACAGGTGAAATCACTGTTGCCGCCATCATTTCTAATTCCTGCGAGGTCATCAACCCTGTTGTATCTTGTGAGCCTACAATGTTTACCTCAGCTCGCACATAGGAACCTGCATGCAGAATTGCACCTGACGTTCCTACTGCATTTTTATTAAAGATTTTTTCCACTGCCGTAAGTCCCTGCCCTTCAAGCGAAACTTCTTTGGAAGGAGCAAATACAGGCGGCGCATCCATGCCAAGTGTTTTGGCCGCAAATGTCTGAAGCTTTTTGCCAAATACAACGGCATATGAGCCTCCGGCTTTTATAAATTCCATTTTTTGCGGAGTAAGCGCCGAAGAAATATCAATTAATTCCTTATCTGCATGGTAAAGCTTTTTTGTTTTGGTATTAATGGTAAAAACAGTGCCCGTATCTACCGAGTATACTTGCTTTAATACAGGTTCTCCTTCTTCGTCAACAATAAGATTATCATCTGCATCATACTGCTTTACCCAGTTTTTAAGGTCTAAGCCAATACCACCCGTAACACCAACAGTAGTTAAGAAAATAGGTGAAATACCGTTGGTACCGGCAACAACAGGAGCAATGTTAATAAACGGCACATATGGACTGGCTTGTTTACCAACCCAGAGTGCTACGTTATTTACACCTGACATCCTTGAAGAACCGACGCCCATAGTACCTTTTTCGGCAATCAGCATTACAGTTTTATCAGGATGTTGTTCTTGAAGAGCCAATAGTTCATTCTGCTTTTCCTTATTATGTTCAAATAAGCATTGGCCATGCAACTCCCGATCAGATCTGGAGTGGGCGTCGCTACCCGGAGAAAGCAAATCCGTAGATATGTCTCCCACGCCGGCTATGAAGGTCACTATTTCAATTTTTTCCGGGATATCTGGCAGTTTTGTAAAGAATTCAGCCCTGGCATAGCTTTCAATGATGTCCTTTGCGACTTGACTGCCCTTCTTAAAAGATTGCTCTAAACGTTCCATATCCGCTTCGTATAAGAACACTTGGGTCTTTAAGATTTTAGCGGCTTCTTCTGCAATCTTCTGATCATCGCCCAAAGCTAGATCAAGGAGGACCTCAATAGAAGGGCCTCCTTTCATATGGGAGAGTTGCTCGAAAGCAAAAGAAGATGTAATTTCTTCAACTATGGATTCGCCAAGAATAATTTCCTTTAAAAATTTAGCCTTAACCCCAGCTGCACTTGTAGTTCCAGGCAATATGTTGTAGATAAAAAAATGGAGGGAATCTTCCCTATACGGGCTATCTGATTCTTTAATTTGTGTAATGATCTCGTTTGTCAATTCCGCATCATCAATGGGTTTGGGGTGAAGCGACTGACTTTTTCTTTCCTCAATTTCCTCAAGGTATTGATTATATGTACTCATAACTTCCTCCTTTAATTTAGAGAGCCTCGAACGTTTTGCTAAGTTGCAAAATTAAGTAATGATCTTAATATTAGACTAGTTTTGCACGGATCACATAGTCACCAGCATCTAATCAAAAGATTACACTTTAGCATTTGTCTAAAAAATGACAATCTCTTAAACTCAAGATCTCGCAAACTAAATTCACAATGCTTACTTTTAGCATCTATAATTTTAAAAAAATGTGTAAAACTGTCGAACTGCTACTGGTCTTTTCAATTTCAGCGCTATTAAATGCCTGTATCTCAAACCACAAAAGTGTAGAAGTAGATTCACGCGAGTCTTCAAGCGATACAAATCCTGAAGGTTTTAAGAAGGGAATCGTGACCCCGGTTGGCTATGAAGACGCTACAGGAGATACAATTAAGATTTTGTCGTGGAATGTAGAACACTTTGTAGACGCCCACGACGACCCTTATGTTCAAAATGATCGTGAGAATAGCGGAGAAAAAATGGAGGGAAGGGTTTCCCTACTGATACAAGCTTTAAGAAAGGCAGATGCCGATATTATTGTTTTGCAAGAATTTGAGCACGTGCAGTTCATAAAACAAATAGCTTCAGATTCCCTTGAAGATATGAAATACGAGTTTTTCGCTGATAGTAAAAGCATAAATTGGTATATGAATATAGTAGTCATGAGCCGCGTACCTTTGGGAATTATCTACGGATACGGTTCAGTAAATACGCCTGTCAGCTATGTAGATGAAGAATCTAATGAGCAGAGATATGAAACCCAAAGTAGAATTAATACACGAATGTGGTCGATAGATGTTTTGGTCAATGATCAATATTCGTTTCTCCTCACAGGAGTTCATCTCAAGGCGGGTCGCGGCGCCAGAAATGAAGCTATGCGATTAGGTCAAATCCAGTTTTTAAAAGGTCAATTCGAGCGTTTTACCCTAGAAGATCCTAAAAAAAATATTCTTGTTGTTGGCGATTTTAATGCGACCCCCGATAGTAAAGAATTTCAGTTTATGCTTGATGGAAACTCACCGGTAAAATTCATTGATAATTTGGAAGACAGTATATTCAGCCACCCTGCAGATTCCCCGAGATGGAGGATTGATCACATTCTTCCCAACCAAAATATGCAGCCAGAGCTACTCGTAAATACCTTGAATGTAACTTATTTGTTCGATAAAGAAACCCAACGAAAGTTGGCTGATCATCTACCAGTTGTGGCAAGTTTTTCAACTAAAGATCGAGAAATTATTCATTAGCTACCATAATCTAATCCTCCACCCAAAACGGGATATTGGCATGAGCCGCATGGTTATTACCGTCTTCTACATAAATGAATAATCGATAAGCGCCCGGTTGATTCGGGGCTTTGAAAGTGGTATTATCCTTATTGCCCTTAGGAAATAAGCCGGTAATAACAGCCGGGATATATTCTGCATCACCGCCTGTTTTAGTGGAAGTACTTTCTTTCATAACCTCCCACTGAAAGGTTAACTTATCGTTATCAGGATCACTCACTTTGACCTGTGCCCTGTAGGTATCATCCGGTTTCAGTCTAATATTGTTGACAGCTCGTTGTCCCTCTAAGGTAAAATCCAGCAGCCTGGGTGAGCGGTTTTCCGGCCATTTCCCGTTCCAGGCATAGTGCATGGCGTCAATTGATTCTGTTTCTTTACCATCCGGCATAAACATTCCAAACCAAGTAGGTGTACGCTCTTGCTTTTGTCCCCAAAGAAATACAAAAGAACCTACGACTTGCTGCGATTGGGATAAAATAGAATTTTGATATCGCCTGAGGTAACCATCTGCTTTTTCGGAACTATTATTCTCTATTGGCGCTCCCCATTCTGTAGTACCCACTTCCCAGTAGCCGGTTGCCCCCCATTCCGTAACCATTAAAGGGCCTTCATATCCGGACTTGGTAATAAGTTCCGGTAATATTTCAATGGCGCCGTAAAGCTGAACACTTAAGAAATCCAGATCAGGCGCCCTATTGGCAATCAAATCAACATCTTTCTTCTCTATGCCAGATAAAGGAGTAGTCGTAATATGATTTGGATCCAAGGTGTGAATCATTTTTGATATTTCGTTCACCGCATTCCAAACTTTGGGGTTTCTTGATTGCAGATTTAGCTCATTTCCAATGCTCCACGCCATTAGCGCCGGATGGTCCTTCAAGGCTATCACTTTTGTACGAATACTTGCCAGTTGTTCTTTTACAGCTACTTGGTTATCATAGTCAAACCCATGGCGTTCCAACCCCACCCAAACTCCCATAGTGACCTTCAGGCCCAGTTTATGGACTCGATCTAAAACCTCTAGGCCATTATCTGTACTCCAGGTTCTAATGGCATTGGCGCCGTGTTCCACCAGGGACTCCAGGCTACCTTGATGAACCCCTGCCCCTTTAACATAAAAAGGCTCTCCATTCAAAAAAATCCGATAGCCCTTATCAGTCAGTCGAATCTCAGATTTTGTTATTTCCGTGCTAAAATCCATAGAATAAGCAGTAGATAAATTCAACAATATAAGGAGTATAGCAAATAGAGAATAATGCTTTTTTTTAGATAAGACACCCATTTTGTAGTGTTTAGTTGATAAATAAAGTGATTGTTAATCATAAACATGATTTTTACCAGTCTTCAAGTCCAGCCTTCCCATCCATCCAGCTCCATTCTACATCTTCCATAAACCAAAAAAAAGCATCAAGATCAGCCACACCCCAGGGATGAAACTTCTTTATACTTTGAAAAAGATTATCGGCGTTGCACGCATTTGGTTCGCTTAGTACCTTATTCATTTGATCAATGAGATTTTCTGGCTTTTCGGAACAGCGGTCGAGATATTCATAGAACCATTTATGATACGGAAAGAAAATCCGGTTATAGGCAAGAATCAATCGACCGGCAAATAGTGTCAGCTGAGAAGCGGCCCTGCTTTTAGTATATAGATTATTGTGCCTATTCGCTTCACCCATAAGCCAGTTTTGAATAAAGGACATGGAATAAAACGTCTTTAGTTTTTCCTCTCTATGTTCTTCAGGGTACCGAGCAATACTCATGATCTGCTCGTCCAGACCATCAATTCTGGAAAAAGCGGTAAAGGCGCCGTCAAAAGCGGCTCGGGAAGGTTCGTTCCCTTTTTCTTCAACTTTATTCAAATATGCCATGTTAATGATCTTGCCGTCCACGAAGCCTCCTTGGTAGTCCGTAAGGTCCTTACGGTTAATAAAAAGATTCCTTTGATGCCTGCGCTTTTCGAATTCCTGATCCGTGGCTATAATCATAAAGTCAACGTCTGAATCGTTACGTGCGCATCCCTTCGCTACGGAACCACCTATGATGATGGCCTGGAATCTCGGATCATTTTCGTATTCCTTTATTAAGTTGTCAATAGCCCTTTGGTGGTGAGTCTTGATTTCGCGGTTCATGAGTACCATGCTTAAATATATTCGGCGCTCATTTTATTTCACTATCTGACTGATCTGGACTATCGGTTGAACATTAGTGTAGTTGGGAATATCAGTAAGGATTTTTTCAGCATTGGAGGCAAATGCTTTTTCGTAATCTGATAGGCTGTCAAAGTACAAATATCCTATGGCCAAAAAAGAAGCTTCGTCATCCGGAGTTCGGCCTCTTATTCCCAGGTCTATTTCATACTTCTTCATAGCGTCTCCAAATAAATCTGCTAACATGGGCATGTGTTTATCTGCATAATAATCCATATCGAATACTTTATCCTCCCCGTTAGCATACATAATGGTTACTTTTATAGCCCCTACTTTGATCACCTCATGATCTATTGAAGTTGCGGGCTGGCATCTTATCAACAAGGAAAGAGCTGCTAGCCAAATGACCGTTTTTAAATTCATGATTTTTTGCTTTTTGGTTTATTGCCGACCCGAGTTTAACTAATAAAAGCTTGTACTACCTAATCATCTATTCATTCAATTTTTTTGATATACCCTGATGTAATCTATAAACATGCGCTGAGGAAGTATAGTACTTGCATCTGGCGATGGAACCGGATTACCCCCAACAGCAACGTTCATGATAAAGAAAAACTTATTCCTGAAATGAGCGCCGAGTTCTGCATTAATTATCAATTCATAGTGCTGCTTACCATCTACAAAGAATTTGAGGGTATTTTCATCCCAATCTAGTGAAAAAACATGCCATTCGTCAGAGAAATCGCCTGAAGACAGTTTATACGGCGGACTAGGTGCGTTAGGCGCCGGAAAAGTATTACCCCAAAACGCATTACTTTTGATCTGATTTGCTGTTTCTGGTCCGGAAATAAAAGCTTCCATGATATCTATCTCACCACATATGGGCCAGCCACTTTCCAAGTGATTTTCACCTAACATCCAAATTGCCGGCCACATACCTCTCTGATTTGGCAGAGCGGCCCTTACATCAATTCTACCATACTGATACTCTTGCTTATCTCGCGTGTTGATTCTTCCGGAAGTATAACTTCCACTACTTTCTTCTCTCGCCTCAATGGTCAGATAGCCATCATTAACTGATACATTACCACTCCTGTACAATTGGAGCTCATTATTCCCCCAACCTATATTCCCAAAAGGATCTATATTGCCAATTTCGTAATTCCAATTATCTGGATTTAGCCGACTTCCATCAAACTCATCAGACCAAGTAAGAATGTAACCCGAATATGAATCTGGAGCTTTATATCCTGTTTCAGGCAACTGATTACCAAGAACTGGCGGATCTGTATTTCCTGTTTTAGTATTAACAGTACCATCGTCTGAACTATCACCACAAGATGCAAGCGTTACCAGGTATATACTGAGATATAAAAGTTTTTTCACCTTACCAGGATTTTTACGAATAGTCAAATATTATCTATAACATTCAAATCCCCGCTGGATAGACGATGTAAAGAAGTCTCATACCAGAATTGAGACTAATAACTAACCCAAATAAGCCCGGAACCTTTAGAAGTAAGAATTTAACCTACTTTGGATTGTTGCTGCTTGTACATTGATGGCGTAATCCCCTCTGCTTTCTTGAAAACTCTGTAAAAAGTAGCTTTTGATTTAAATCCGGCAAGTTGTGCTACACCTTCTAAACTGTATGTATTTTCGGTATCTTCTTTAATTAAGTTTTTGAACTCCTCAATCTTCTTTTTATGGATATAATCATTAAAAGGAGTAGATAATTCTTCTGTAAAATACTCGGCTAGTTCCTTTTCATTGACGCCGATTTCGTGAGAAAGCTGTTTCAGGCCGAAGTCAGGGTTCTTAAATCTTTTTTGAACATCAATAATCCGTCTGACGTCTGTAAAGATCTGATGTTTATTGTTCCTTACCACTTCGCTTTTAGTAATGCCCTTATCTAAGATTAAAGAGCGTAAAGAGTGAGTTTCCGATAGCAGATAGATTATAAATATGATACTCGTAAGCGGATGTATGTAAATGATAAAAGAAAATATGTCCGGAACTATGTACTCATTGAAGTATAAAAATTCATTGTAGAAAAAAAGATAAGCGACGTATGAAGTCGCCATTACGGAATGCAGGCTGATGGAATGCGTATTGGTAATCACATAAAACAGGCGGAACTTCTTTAGGGCTTTTTGCTTCAGCGAATCACTTAGCCTGATACTGAAATACCGTGAACCAAAATAGAAATAAATCCCGGTATAAATTACCGAAAGGAGTAAATGAAAGATAAGTATTTGAAAGCTATATTTATTAAAAAGATCTGAGAAAAAAAGCTTAAGAATAAGATAATACATGGTATACAAGACAGGGAAAACCAAGTGATGCCGGACCTTCAACTCCTCTTCTCCTATAGACTTAATGTAAAGAAACAACAGTGGCGCATGAAATATGATGAGGTGAGCGCCAAATAGAAAAGTTATTAACGGAGCTTTTTCAAGATACGAGTAGAGGCCACTGCTTAAGGAAGAAATACTAATAAGAACGGTATAAAATCCTAATAAGTAATTTCTCTTCTGTCTACTAGAAAGTAAAAATAGGGCTATTAAAAACAGCTGAAAGCCGATGCACAGCTGTATACCTTTAAATACCTCCGGCCAGTTCATTAAGAGATTATTTTCTTTTTATAAAATAAAGATAGATTTTGTATATCGCTTTCAAGCCAGTTGTATTTTTAATTAAAAAGGTCAGATTAGTTCAGGTTCATTATCTTTCTGTAAACTAAGTACATTTAACCATTTCAATATATGAAAGTATACTGCCTCATCTCGGTTCTTGTAGGGATGGCATGGTCTGTTCCTGCCATGGGAACCAGCGTCCAGGTACAAAAGAGTGATAACGGATTTAAGCTGGTTGTGGATGGTCAAGACTTTATGGTGAAAGGTATAAACTGGGACTATTACCCTTTGGGAACTAACTATACCTACAGCCTTTGGGAACAATCAGAAGCGGTTATAAAATCGGTTCTTGATAAGGAGATGACCTTGGTCAAAAGCATGGGGGTTAACACCCTTAGGATGTACACAGGAATTCCTAAAAAATGGATCGCCTACATTCACCAAAACTTTGGTATCTATACGATGTTAAACCACCCATTTGGCCGTTATGGAGTTAGCTTGGATGGAGAGTGGATGGCCAATACAGAATATGATAACCCGGGGGTCAAAGAATTATTACTCAAGAAAACTGCACAGTTAGCCAAAGAATATAGAGACACGCCTGGTCTTTTACTTTATCTATTGGGAAACGAAAACAATTACGGCCTTTTCTGGGATGATACAGAAAAGAAAACCACACCAAAGAAGGATTATGATTCCGCTTTACCAGCAAGGGCGATGTACAAGCTCTTTTTATTGAGTGATAATAAGGGTAAATCCATCAAAGAAAAATCAGAAAATGAACTTTCAGTTGATGAAAAGTCTGTGATAAGAGCTCGATCTATATATGAGCTCTTCAATGAAGCCGCTCTAGCCATGAAAGCTTTGGATAGCCAGCACCCTATTGCTATATGTAACGGAGATTTAATGTTTATTGAAATAATTAAAGAAGAATGTAAAGACATAGATATTTTTGGTACTAACATGTACCGGGGAGTATCGTTCGGTGATACATTTCAACGCGTAAGGGAAGAATTAAACAAGCCAATAATTTTCACAGAGTTTGGTGCGGATGCATACAACGCGATTGAAGGTTTAGAAGACCAGGAATCTCAAGCCTACTATTTGGCAGGAAATTGGAAAGAAATTTATGCTAATGTAGCAGGCATTGGTGGATCAGGAAATTCCCTAGGGGGTTTCTCCTATCAGTTTAGTGATGGGTGGTGGAAAGTTGGCCAAACAAAGAACTTAGCCATACATGACAATACAGCTACCTGGAATAATGGGGGTTACTACCGAGACGATAAAGGTGGTGTAAATAATATGAATGAAGAGTGGTTCGGAATTTGCTCTAAAATTCGTTCCAATGCTCAGGGAGAATATGATTTATTACCCAGAGCTGCTTATTTCGTACTTCGGTTAGTCCATAGTTTTTCTCCTTACGACCCGGCAGCTACACTCATAGAACTTGAAAAGCATTTTTTAAAAATTGATATTCCGAAAGCAATAAATGAATCAAAGGGTTATTCGAATTCTTTAAAAAAAATGAAGTGAAAATAATAGGAAAAATACTTCTGTTAGCCCAATTGCAAATCCTTAACTTTTCGCAAGCATTGAACACTTACTGCAACAAACCACAACGCCAGTGCAGGACCAAGTATAAATGGGAATCCTAGCTCATAAGGAGTCATGGGAAACGCCCAGCATTTGACTGTAATCAAAACAAGAGCTATTAACCCACCGGAAAGAGCCCATATTTTTCCAAAGTGATGATGAGAATACATGGCTATTGCGAATAAGATCATTGCAATACCGGTGAAGAAATCATTGGAAACTTGCATGGCAAGGTGAATAGGATCCACCGTTTTCATAATCCAATTCAGAAGATCCATTTCTTCCTGACTTGAAACCTGACTTTTAAAATGTTCCAAGTATCCCCTAAAGGTTAATTGTACAGTTAGCATTAGGTTGAATAAGAAACCGGAGATAAAAACAAACAATGCTCCAATTTGTGTGAGAATGGAGGGCTTGTGGCACTTCATTAAATGATGAATTGCAAACCCCGAAAGTGAAAATAAGATTCCGTATAAAATGGCAAGAGCAATCTGTAAATAGCTCGGAAGATCGATAAAGAGCAGGATTGGGAATAAAGTAAATGAGATGATTCCGCTTATTGCACCAAGCCTAATCCACTGTTGTGACAAGTATGTTGAAGTATTCATAATTATAGGTGGCATTAAAAAATATGGGTTTCACAAATAATCACTAGGCTCCTTTTCCGAACATGATTAGGACAATCTGGACCTCTTCATCAGCATCATTCCACCACTTGTGTTCCACATTGGCCGGAATAAATACGGTATTACCTTTGGGGACGGTAATTCTTTTACCATCTACTTCTCCTTCGATCGTTCCTTTTATAGTGACACCCATCATAGGGAATGGAGCAGCTTGTTCGCGTGCATCGCCTCGTACGATCTCTCCGGGTAGAATATTGTACCAGGCGGTTCGGAGGCCTTTTTCATAATAAAAAATGACAAAATTAGAGCCATGTGCTCTTCGTGTCATACCCTCGCCAAAAGGTATGGTCTCCGGAAATCCTCTAGTCCAGAAATGAAAAGAGAAAGGATTGACTTTATCATCTTGTTCTTGGCTAGGTTCATAACCTTCCATATTATCCACACCCATTGGAGTGTAGTCCCCTGAGAAGGTTTTACCTTGCGCAGTAAGCGCATTTATTTCTCCTTCATCAATCGCCCTTAAGGTTTCAAGCTCTATTTTGTAGTAAAATGTAGGTATTTGAGGCAAGCCTTCTTCGAGGATGACTTCCCAACCTACTCCGGTTTTTCTCCCTGTCACTAAAACCGTCCATGATCCGACGTTAATAACGTCAATTCCGCAATACATGGAATCAGCGGCATACCGATCCAATTTAAAATCATTTATATAGGATCTGATGATCTCTTCGGCTTTCTTAAATTCCTTTGTCCCTTGAGCTTTTGATGATAACGTTGTTACAAACAACATTAACAACAAGATGAATTTTTGATTCATAATCTTATACTAATTTGAGTCTGACTACGTTCGGGGACCTCCCGTACTTCACCTTAGAAACCAGCGTGATTAGAATTAGGATTTAAAAAAAACCCGTTTTGTGGAGTATAAACAAGTTTTAGGGGCGAAAAGACAACTGCTTTTTCATAATTCCAATATACTTAGAAGATACAGGAATTTCATCTGAATATTTTTTTGTTTGCAAAATCATGCTTCTACTCGTGGCTTTCAAGATTTCAAACTGATTAGTGTTAATTAAGAATTGTCTGTGACATCTAATGATAGGTGTAATTGGATTTACAATCTGCTCTTCGATATTTTTTAAACTCGATCGAAGTATTAGTTTTTGACGAGTATCGTTGACCAAGTAGTGGATATCTACATAATTATCATCACTTGCAATATAAAGAATTTCATTTAGGTTAAAATCTACAATTTTACCGTCGCCGGATATGATTTTGAACCTTTCTCCGGAAGAAATTTTCAAAAGTTCCTTTTTGTCAAAAAACTGGGAAATCCCGACAAGAAAGAAAGCTACGGTAAAGCTGATCACAAATGTTCTGAGCAACACTAAGAGAAATTCTACAAACGTAAAGTCTCTAAAACCTCCTAAATAGCTTTTGTACAAAAAATTGATAGCTCCTGCAAAAAGGAGTACAAGGGTATACCAAAGAATTGCTTTTCCAATGTTCCATTTTTTAAATGCTTTAGGAATAAGGTTTGGAATCACCCATTCCATAAAAATAATGGAGAGTGAGAAGATTATTCCTAGACTAAAAATTAATACATCTACTATAATTGATTGTCCCGCCTGATTGGCGATACCAAAAGGATTGTAAAGGAAAATAAAACAACTACCTCCAATTCCGAGGAGCAGTATCCATAGTAGTTTTTTTAAAGATCGTTGAGGAGTTGGAATTGGAGTTACTAAAAAGCTAATAATTTGGCCTGAGTGCATACTTGTGACAATTAAACTATTTCTATAAAAGTGTTTTGAGATAACTCCTAAACTGATTTATACATTAGAATATTTAAAAAGGACATAACTATAGTTCTGAACCCGGCTTTGATAAATCAAGCCAGCTTAGAAAACTTCCAGTACCGGTCTGATCTATAAAGCTTCCATATGAAACCGCGTCCTTATTACTGAATGGGTAGGTTAATCACTGAAAGTTAATTAAAACTCACTCAAAATCGCTCTTTAGCCCCTCTTTTGAATAGGATTATCTCAACTTATAAATTCCTACCTCATAACCACGGTTTATGAAACAAATCATTGCTGATTCTCTTACTGATATGAGTGACATACAGTAGGTGTGAGTAGAGCTCCTTTGGCTATTACTTATCGGGATGGTGCACTGATCGCGACTGTCGGTTACGTACGAGGAACAGCCAGCTTTGTAACCTATATGGAAGTTTTCGGTAGTAGCTCTTAGTACCAGACACCAGATAATTAGCGTGGCGCCTGTTTGGAACAAGGCCGTAGGCATCTTGTCATGAAAGCATTGATCAAAAGCTCATTTATACTTATCAGCAATCATCGCTTCATATGCAAACGGAAGAAATATTGGCCCATTTCAGCAGAAGCCCAGCGGATTACATTTTCAAGCTCATGCAGTATGAGGATTCGAAAATAGGCTGAATGAAGATCAGGTAGCAATGGCTGGTTTACTTTAATGATGTTACCGGACCGCGGGCGGTATTAGAGACCGGCGGTACCTTGGAGCGTATTGATCTTAATACGGAGCTCGGTAACGCAGCCTTTTTCGGTCACTGGAAGGTTTGCGTTTTTTTAATTGAGCATGGCGCCGAACCTAACTTCAAAGTGGATGCAACACCGCTTCATAACGCATTGGCTAAGCCGGAAGGCCTTATTATTTTTATACCGTTAGGCTGTTGGTTGGAAAAGGAAGCGATGTGAACGCTAAAACACTGCCCCTCCAATCATAACTAGTGAAGCCCTTTAACTCTTAAATACTTTGTTAAAAGAACAGGACGATCTGATTGTATAATATTAGCGCCGTGATCTATGACCCAGCCCCAATGTGCTTCTGGGTCCTGAAGAGCCATTTCATCATAATGACCTCCACAAAGCTCCGGCCATAGCGTATTGACCCAAACTGCAACCGACTGGTTCTGCATTTTACTGATCGTGGAAATAACGGGAGAATCTTCGGTATCATAGATCACTTCAAATCCGATGGGTGAGAAATCGGTAAGAAATTCATCCACATAAGAGACAGGTTCTTCTGACACATTATTTGCATAAATATTGTAATTACTCGGCCAAACCATAGGCATGTAATGAATACTATCCATTAATGAGCCGTATTTTTCTCTTAATACCTCCAGCGGATCGTTCCCTTTAAACAATGTCTGGTTGATCGTATTGGTCTCCTTTAAAACTCCGTAGGCTTCTGGCAGATACTCCCAACATTTATCCAGGTTTACCAAAATTGGCTTACCCGCTACGAACGTCATCATTTCCTTAAGTGTCGGATCTTTGTAGTGCGTTTCAACACCTACTCCTGTTTTGAGAAATGCCTGCTTCACAGTGTACAATGTAGTTTCTGATATTCTTCCCTTTCCACTGGTCGTGCGATCCAAGATTTTGTCATGGATGACCACTAATTCGCCATCCATAGTCATTCGAACATCAATTTCAACTATATCAATTTCTTCTTCCAAGGCATGTTTTACCGCTAAAATTGAATTCTCAGGTGCGCTTCTCCAATAGCCCCGATGGGCAACCACCATAACATAATCTTCACTGGGATTCCTTATCCATTCGATCATTTCTACCGGTGATGCGAATCGGGGAGAAGACTCTTTTTGTTGTTCATTACATCCAATGATCAGAAGTAGAAGGAAGAGAAGCGCTGGCTTCTTCATTTCTTTAACCAGTTTTTCAATGATGTAAACCTCTCTTTTGTAAGTAACTAATAAGTAGAGCGGGGCGGTCGGTTTGAATCATGTTGACGCTATTTTCAATGAACCAATCATAAACTGAAACATCCAGTGCGGCCTGCTCATCATCATGTCCAACGCAGTGTTCCGGACGAAGGGCATTTACCCACACACGTGATCCCTTTTTACGAATCGATGAAAAATAACGCAGTAATGAAGTGGTATCCGATGGTACAGTAAACTCAAATGCAACCGGGGAGTCTTCTTCCTGATAGTCTTTGACCCTGCTCATCGCCCCGGGTTCGGCCGTGCGCACCAAGGGCATGAAGTAAATTTCATCGAGATAATGACCAAAAATAGTTTGCGCTTCACTTTTTGAAATGGGAGCTTTAATGACTACCTGATGAAGGGTCTCCGTTTGTTTCAATAGGTTATAATACTTGCCCAGGTTTTGGTAATCTTTTGTATCAAGATTGATTAAGATCTTATCCTTACTCACCCTAAGCGCTTCCTCCAGGGTCGGAATTTTATGAGGAGTAGATTGCAATAGTCCATTTTTTAAAAAGAAAGTTTGTAACGAATCGTAGGTAAAATCTGACAAGCTACCTGATCCGGTAGTGGTTCTATCGATCGTTTGGTCATGCATGAGTACGAACACTGAATCTTTGGTCATTCGTACATCTATCTCAACCATATCCACTCCCATCTCAATGCAATTCTTAATTGCCTGCAAAGAGTTTTCGGGTGCATTTCGCCAATCTCCACGATGGGCTACTACCATAACTTGCTCGTTTTGTGAATCTTTAAGAACGTTAATCAGAGAGTCTATGGAAAGTACTTGACTTTCTTTTCCCAAGAATTCTTTTTTTGCTTGGGTTATCCCGATAAAGTTTTGTCCTTTCTTGCAAGAAAAAAATACAAAAAAGGACAAAACAAAACATAGTAGTAAAGCAACTGGTCTCATCTTATTTTTAATGATATGCAGTTAAAAACACATTCTTAATTTTTGATAAGCCTCTTCTCCAAGAGCGTATTTCCCTCTAAACCATAAAACTTGATCACATAGACCCCTTGTTCCAAAATGTCATTTAGATCAAAAAGCTCAAACCGGCCCTCTACTGCTTTGCCTTTCCAGTCTGGGGTATCTATTCGCTGACCTTTTAAATCATAAATTTCAATCCATCCGATTTCTGAGTCCGCCGACAGTTGCACCCAAAGACTATTAGTTACCGGATTTGGGTATACCATGTTTTTTTCGAAGGTATCTTCTTCTAAAAAAGGTTGTTCCGCAATTGAACTTTCGGAAGATGACATTCTATTAGTAGAACCAGGACCAGGAAACCTTGACCCATTGGGCTGGTCGGTAGTGATGATGGTACTTCCATAAGCGTAAGAACTCACGATAATATTTTTCATTTGATATAAGTCTCCAGAGACATCAGTGGAGGATATATCATTCCATTGTGAATATCTGCTAACTGTCTGCCCTTTGCCATTGACAGTTCTAAGTGGTTCTGTTGAAAAAAAGGAAGGTCGCATCAGAAGGTAGTAATACATAAAATCAAACATGTTAGGGAAATTACGACCCTTATAATAAAAGCTTTGTGCAAATTGTGAATTTCCTTTCTTCATGTTGAATTCAGCTCAAAATACGCAGTTAGGATACAAATTTTTGAATAATTCAAGGCTAGTTGCATAGTCTTCAGGTTCCCTTTTATCATTTTCATAATAAACTGGCATATACAGTACCCTATATTTATCGTTGTCCTTGAATTGATAACCATATCTAGTTCCAGAAAAGATAGTTGCTATCTCATTTGCAGTGACTTGCTTAAAAGGTATCTTAAAAACAACTCTACGAAGCTGACCCTTACTCTCTGCTATGACAAAACATTTTCGCATCACATCCCAGAACTCTTTTTTGCACTCATTAATGTCTGCACAATTCATGTTACCCTTTTGACCTTCTTTTATGTCGACAAATACAATCAAATTAGATGCTTTGGCGTAATCCAATAAGTTCACAAAATGAACAAGTACATCATTTGAGACTGTTCCATTCGTGTATTTCAATTTTTTGTTTTTGACTTGCGCCCAATTCAAATCCCATATCCTGTCTGACGAACTAAATCCATCGAGTAATCTGGATACGGAATAATCATGAAGAGCTACGGGGTTGTCATCCTTTGTTAACATGATATCAACTTCTACACTTGCAAAAAAATCCTTGGCGGCTCTGATGGCACTTTCAGAATTTTCTGGATACAAATTGGTTCCTAAAGTGGCATTAGGTTGCCAATACCCACGATGCGGTATCATAGTGTATTTCGTCTCATTTCTAACTCGATAATCTTTGAGCTTCTTTAAGTTTTGACAATCTGTACTACTTGAAGCCCAAGTAGCACAGTCGTGATTTGAATTGAACTGGCTGAAGGTCTGAAAAGAGATACAGGACGTGACAACTATTAACAAGATAAATTTTGTGATTTTCATAGAATTTTTCGTTTAATACTATTTTAATAGGTTTTAATGAATTCAATTATTAACAGAGGGTCGTTATCCAATAACCCTCGTCAACTCCGGACTTAATAGCCTGGATTCTGTTCTAAAGCAGGATCCGTATCCAGCTGACTCTGTGGAATAGGTAAAATCAGGTGGTTTGAACTGATCGTCACATTTTTATCATTTGCGGCAAACCATGCATTCATGGTTTCAACCGCTCTCCCTGTTCTTTTCAAATCAAACCAACGATGACCTTCACCTATCAACTCAAGTCTTCTTTCCATCTCAATGGCATCTCTTAAGTCGTTCTGGGAAGTGGCTGTTGTATTGCTCAAACCGGCCCTATTTCTAACCATGTTAAGGTACTGTTCCGGATTTGCGCCTCCCGACTCATTCAATGCCTCGGCCAGTTTTAAGAGAACATCGGCGTACCGGATCACAATATGGTCCGTATCGCCATCATCCGCCCCGGTTTCAGACACCTCATATTTTACCGAGAAGTAAAACGGATTTGCTTCGGCATCTAACCCTACATAATCATTCTGACGGGTATCACTGGCTTCAAAAAGACCTACGAACTCCGCTGATGGCAAATTGTGACCTTTCGCATTCGCAGTGGTACCGGATGGCCTGAATTGGGAGGCGGCGCTCTCTCCTTCACTATTGCCATTCAACCCACTTGAATATTGCACTTCAAACAGGATTTCTGCATTACCCTCGTTGGACACTCCAAACACCTCAGCAGTTGTTGGCATTAAAAGATATTCTCCTGAGTTGACCACGACATTCAACAGTGATACTGCCCCACTATAATCCCCTTGATTCATCAGAACATCTGCGAGTAAAGCTTGCGCTGCACCTATCGCCGGCCTTCCGGATGATTTGGTTGCAGGTAAACTTTGAATTGCTGCATTCAAATCTGTCTCGATTTGATCATAGACTTCGGATGAAGGCGTGCGCTCCTGACCAAAGTAATCCGAAGGGTTTATCGTTTCCTCTAAAACCAGAGGTACATCACCGTAGAGTCTTACCAAATTGAAGTACAGCAAGCCTCTCACGAATTGCATCTCTCCTATTCGGTTGGCCTTTAAAGCTTCGTTGTCAAATTCCACTTCTTCGATCCGGTTCAACACCACGTTAACCCGTTGAATGCCTTCAAAGGATTCTCTCCAAATGTCACCCACCAGATCATTTTCGGCGTTGGTAGAAAAATCATCTAACTGACCAAACCTCCCGCCATCATTGGCGGCTATTTCTTCAAAGGTATCTTCCCCAGGTATTTCACCGACTCCTATAAGATCGAGTCCATACAGGCCATTATTCTGTAATTGCGCATAGACACCAAAAATCGCTGTTTCCATTTCCTGCTCATTACGATAGAAGTTGGATGCTGATTTCTCTGTGATTGGAACCAAATCCAACTCATCAGAACACGATAGTATAGCGAATGCTACTACAAACAATAACCTATTTATTTGAATCTTCATGGTAATCGAATTTTAGTTGATTAGAATTTGACGTTGACACCGATTGCCAGAAAACGAGTCAAGGGACTTGCGGAATTGATGAGACCCCTCGATAACGTTTGCCGCTCTTCGGATCGGGTATCAATACCGTCTGAGTTGTATCCGCGGAAATCCGTAATATTGAATAGGTTGTTCCCGGTGAAATACACACGCGCTCGGTCAATACCCAGAAAATCAGTCACCTTGCTTGGTAAGGTATAACCGATCTGAAGACTTCTCAATCTGAAATAATCCCCATCATACACCGAAAGGCTTGAGGTGCGTGTCAACCGACCTGCAGATGAGAAACTAGAAAAATCCGGTCTCCTGAAAAACCCGTCAGGGTTACGGTCATTGAAATAATTGTTAAAATAGTGTTTCGTCGGAACGAAGAAACCCTCCCCACTTTCAGCTCGGTAGACCATATTATCTACTACTTTCCTACCTTCAATACCAAAAAATTGAGCATTCAGATCGAATCCTTTGTAGTTGAGGGTAATACCAAAGCCATAGGTAAAATCCGGATTGTAATCTCCTTGCATGACCCGGTCATCTGCAGTGATCACCCCATCACCATCTGTGTCTCGTACGATGTAATCTCCAACCTCTGTGCCTGCAAGCGGTATCACTTCATCGTTATCGATTTCAGACTGGGACCTATACACCCCTATGATATCATAGGTATAGAATTGAGCAATGGGGTGGCCTACTTCCGTAATGAATGTGGATAGGTTGCTGTAGATGATTTGATCTTGGTCCTTTCCAAGGGCAATCACTTCGTTCTCATTGGTTGCGTAGGTTGCATTGAATCCGATTTCCAACTCGCCTAACCTAAACCCTCTTCCGTTTAGTTCAAGCTCAAACCCTTTATTTTCCAACTCACCTATATTTTGCAATGATTCGGTAAATCCGGATTGTTGAGGAACCGGAACATTGAGAAGCATATCCGTCGTATTGGTTACATAATACTCCGCTGTCAATTGAAGTTTATCTTCCATAAACCCTAAATCAATCCCATAGTTGAGTGCGGTATTAGTCTCCCAGGATAAGTCTGCGTTCGGTGCAGTGTTTATGTACAGGCCTGAGATCAAGTCATTGTCAACGACATAATTATCATCATCGAGTGTGGCAATTGCACTGTAGTTGCCAATCTGGTTGTTGCCAGTCTGCCCCCAACTCACTCTAATTTTTGCAAAACTGATGGGTGTAGATTGGGGAAAGAAGGATTCGTTACTTAATACCCAGCCACCAGATACCGAACCAAAGGTTCCGTACTTGGAATTCTTGCCAAATCGAGAGGAGCCGTCTCTTCGTATGGATGCAGAGAGCGAGTACCGGCCATCATAGTCGTACTGCAAGCGGGAAAAATACGATTCCAATGCCCATTTGCTGCTTTGGAGTGTGGAATTGACGGAAGTGGCCCCTCCAATATTCCTGATGTTGTCATCCGCAAAATCCTCACTTTCCTGGCTTGTTCTACTCCAGAGTTCTTGCTGGTAACTATATCCACCGAGAAGTTCAAAAGTATGTACACCGAATGTTTTCATGTAGGTCAATGTATTCTCCGTGATGTAATTTTCTCTTTCTGTGTTATACAGCGAGGCTTTGGTGTTATTGTCTTCTACTGGCGTCCTGTAGTCTCCGATCGTGGAGGGTCCGAAATATTCTTCTGAACTGGTTTCATAATCTCCCCCAAACATTGTTTTGAAGGTCAGATTTTCAATAGGCTCTATTTCTACAAATGTGTTTCCAAAAGCCCTAAACCCGGTCCTCAAGAAATCAGTAAGCTTCGTTTGAGCAATGGTGTTCTCACTGATCGGCCCGTCCCAATTATCATTGTTGTCATCCAATTGCGCCGCTATGGCTAAGGAACCGTCTGCATTTGTAATCGGGTAATATGGCTGCATCAACACCACACTGTAAGCGGGGTCTGCTTGTTGTTTAAACCCTAAGCGAGAACTGGACCATGCTCTCTCACCTGTTAAGTTGGCATCCGTATAGGAGAGATTCGTATTAACACCGAACCTGACCATCTTACTCACTTGTGTATTGAACCTGATGTTATTCGTATATCGCTTATAATCGGAGTCAATGATAATGTTCTCCTGATCAAGGAACCCAAAAGAAATGGAATAGTCGGACTGCTCTGTCCCGCCGCTCAAATTAATATAGTGACTTTCCTGCCTGGCTGTTCTAAACACTTCATCCTGCCAGTTCGTATTGGTTAGTTCAGGGGTACCGTCTAAATAGCCCCGGAGGTAATCCGGAATTCTGCTTCGCTTACCGCCACCATTTGCATCCCTCGTAGCATTGTCATCGTTAATGCTTCTTCCGGCGCCCCCGGATAAATAGCCAAAGTTACGCGCGTCATTATCGAAAAGGGCTGTTTGGTATGCATCTGTTAATTCAAATTTATCCATTCGTTTTTGCACCCCTACGTACCCATCATAGGTGACTTTTAACTTTCCCGGTGTACCTCTTTTGGTGCTAATGAAAATCACGCCACTGGAAGCTCTGGAACCGTAGATTGCTGCTGAAGCCGCTCCCTTTAGCACACTGACAGATTCTATATCATTGGTGTTTATAGAACTCATAGAAGAACCTTCTGTCAATGGATTACCATCTACAACAATCAATGGATCCGTTCCTGCTGTCAATGTGTTAAGTCCCCTGATTTGTATTACAGAATTATCTCCCGGGTTTTTTCCGTTTGAAAACACCTGAACTCCAGCAATTCTTCCAATCATGGCCTGCTCAAAGTTTGCAGTAGAATATTCATTCAACGCGTCGTTATTTATCTTGGAAACCGCTCCATTGAATTTCTCTTTATCCTGGGTACCATATCCAATCACTACCACTTCATTAAGTGCAGCCAAATCTTCCACAAGGGTAATGTTAAAGTCGGTTTGATTTCCAATGAGAATCTCGACGGATTGAAATCCCACATAGGAGAAAATGATTCTCTCCGCATCGTCCGGGACGGATAGTGTAAAGTTCCCGTTTACGTCAGTTATTGCCCCAATCGAGGTGCCTTTTAAGTGTATAGTAGCTCCAATGAGCGGCTCCCCATTCCCAACCGTGACTTTACCCGTAATGGTGCGATCGTAGGTCTCTTCTGAAATATGTATTTCCTCCGATCTCTTTCTTGGCACCACATAGATCATCTCATTTATTCTTTTGAAGTTATAGTCGCTTTTTAAAGCGATTTCCTCAAGAATTGATTTCAAATCACCCTTTCTTCGAAGAGAAATTTTGTTTTTATCCTTGGTTATCCTTTTCGTGTAGGCAAACGTGAAGTCGGTAAGTTCTTCAATCTGGTCGAAAACCGATAGTATCGATTTGTTTTTAACATTCAAGTCTAACTTAATGTCCTTGAATGCCTGGCCAGAACTATTGCTTGCGAGCAAAAATTGTATGCTAGCCGTCTGAAGCAGAAATATATAGAATACTTGTCTTGATGCAAACATCAATTGTTTTAGTAATTTTGGATTCATTTATTTTAAATTGTGTACATGAAAAATTGTATGCTTATTTTGGGCCCGGAGCTGCTGGAACAGTTCCGGGTTTTTTTAGTGTGACCACCTCGTGTACTCACTTACCCGGGGTTCGTTTATTCTACTATTTTCATTGGCGTATTATTAGCTAGTTGACACATCCGTTATTTTTAATAATAATTTTTTGCACATCTGAATGATCGTATTCAAAGGAGACAATAGTTTGCAGGCCATAGAGTATCGGGATCAAACCTTCATTTTTAAATTTTGCCCTAATAAAACAATCCTCCTTGACTGAATTCTCCGACAGCACGATTTCCATGCGATACCACCGCTCCAATCTTTCCAATACGGTTTCAAACGGAACCATCTCGAAATTTAACTCAGGGTTCGTCCACCCTGCGTAGAGTTGAACATCTACCTTTTCTTTCATCAATGTTTTATCGTCCAAAGAAAAAAGCGCCTGCGCCCCCGGATTTAATACCTTACAGTCAACTTCGGATTCTACCTTTACTTTTCCTTCAATGACTGTAACATCCGTATTCTCCTCCGGATACGACCGAACGTTAAATGAAGTCCCTAACACAGTGGTTGTAATCTCTCCTGAGGAAATTACGAAAGGTCTTGACGCATCCTTAGTGACATCGAAGAAAGCTTCCCCTATTAATGTCACCTCTCTTTTGTCTTTGGCGAATTGGTTGGGGAACGATAAGGAACTTCCTGCATTAAGTTTCACCTCAGTTCCCTCCGGAAGTGTTACAGATGCTCGCTGATTACGTTTTGTTACATAATGAGCATATTCCACCTCAACAGGTTCGTGTTCCATTACCTGGTAGGCTCCTATGCCTAAACCAAGGATGACAGCGATTGAAGCTGCTACTCGCCAAGTACCCCAGCTTGATAGAGGTTGCTTTTGGGCTTTTTCTTCATTCCCTTGAAAATTTAGATTGATTTTACCTAAGAGCTTCTGCTCCATTTCCTTTTCCTGGAACTGACTCCATTGGGGTGAGAGGTTCTTGTTCTGAAGTTTCTCGTAGAAGGATTCTACCAGCCTGGACTCTTCTTTCGTGGCTTCTTTACGGTTGTATTTCTCTGCTAATCGGACGAAATCTTCTTTGGTCATATTGACTTCTTTAATAGTAAGTCACATGAATAGCAGTTACTACGTAGTGCATGTAAACGATTTAACAAATAGTTAACAGGGGAAATATTCGGTTAATGCAGACCTAAAATGATTACCACTGAAATTACTGTATTTAGGATGTGGCCTTTCATCAGTTTTAAGGCTTGATGGATGTGAGCTTCTACCGTCCGAATGGAGATATTTAACCTGTCTGCAATTTCCTGATTGGAGAGATGCTCATTTCTACTCAAACGAAATACCTCTTGACATTTAGCTGGAAGCATTTGGACAGAGGCTTCCACAAGCTGTTGTAATTCATCTAATTCTATGCGGCTTTCTGTTCTGTTAGCGCTAACGACTTCATTCAATGATTCATCGTGCGAGGCGGTCCATTTTAGTCTTCTAATATTGTTGGAGATTTGATATTTTACGGCCTTGAACAAGTAAGCTTCCAGGTTATTTATCGTAGATTCTGAAGCATTTCTCCAGAGTTTTATGAATACTTCCTGGACCAGATCTTCACAGATATGCTTGTCTTCAAATATTTTATAGGCGTACGTAAATAAACGCTTCCAGTACTTTTTATAGATGCGATTAAAAGCCCGCATATTGCCTTTTTTTAATAGGAAAAGCAGCTGATCATCTGACAATTTATCGTAGCCTTTAGGATTCATTGCTACTAAATAAATTCTTTTTGAACTTACAAGAAAGAAAAGGGTATTTAAGGAAGTGTTAAGTATTGTGGATGAGGTTAGTGGGATTTTCGAGGAGAAAACAACTTCAGGAAATACTGAGTTAGATCTTGTAATTTTTCCAGGAATTAGGAGTTAGAAGGCAGGAGTTAGGTGGAAGATAACAGTCAGGAGACACCCTTCGACATTTTTAGGGCAACTACTCTTTATTTTGGTAAACTCATCCTTCGATCAACTCAGGATAACAGAGTTTTCTTCAAGCAAACAAAAAACAACGCACTGCGGATGTGAACTGCGCTTAAAAAAACCATAGTACCGATTTATTCACCTCCATGTTTACGACTTGCAGCATCCGCCTATGCCAAGCTAACTACCTGCATTAAACTTCATCTGGTATTGCATTTATAATCCAAAATCGTGCAAGGAGACACTTTTCCTGGTGTTGCGAATCCTTCGCTTGATCTTCATGGTATCTTTTCTCCAATTGCGCCGCAGTAACTCGTATTCATCCAAAAAAGATTTTTTCGCCTGGTCAAACTCTTTCTTGCTTTCATCAAATTTAGTCTTGTGCTTCTTAAGTTTCTCTATGGATTTTTTATAATCTTTCTCTGAAATATCTTCAAACAAATTTGCCGGTAACTCCTTCTCATTAATTTGGAGTCCTTCCATGAGTTTTATAACGTGTTTTAGTAGAGACCGGTAATGTTTTTCTGTAGCCATCATTGTTTAATACCCTTAATTTTATGCAGGTGAAAATTCCTAGCACGCTTACTTATTTTACTCGATCTTATGACAAGATTTGGCCGTTAAAATAACCTACTCCGTAGGTTACCAAATTGTTAAATTCAACACTGCTCAACTTTGCTCATTGGCATAGCGTACGGCGCTGTTGCTAAATAATGTTTAGCATGGATTTAATCCTTTTCCGGTAGGTTTTACCCATTGGGATCATTTGCCCCTGGATTTCTAACCTGCACTCCTCGATGGCATCAACATAGTGCATGTTAATGATCCAACTGCGATGTATCCGAATGAAGTTTTTTGCCGGGATTAACTCCTCGAAATGGTTGAGGCTTTCTGAAGCAATATAGCGTTTCGTTTTCGTGTGGATTTCGGTATAGCACCGGTCTGCCTTAATCGAGTAAATCTCGCTTAATTTCACTGCTACATAGCGATACTTATCCCTTACAAAAATCCGGTCTGTCAAAGAGTAGTTAACAGCCGGTACGGAAGCCGAAAGCTTGGTAGCCAATGCCGTCCGGATCATCTCTTGCAGTTTGATTTCCTGTATGGGTTTTATGGCCACGAACTGATAATTATACCATGCCCCACTCAGGAGGGCGGGGTCAAAATGTGCGAACATGTAGATGATAATAACCTGACCATTTTCCGTAATTTTAGGTGTGTTTTTTTCGTAGAGCTGACTTCTCAGGTGTGCATCTATTAATACCACCTCGGGAGAGTTACGCTCAAAGTCCCGGATAAAATCGTCTACATTTTGATATTTCCCTACAACATCGTGATTTCCGCGGTTACAGAATAGCTCCAGTTCCCGGGCATGTATAGGAGGATTCTCTACAATACTTACTTTTGACATAGCGATTAATAGTTTTTAGGTTACTGCTACGACATAAATTTCACAGGGGACTAACCATGCCTACCTGTTATCCTTAGGTTAAAAAATTATTAACCCGAATTACGCAATAGCTATTTTAATTCGACTCAGGCAGTAGAAATATTAACTGCAGATGCGGTAAAGGGCTGTAGAGCGGTGGTTTTCAATTTCCACGCCCACCGGTTCCCTGAAAGGAAGCACGAAAGTGTTGTTGGTCAACTTTGGTCAGGGGGTTGGAAATGCCTCGTGTAATTATTGGTTTTCACAATGCAGGATACCCTGGTTTTCTAAGGGGCTGTCTCAAAAGGTAGAAACTAAATACTTTAAGTCATTCTGACGGAGGAAGAATCTCACTAAGTTTTTCAAATAGTCACTTT